>NZ_JBHSHW010000039.1:0-75814 GCF_042653305.1 Paenibacillus sp. GCM10023252
TGTCCAGCGTTCCACCTGTGATCGTCGCTCCTAGCACGCTGCCCACGGTGGACAACGTCCCTGCTGTAATCGTCGCGCCCAGCACGCTGCCTACGGTGGACAACGTCCCCGCTGTGATCGTCGCGCCCAGCACGCTCTCCACGGTCGACAGCGTCCCTGCTGTAATCGTCGTCCCTAGTATGCTGCTAATCGTACCGTCGAGCATGATGTTGAGTAGATTGCCGCTTGTATTGGTAGCAAGTGCTTGAGACTGCTCCGTTGCGTCGCGGCCGAAGATTAACGTTCGGAGATTTTCAGGATTAGGGTTGAACGATGAGAAGTTTGGCATGGTTTCGTCATCACCTTTTTTATCACAATATATTAGACTTCCTACCGCACAAGCTGAGCCTGATAATAGACGCTAAGAACCGCAGTCTGCCCGGGCTCTGTTGTGCACACCGCTACCCTGGTATACTTCAGGAACTTGGATGGCACGATAACCTCCGTCTCACCAGGTGCTACAATACCTTCCACATCGAGCGCATAGTCCGTGCCGTTAGGGGTAATCTCGAGCTTCACCCGAACTGGATGCTGGCCAGTATTAATAACGGCGTAGGAGTATACGGCAGCCCGGGATGTATCTTGGGCAGGCAGCGGAAGCAGCTGGTCAGTCACCGGAACGCGCAAGAATACCTTCTCCTGATATAGCTCAGGCAGGCGACACTTCCTTACATGGCGCCTCTTGCATCTGCTCCAGCTCCGCCCCCTCTTCTTCAAGCTGCGGCTGCGGTGCGGCTTGTGTCTCCTTGGAGCGCATCGTCGCGCCTTGTTCCCCATACCATCTTCCCCTTAGACACGCCGTAGAGGTGTCCATGCTGCGTTAGTGTATGAGCGACGTAAGGGAATGGCAACGGCAGATGTCACTCCTCTCCTTCAACCTAATTCTAGAGCTCCTCCATCCTACCCCATACCGCGGGGCCGCGAGGGGCATATCCTATGTCTATACCATGTCCCACAGGGACGAAGAGGTGTGTGCCCTTGACCAATCAGAACGTCTTCAATAATGAGAATACCCCCCTCTACGTACAATCGACCTCCTCCTACCTCTCCCCAGAGGTGGTCTCGCCGCCTGAAGGCTCCGCTGCTCGTAATGGGCGGCTCTTCATGACAACTAGCGCAAGTACGAGCGTCGGTGCCGGTTCCAGTCTGCTCGTACAGATTACGAATCCCTCAGCAAGCGGTCGTACCTTGTATATCTCTCGGATCTCAGGTGGTGTAAGCGCGGCAGCCACCTTCAACCTCTACTCAGGCGGTACGGTATCCGGCGGCACGACACCAACTCCGTTCAACACGCAGCTAGGCAGCTCTGTTACTAGCATCGCAACCGCTAGAGTGGCTACGGGGAGTGTGACGGGGAGCCCTACGGTTTTTACAACGGTGATTGTAGCTGCTGGTATGTTCACCTTCGACTTCACAGGAGCCATTATCGTCCCCGAGACGCGCGTCCTGACCTTCTCCATCGGTACCGGCTCCTTAACCGCTGCCGCGAACATTACGTGGTGGGAGGCGTAGACGGTTATGCCGAATCAGTCGATCTTCCATAACAGCAACCAGTTCCTCTACAGTGACGCGACGAATACGTATACGAGTCCAGAGACCATCGCGCCTCCTACCCAAGATGCATCGGTCAACGGACTATCTTACATGGCTTCAGCCTCCAACACCGGCTCACTCGGTATTCTAGGAGGCACAATTATTGTCTCATTGCAGCTTAGCAATCCAGCAGCAAGCGGCCGCAGGCTCTATATAACCTCCTTCGAGGGGAGCATTGATATCTCGTTGAGCGTGCTGTCGAGCTTCTCCGGCACTTCCGCCATCGTGAGCGGTGGCAGCTTGTCCTTGCCCGCAGCAGTTACAGCCAGGAATCTCAGGCTAGGCAGCAGTACAGCCAGTGTGGTTACAGCTAGGTCATCCATATCAGCGGTATCCGGCGGCACGACCTTCATGACCTACCCGCTGCAGCCTGCCTCGTTCCGACTTGAGTATCCGAGCAGCATTATTGTACCGGAAGGGCAAGCGGTGACGCTTACCGTGAGCGGGTCCCTCAGCATTCTCGGTTCCCTTAGCACCTATGCCAGCATCACATGGTGGGAGGCCGCCGTCTAGGCTGGTGGGTTGGGTTGGGTTGGGTTGGGTTGTTAGAATTATTGCTCCTCACCTAACTCTAGTGATGAGTTCAGATTCCCGCTCCTCGGCCATATGGTGCACTAATGCACCTTATGGACCTCTCAATCTCCCGCTCCTCGCCATCCTGGTGCACTAATGCACCTTATGGACCTCTCAACCTCCCGCTCCTCCCCATTCTGGTGCACTAATGCACCATATGGACCTCTCATCCTCCCGCTCCTCGGCCATATGGTGCACTAATGCACCTTATGGACCTCTCATCCTCCCGCTCCTCGGCCATATGGTGCACTTCTGACCCTATTGCCGCTTGCCCGCGTTCGCAGGTTGCCGAAGGCGCGGCTGCCGGATAGGTTCAGTTCCTCCCATCCCCTCCCCTCCCCACAAAAAACAAAAGGTGCCCCCAAAGCCACAGGCTTCGGGAGCACCACACATACTCACACATACTAAAACTTACTAATACTTACTCACATTCATATACTTACAGCTGCTGCTCGATGTCTCCGGCGATATCCTCCGGATTCACCGTGGATTCGTAGCGCTTCACGACGCGGCCGGTGCGGTCAACGAGGAACTTCGAGAAGTTCCACTTGATGCCGTTGCCCTCCATAATATGAGGCAGCTTCTCACTCAGGAAGCTGTTCATCCGCTGTCCGCTCGGCGTGTCCGTGTCGAAGCCTGCGAACGGCGCCTGCTCCGTCAAGTACTGGAATAGCGGATGCGCCGTCTCACCGCGCACATCCGTCTTCGCGAAGAGCGGGAACTTCACTCCGTAGTTGATCTCGCAGAACGATTCCACTTCCTCGTTCGTACCTGGCTCCTGCTCGCCGAACTGATTGCTCGGGAAGCCAAGAATCTCCAGTCCCTGCCCCTTGTACTGCTCATACAGCTTCTGCAGCTCGGTGTACTGCGGCGTGAAGCCGCACTTGCTTGCCGTGTTCACGATGAGGAGCACCTTACCCTCGTACTGCTTCAAGCTCTGCTCTTCGCCTCGAATCGTCGTTGCCTTGTAATCATAGACGGACATTCAGATCCACTCCTCTGTTATAGTCTACCTTCATTTACTCATTCACTCACAGCTCACACTACACGCGCTACAATACACAAGCTACACGCGCTGCTCAAGCGAATCCCCATCCTGCTCCTGAGTCTCATACACGCACCTCATCTACTCATGAGATTCGTACACATACCTCATCTACTCATGAGATCCGTACATATACCCCATCTACTCATGAGGTCCGTACCCATACCTCTTCTACTCCTGAGACTCATGCACGTACCTCGTCAGCTCCTGAAGCTGCGTGCGAAGCGCAACCGTCTGCTCCGCAGACATGCCCAGCTTGCAGAACAGCATCTCAGGCAAGTCCAGCACTTGCTCTCTCAGCTCCCTGCCCTGCTCGGTCAGCTGCACCCGAACGCTCCGTTCATCCTTCGCATCCCGCAACCGCCGTACATAGCCCATACCTTCCAGCTTCTTCAGCAGCGGGGTCAGCGTCCCGGAATCCAGATACAGCTTCTCACCGAGCACCTTCACCGGCACATCGTCCTGCTCCCAGAGCACGAGCAGCGTCACATATTGCGTATACGTGATGCCCAGCTTGTCCAGGTAAGGCCGATACAGCCTCGTAACCTCCCGTGCGGTAGCATAGAGCGAGAAGCACAGCTGATGCTCCAGACGCAGAAGCTCTTCTCGATCCATCTCCATCTAAGCTGCCACCTCTATCAATTTAATTGCATACAACCTACATCCCATATGAAAACAAATCTACCACACCAGCCGCAGCCCCGTCAATCGGCCCGACACTAGACCACCCAAGCCGGCTGCTCTCAGCTCCCATCCGGGCCGATACCAGCTCCAGCTCCAGCTTCAGCGCCAGCACTAGCTTCAGCCTCCGCAGTGCCTAGCCGAGCCGGAGCTGTACGGGCACTGCCATCAGCTGTGCCCTGGCGTCCCGCACTAGCACTAGCACCGCCATCAGCTGTGCCCTGGCGTCCCGCGCTAGCACGAGCACCGCCATCAGCTGTGCCCTGGCGTCCCGCCTTAGCACTAGCACCGCCCTCAACAGTGCCCTGGCGTCCCGCCTTAGCACTAGCTCTGACCTCGGCAGATGCCTCCCGACCCGTTCCCCCTCTTGCCTCAGCTGCCGCCGAGGTCCGCCGAGCCTTCGCCGAGCCCATGCGAGCCGGCTCCGCCTTCCTTGCACTCGTCTTCCCCCTGCTCCTGAGCCTTCCGGTCAGCCACTCCGTGAACAGCTCGTAATCCTGTTCCACCTGCTCCGCATAGGCGAGCGCCCAGCCAGCAATCGAGCGGCTGAACGTCTCCGCATCATCGCCCATCGCTTGCACGATCTCATGCTCGCTGTGATAGCCGAGTATGCCCTTCTCCACATCGGCGTCCGCCCTTGCATGCAGCTTAGCGGTCAGCTTGCCCATGCTGCTGACGACCGAATGCAGATCGCCGGTGGATTCGAGGGATTCTAGTTTTAGCCTTTTTTTGTAAGGGGAACGCTCTCGAACGTAATAGTCACGGCCGTCTATCGACAAGTACCCTAGATACGGATCCGCCTCGTGGTGCATCGCTTGCTGCGTCATGACGACCCGCTTGCCCTGATGGCCGAATGCCTGCCAGAAGCTCTCATCATACTTCATGAAGTAGGCGGGCACGGGAACCCGCACCTCCTTCACCTCCAGCACGACATCATCCGCTCCCAGATCGTCCGCACCGGCTTCAATTAATACATAATAGCGGTCGAGCCCGATGGACGCCGTTCCGGAGCCATGCTTCACCGCTATATCCTTCATGCCGAAGTGCCGCAGCTCCTCTGCGTCATCGGCCTGTACACTTGCGAGGTATTGCGGCCAAGCCTCAGCAAGCGCCTCTTGCTCCGCCTGTGAGGGAGTCGTAATCTCCTCCGTCTCCGCGAACTGCCGGTGCTCCTGCACGAGCGCCGTCACCTTCTCCAGCAGATGCTGGTCCCTTCGCTTCTGCAGCTTGCGAAGCAGCTTCTTCACTGGTCCCTCCGCATGCTCGGCATCCATCTGGAACGAAGCGGGATCATCCTTACCCCTCGCGAATCGCCTCATCTGCCGCCAATAGCTGTGCAGATATTCCTCCATCACATCCTGCTGACTGCTGACAGGCAGCTCCTTCATCCGTGCGACTAACGCGATGCTCACCGACATCCGCAGCAGATCGTAGAGGTAGGAGCCAAGATACCCCTCATCGAAGTCGTTCACATCGTACACGAGCGCCCCTCGCGCGCTGCGGAATGCGCCGAAGTTCTCGAAGTGCAGGTCGCCCTGAATCCAGGTCGGGCGCTCGGCCGGCGTGTGATAGGGGAACCATTCCCTCGTCACATCGAAGTAGAATAGATAAGCGCTTCCTCGGTAGAAGGAGAACGGACCAGCGGCCATCTTCCGATACTTCTCCGCCCGCTTCCCCTCGCCAAGGCCCATCAGCTTGCCGTCAAATTCCTCGAACACCGCTCGCAGCGTTCCCTTGCGCAGCTTGCGCTGCGTCAGCTTCACCCGTTCAGTCAGCTTCTCATTCATCGGTCCTCGCCTCTCTTCCTAATCCGCTCTCTGCAGCCTAATATAGTCGCTGACCATCGCGAGCCGCCAAGGCACGATCATGCCGAAGGCCAGCAGATAGAACAGCGCGCCCGTCTGCGGCACGCTCATGTAACTCTCTACCACTGGATGCAGTGCCAGCCTTACGGCGAACAGTACAATAATGATGGCGATGAACGCCTTCGAGCGCCGCACGTAGATATCCTTGTGCACCCGCTCCAGCCGCGTCGTGACGATGAGCGGGAAGGAGAAGATGAGCAGGCCGGTGCCGAAGGCGGACAAGCCCCACAGCCAAGGAATGTGCGTCATCGGTACGGCGAACATGATGAAGCCGGTGGCCATGCCTAGCGGGGGTATGATGATTTTGCGAAGCGTGGTCGGCTTCTTCCCTGCCCTTATTCGAATGGCGATTAAGCCTATGCCTGCCAGGATAGATATGATCATGGATAAGATCTGAATCGTTGATGTGGACAGCAGCAGCTTGCTCTACCTCCAATGGTGCACCTCGATCGGCGCCCTGAATGTTCCAATCTTGTCCATCGTACTGCATTCGCCTCACGACTGCAAACGACAGCAAGCAGCCTCCGAGAAGACCACTCTATCCACATCTAGACCGCGAATTGCGGCTGCGGGGCAGGCTTGCCGAAGTAATACCCTTGGAACCACTCGTAGCCCATGTCCTGCAGACAAGCGAGATCCTCTGCATCCTCGACCCCTTCCGCTAACGATCGGGCATTCTTCTCCTGCGTCATTCGCAGCACCGCCTTGGCGACCGCCTGCTTATCCTTGTCCCGGCTCACGCCACGCGTGAACTCGATGGCCAGCTTGACGATATCCGGCTCCAGCTCCGCCAGCACCTCCAGGCTGTTGAAGCCTGTACCGACATCATCCAGCGCATAGCGGAAGCCCGATTCTCTATAATAGTTCAGGATCGACTTCAAGTGGCTCAGATTGTTCACCTCGGCGCTCTCCACCACCTCGAAGATGATGGAGGAAGGATCAAGGCCCAGTTCATTCACGATGGCCACCGTCGATTGCAGGCAGTGATAGGGATTATAGATGGAGGTAGGCAGGAAGTTAATGAAGGCCATGAATCCTTGCACCGCCGCCGCATTGCGGACTGCCGCCAGCCGGCATGCCCGATCCAGCGCGAACAGCCGGTTCCTTATCTTAGCTGCTTCGAACAAGCGGGCAGGCGGGATGAGGCTCCCATCCTCTGCACAGCCTCTGGAGAGCAGCTCGAATCCGATTAACTCAGGGTGACTGCGACTGCCCGTACCGCTCACGATTGGCTGGTAATGGGTCTGGATGCCAGGTCTGCGAATAATCTCGTCGATCCAATGGGCGCTCCGCTGCTCCTGGAACTCATGAATGGGACGGTGCTCTAGCTTGTTAGGGTGTGCGGGTACCTTAGGAGCAACTGCCGCGAAGATATGGGAGGTGTCCAGGTGCGCCACCGCGTAGTCAAGCATATCGTTGAAAATCTCCTCACAAACCCAGTAAACACGCTCCGACAGCCTCAGCCACTTCTCGGAAGAATATTCAAGTAAGTATTGGTCCATGAACGGGATGGACACCTGCGGTCCGAATTCCACATGGTATCCCATATCTGGTACCAAGCAATTTGCACAATGATCCATTGTCATAGCAGAGATCCCCTTATGTTGCAGCATGAGTAGTCATACCAGTATTTTACTGGCTAACTTCAAGGTAAGGCAATCTTTGTTTGGATGAATCTATGCGCAGCTATGCACCGCTGAGAGGATCTATACCATTCTCAACAAATAATTATCTGAATATTTACAATATTTAAATAATGGTGTATACTAGGCTTATCACTAACAGAGAGGGGATAGTCCAATGGGCTAGGTTAGCGAAGCGTATCTCACTATTGGGGAAAGGAGCAAACCTCAGAGAACTTCGAGATATGCGGGGAACAGATGAAGGGTTGATGACGTCGGACACGAAGGATGATCCGCTTAACCAAAATTTACTTAAACACTGAGATCGAGATTGGGTAACCAGGCAAGACCAGTTGTTAGAATGGAGCGTTAGATTCAATTGAATAGTCGAGTTGAAATGTAGGGATTCTGGTTGTCACAGACAAGCAGAATCCCTATTTTATGTGCGCTTGGGCGGGGTCATCGCGTATGAAAAAAAAGACAGCCTGCTGGAGGCTGCCCTTCGTGCCTTGCCTATCTTATTGATCGTCTTCCCGCTCGTCCATTCGATCTTCCATCTGTTCCTGGCGGTATTCCTTGACCGGCGAATCCAGCTGGCGATCTTCGCGCTCGTCAATGATGTCCTCCTGCTGCTCCTGCTTCATCTCCTGCTTCGCCTCTTCATTATTACAGCCCATCAACATCGTGAACAGACCTAGCAAGACGAGCAGCTTGTATACGGCTCCTTTATTTTTCATCGTCCTACCCCCTTTTGCTTATGTTGGGGATTAGGATTTGTTTTGGTTGTTATTTTTATGCAAAAATACAGCAACTTCTTCCCTTCAGACACGTTATACGGTTGTAAAGGAATTATCCTGATGGAGAGGAGGGGGCAGTTAATTGGGTAGACATTTCTTTCATATTTCAACTTGTATCTTTTGTATTCTGTTTCCTATTTTAAGTTTTCTTTATTTTCTATGGGACTCCAATCAGCCTAAGACAGGAGTCGTCCGTGAATTCAACCTAGAGGCCAATCTCCCTTTCCTATTCCCAGTAGCTATTTGCTTCCTGTTAGGTGTAGGCGGACTGCCCCGAGCGATTAAGCGCTATAGAGAAGCTAAGCAAAATTATAGTGAGTAATAGATTAGACTTCCTTCAGTTAGTATGAACCGATGCAGACTCTCTCACCTCGCCGGAGCGGTCTATGCCCTCTACCAAGTAGCTTCCGTGAGCTTCTGCGGGAAGCTCTGCGAACCATAACGAATAGCCATTATAGGCTTCCTTAATGAATTGAGCGGCCGCTTCATTTCCCTGCTCATCCGTTACCTTCACTTGTGTCACATAGGGATTCACGACCATACCGTAAGCAAGAGGCTGTACTTCATCTTTCATATATCCAGAAGTAAGCCCTAACCCTCTCTTCCCTTCTTGCATGTCTGCATATTGTTCTGCTGTAATTAGTGAAATGCTCTGTTCCCCTCCCTGCTCCCACTCCCAACCTTTGTCTGTCCTATGAACATATCCTGCCCTCCAGTTCATATCGTGCTTGGTTGTATAGAACTCATTCATGAACACTAACACCTTATCCGTACCGATTGTCTCCTTGTACAGAATAAATCTCCGATCAGCATCCTTGCTCGGAATAATAGCATTCAAATCATTGTTCGTGAGCATGCTTGCTGCTTGCTGCTGTTCTTGCGATGGGAGTGGTAGAACCACTATTCCCGCTGTAATAATGGTTGCTGTAATAGCCGCAGGAATCCACCATCTCTTTATCACTTTCCGCTTCCCTCCTTCAGCTGTTCGCTGTTTAATCTTGCTCATCTGCTCCCAGCTCGGAGATGCTTCATATGGGCCTTGTTTCAACCGTTCTTCCCACTTCGGGTTGCTCATGCTTCATTCTCCTCCATGGCTTTTTTCATTGTGGCCCTTGCCCGATGAAGCCTTGACTTAACCGTTCCTTCTACGATGCCCAGGAACTCTGCCATCTCACTTATGGATAATCCGTATCGAATATCCAGCACAATGACTTCTCTATGCTTCTCGGGAAGCGAGAGCAGATGTTGCCAGATGACATCTACCTGTGTATTTGCTATAGCAACATGTTCAGCAGAAGCTGCTCTTAGAGTTGGCTTCACTGCAGCAACAGGGAGTACCCTTCGAAAAAACGCTGATCGCTTATAATTAATGACAAGATTGCGACAGATGCGGAGCAGCCATGTCTTAACGCTCGATTCGCCTCGAAATTGCCCCAACGATAAAAAGGCATTCACAAACGTATCTTGCGCAAGATCGTCCGCTACATCATGCTTCTTCGTTAAGATGTAAGCATAGTTCCATATATCCTTCCAATATCGCATAATTAGAGTCTCCATCTCCGAAGGCCCAATGTTGTTCATATACTGAAGATAATGATCTTCCTCCACCTGATGTAACACCTCCAATAAATAGACAAGATAGGAAGGGATAAGTTCCATTCATTCCATCTATTATGTAAGATTGGTATATCATCTAATCTAACTGCATGAGGAAAAGGCTGCCGACATCGACAGCCTTCCTGTTCATCTGTATACGTGCAACTCATCGGGAAATGGTATGAATGTTAGGCTTGGACTGCTCATGACGAGCTCTGCCTAGCAGTGCACGGCCGAGCATCCATATGCTGAGCCCTGTCCCCCATAGTATGAGGGCTGATCCCAGACCAACGATGGTCATGTAAGCATTAATGTCATTTTCACCTAGCGTAAGCATCTCGGGCACCAGCAACCAAGTGAGCAGAGGCAGAATGCAGAGAAGGATGCCCGTATAGTAGTAGAGATTAACCTTGAACAGCGGAGCTAGCGGCAGGAAGTGCAATCCAACAATGGCAGCTGCAATGAGCGGGATTAGCTCAGGATGCTTGGTTGCATTACAGATCGCCACGGTGACAGCAATGGCAATTCCCTCTGCCGCGAAGATAAGGTTGAACTTGAGACGCATTCGCTTGTCTGCCATAGGCCCTGCCACTGGACCCCGATCAGACAGCTGCCTTGATGCACGAATAAGCGTAATTCCCCCTGCGATAAGAGTTACTCCGACGAGGAGTGCTATAATCATTAGCCATGGTGAACCCCAGCCTTGCAGCCCCATTACACCCGTATAGGACCACAGGGTTCCGAATCCACCCATGAACAGCACCCCTGATGCCGTTCCTCTCACAGCAGATCCCGGAACCGGCCCTGAATAATTTGACATACTGACCAACTCCTTTATAGTTTTTTGCTGGGATGAAGGCTTGAATCCACTGTCAAAAACAATCGTTATTCCGAAGGGATCAATCGTTCGAATATAATCTCATATTCCGCTGGCTTACCATGGCTATCATAATGGGTTGGAAGCACCTGAACGAGTCTCCAGCCATCTTGCGCGTACTTCTCAATCGTCTCCCGATGGGTTGCTTGCCGGAGGAATCCGCCTAACGAAGTTTCCACATATTTATACTCATACATATTGAATCCACCTCTCTAATTAAGCTGTCACTGATCATGGAAGGTTCTGAAAGAAGTTATCCATGATATTCTGGTACCACTGGTACATGAACACACTAACGAGGATAACAGCGCACGCAGCAGAAGGAAGCTTCCTCAGCTTAATTGCCTTGTGGAAAAAGAGGTAGACTATGATGTAACCTGCTACTGCTACCGAGCCTATGAGGAATAGGAAGAAGAGAATGTCGGACATTGTGCGCTCACCATCCGGATTATTAGTTGCGATCGGTAAAGAACCAAATGACTTTGTCCATGAAGAGTCCTGCTAAGGTGATTAAGAAACCTAGAATGACTATGTAGAACTCCCCACCATAAAGTCTGATTCCCTCTTCTCCTTGTATGTAGATCCCCAGCAGCATAATGGCTATGCCGAAGAGCATCGTTTTAACCGAACGTTCCATCTTCTTGCCCTCCACGTTATAAATCTAGCGATAATCGAATCATGTCGATGACTTGTATGCCATTCTCATAGATGGGTTCATCATAATGCCGTATGAAAAAATCCCTGTCGACTCCCGTTATTCGGAAGCCGCACTTCTGATAGAGAGCAAGCTGTCCGACTCCGGAGTTACCTGTTCCTATTTCTATCGTTTTATTGCCTAGCAGCCTTGCATTCTGGATGGCGTGTCTCACTAACTGTTTACCAACACCTTGCCCTTGATGGCGTTCATCCACGGCGACATTCACAATCTCGGCTGTCCCAGGCCTTGTTCGAATGAGCACGTACACCCCTATTATGGTGCCAGCAACATCTGCTACATAACACTCTCCATACCGCAGGTATTCTTCCACCAGCTTCCGGGAAGGGTCAGCCAGCAGCAGCAGGTCCATCGGTGCTCCTTCTGCTGGGCCTAGCCTTCTTATATTCATATACAGCGCTCTCCTTCTAAGGCTCAATTGAGACTAGCTTCGGCCTTTTTTGCCACCTGCGCTTCTCATATTCCATATAATACTCGTTATTCACCTGAATTAATTTGCTCATTACGGTCGGTATGCTAACGGTCGTTACCCGTCCGCTTAGATTTTTTACTATAATCGTATTCGCGTTCACATCAGACACCGTGGCAACTTCTCCAGTGTACGTGGTGCTAGAGGCTCCGACAATAACGGAATATACGATAATAGTAACCGCTAATGTCATGAGCCATCTCCATTTTTTCATCCAGTTGTACACGATGTTCCTCCCCTAGGAATTCTCTAGTCCAATAGCTGCGCACACACTAATCGACCACATGGTTAAGGCGAAGAAGGTGCTGCTCCAGAATAACTGTGCTCCATAGCGTCTCTTGCGAACAATGTTCTCTATGGCTTTGAGTAGTACGACAATGAATACAAAGCTGAATATCGGAACGAGAAATAACGCACTAAAGAAAAATACAACCATTCAATGTCCCTCCGCAGTAAAAGCTAACTTCCAAATAACTCCACTAATAAGACGTATAGAAATAAATTAAGTTGCGACCGATGAACACACCAAAAAGGAAGGCCCTCTGCAGGATAGGCAACTTCACCTTCTGCAACAGAACCTTCCTATGGTTACTTAGCCATTATTTATTTTTCAATAAGGTTATGGATGACCTGAGCAGCTTCCGCACGGGTTGCAAGACCAGCAGGAACGAACAGCGATTCAGATCGCCCCTTCATGAGGCCGGCACCCACGCTGAGCTCCACCGCTTCCTTCGCCCACGAGCTAATCTCGCCGAGGTCGGAGAAGGTAATAGCTGCCGGAGAGGCCGTCTTGCCAAGCACCTCTTCGTACACGCGGGTCATCATGACCGCAATCTCCTCACGGCTGATCGGAGCAGATGGTTCGAACGACTCCTCGCTCTTGCCTTCCACGATGCCCGCTTCATAGACGGATGCTACCACCGAAGCGTACCAGCTGCCAACTGCTACGTCGCTGAACGGCGCTGGCGCAGCAGCCGGCTTCAGCTTAAGGTACTTCGCCAGCAGAGCAGCGAACTCAGCACGTGTGACATCCCGCTCAGGTGCATACTTCGTCTCACTCACGCCCTGCACAACACCGCGCTTCACAAGCTCGCGAATAACACCGTATGCCCAGTACTTCTCACTAACATCCTCGAAGGACTTCACATCTGCCGGAATATTCGTAACACGACCATGCAGTGAAGAGGTAATCTCTCCGCCCTTGAACGTCTTCACAATATAGTTGTAGAAGGCATCCAGGTCGTTCACCGTAGAGATCTCCACATCGGTGCCTTGCGTCAGCACCTTGTAGTTATCACCGCCGGCAGCCATGAAGTTGTTCACGACTACCGTATACTTGGCCGAATCCTCAATCTTCGTACCGTCTTCCTTGGTTAGTGCCGTCACACGCTCTTCCACAGGCTTATTGAAGTCCGCCGTGTACTTCAGCCCGCTAATCTGCAGCGTCTTCGTATCCGGCGTCCCATCTGCCTTGACCGCCCACTGCTGCTGGAGCAGCGTGCGCACTTGCGCACCAGTCAAGGTCATCTTCACAAGCGTGTTGCCAAAAGGCTGGATCTTCGCCAAGTCCGAGAACTTGACGTCGCCCTTCGGAAGATCATTGCGGATCCCGCCCGGGTTCATGAAGGAGAAATCTGTCTTCATGTTGTCCTTCATCGCATCGGCAATCAGATTGCCGAGCGCATTCTCTTCATTGTAGGCATTCTCGCGAAGGATGGCTGCCTTCGTTGTGCCGACTGGCTGCTTAAGCACCGGGAACTTGTCCAAGTACTTGTTCACGAGCGCTTCCACCTCAGCATTCGGCTTCACGCCTTCCTGCTTCACGTCGACGATATCGGCCGACTTGCGTACAATATCGCCGGTATCCTTGTCCACCTGCAGCTCAATGTCAGCGAACGCCGTTCCGTAGGAGTAAGCTTGCACAATCAGCTTGTTGTCCACGGTCGTATTCACCTTGGCATGATTGTCCCCAGCGAAGATAACGTCGACTTCGTCGTCCACCGCATTCGCGAGGTCTATGGCTTCACCGGTAGCTGCGCCCGTCGTTGCGTTCACACTAGCCGGGTCATGCGCGAGCACGACAATGGCCTTCACGCCTTGGGCTTGCAGTTCCTTCACCGCCGCGTTAACGACTGGCGCCTGCTCCACCAGCTTCACACCCTTCAGCGAAGCCGGAGATACCTTCGACACCGTCGCCATCGTCACGACGCCGATGAAGCCAACCTTCACGCCGCCAACTTCCTTCACCACATAAGGCTTGAACAACGGCTTGCCGGTGTCGGCATCCACTGCATTGGCATTCACATGCGGGAAGTCCGCGCCATCATGCACAACCTCAGGCTTCAAGGGATCCTTGCCGCCCTCCAGCTGCGCTCTCAGTGCACCGAGTCCATAGTCGAACTCGTGATTCCCGATGGAACCGACATCGAACTTCAGCAGATTCAAGTATTCAATCGTTGGCTTGTCCCGCTCCATAGACGATACAGGAGCGCTTGCTCCTACGGAGTCACCATTATGGACAAGCAGCGTATTCGGGTTCTCTGCTTCGCGCTGCATGAGATAAGTGGCCAGATATGCCGCACCGCCGACATTGCCCGCACCGAAGTTGGACGTGGTGTCTAACTGTCCATGGAAGTCGTTGATGCCAAGAATCTGAACATTCACGGTGTTAGCCGGCTTCAGGCTGAGCGAGTAGACCGCGAAGCCTTTGTCATCTGTCTTGCCCGTGGACTTGATGCGCGGCGACAGGTTGAGGTACTTCTCCCCCGCCGGCGCACTTGTGAACGTCACATTCGCCGATCCGCTAACCGGAGCGAATGACCAGTTGTCGTCGGCACCAGGATTAATGGTCTTCTGCTGCGCGATATAGTCCATGAGCACCTGACGGTTCTCATCCGCGGAGTCAACGACCAGCTCGGAGCCCTTCACGCCTGGGAAGTTGCCGCCGCCGCTCACGCGGTAGTTGTTGCTCACGACAATGAACTCCTGCTTCGGATCGATTGCCTTGCCGCCGAACTGATGGTTCACGATTCGACTGGAAGCCGCGTCATTCACCGTACCGTCAGCCTTATACTTCGCCGGCTTCGTCACGTCAATCTGGTACGTCACCCCGTCAATGACGTCATAGTTATACACGGCGAAGGCAGGATTGAGCAGCGGCTGCTCGCTTGTCTTCGCTGCATCAATCTGGTTGAACGCACCAGCTGACATCTCGAGCCATTCCTTCACGGTAGCACCCGTCACCTTGATTGCCTTCAGCGTATTGTCATACAGGTACAAGTCGCTTGCACCTTTTATCGCAATAGGTCCCTTGGCAATATCCGTATACTCCGATGGTCCATTACGGCCAGCCTTGAACGGCGCTCCTACAGACAAGATCGGCAGATCCTTGTACTTCGGTACGTTCGTCTTCACATAGTTCTCTACATACCACTTCTGTGCATTCGTCACGATCTGAATGGATGGGTCATCCTGCACAAGTGCAAAATAACTATATATAGGAGCAGTCGTCTCCCCAATTCCTTCGTTCGCATACTTGATTGTGCTCGCATGCTCAGATGCTACGGCCTTCACAACCGCAGGATCCGCCTCGACGAGAGACGTCTTGGTCACACTGTCGTAGATCGCCTTCGTCGAGGACTGGGAATCCGATACGCTCCAGTCAGAGCCTGACCCAACCACGGTCAGGTCAATCAGGCCAAGGTTCGCACCACCGAAGCCAGCCTGCACCGCGGCTACTCCGTTAATCGTGCCCTTGGCATTGTCGATGCCAGGAAGCGGCTTGCCGCTGCTGTCCTTGAAGGAGAGGTCGAGAGTTGTCTCACTCGCAGCAGGAAATACCTTGTGTGTATGCGAGAATGTGATGGCATCAATGCCGTCTACTTCGCTGAGCGGCAGGACAGCATTCTCAGCTAGGGTGTCTGCCTTCGCACTCTTGTCGAATCCGGTATGCGCCACTGCGACGATGATATCCGCACCCGCCTTCTCCATCTCAGGGACGAACTTCTTGGCCGTTGCCGCGATGTCCTTGGTAATAACCTTCCCATCCAGATGCGCCTTGTCCCACTCCATAATCTGCGGAGTTACGAGTCCGAGGATACCAATCTGAATCGTCTGGTCCTGACCGTTCTCATCCTTCACCTTCTTATCCATCAGCAGATAAGGCTTGTACTTATTCACGTCATTGTTAGGATTGCTATCGTTGTCATCCTTATAGATATTGGCATTCACGTACGGGAACTTGGCTCCTGCCGTCGCGCGGTCCAGGAAGTCCAGGCCGTAGTTGAATTCATGATTGCCGTAAGTAGCGACGTCATAGCCCATCAGATTCATAGCCTTGTAGACGGGATGAATGCTGCCTGCAGCCTTCAGCCCATCCACCTTCGCCATATAAGTGCCGAGTGGAGTACCTTGAATGAGATCTCCGTTATCAATAAGGACGGTGTTCTTCGCTTCCTCTCTAGCTTGCTTCACTAGAGTTGCAGTCTTCACTAGACCCACGTTCAGCGCCTTTGTGTCTTTATAATAATCATAATCCATGAGGCTCGTATGAACATCCGTCGTCTCCATCAGTCTGAGCTTGACCGTGCTTGTTACTGCTGCGGCAGCTTCAGGCGTACTGGAGATGGGGCCGAAGCCTAGCAGGCTTTGCAAGAGTAGGGCGCTTGCCGCTGCAGCCGAGATGGCCGTCTTCCTCTTGTTCATTCTCTTCGTTCTACTCATCGGAGTGTATTCCACCTTTCTTGTTCCTGAAGTCATCGTTCTGTCGGACAAGCTCTAAGTATAGAGAGTTAATGTCAATTCTAGCGGGTGATTGGATGAAGGTATTGTAAATCTGCGTGAAAATTCTGAAATCTAATGACAAACCACCGACTACATGATGGTAGAGTTCATAGAAACGTATTTAGAACTATAGCACCGGAGGTGGCTTTGTCAACTTATCTCACGCAAGATAGGACTTTACTAGGAGGGAAATGGGACTGGGGAATTAAGTACCTTGCAGAATAGTTCTGAAAGACAATGAATGGACTATTTTATGAAGTTTATAAGCTTAATAATCCATCTGCCAACTAAATAAAGTGTCGCCAGTGCAACAAAAGTAATAATAAGAGTTACTGTTAAAGACCCCCCTGCAGCTTGTAAACCGTATTCTGATGCGTAGAAGCCCTGTTCGAATTTCCCCCTGCGTTGATATTCAAGATATGTATACCCAACACCTATCACCAATAGATGAATTACTAACGAAAATAATAGAGCATGTACGATAGATTTCATTTTTGTTTGTACCCCTTCACTGTAAATCCATACAGTTTTAGAATGAGAGATAGCTTACTAATTGGATATTTTACCCACTATATGGTCAAGTTACAAGAGAGAGCCAACAACTAAACTAGAAGGACATTGAACTTAGCCAAAGGTTATCTTACATGCTCAGCAATTCTACCCTTTACACCCCACATCCCACCTATCGGGAAAATCCTCTATGCCACTGCAGGCATATCCCATATACTATGTCATATAAGTTAACACGTACGTATCTGTAGCGGAGGTGTCGGCCGATGTCGGTCATATCAAAAGCCATCCACATCCTAGATCTGCTCGTCCCGCATGGGATGGAGAAGGAGCTTAGCGTTACGGAGATCAGCAAGGAGCTGGACATGCCGGTGCAGAGCGTTCACCGCATCCTCTCGTCCTTGTGCAGCCACGGGTTCGTCTCGCAGAATACGAAGTCGAAGAAGTATAAGCTCGGCCTCTCGCTCATGAAGTACGGCTTCCTCATGTGGGATAGCCTCATGCTGCGCTCCGTCGCGCGACCCTACATGCAGGAGCTGTCAGCCAATACGAAGGAGACAGTCTACCTCGCCACACGCGAGAACGATGAAGGGGTCTATATTGACTCCATTGACTCTCCGCAGATTCTGAAGATCTCCGAACCGATCGGCCTTCGCCTCCCCCTCTACATCGGCGCCTCCAACCGCGTCATCCTCGCCTATCTCCCGCAGAAGATCCAAGATCAGCTGCTGAAGCCGGTCAACTGGAGCAAGACACCGTCGCTTAAGCCGCTATGCTACGAAGAGATTAAGACCGACCTGGAACAGATACGCGCACAAGGATACTCGGTCACGACTGGAGAGGCTACCGAAGGAACAACGGGCATTGCTGCACCTATTTTCTCCTACGAGAGCACCGTCATTGGATCCATTAACGTAGCTGGGCCGGAGATGCGCTTCACGCCTGATCACATCCAGAAGTACAGCTACTATGTGCGCAAGTATGCTGACCTGATTTCTAAGGAGCTTGGCTATCGGGACCGATATCGGGTGAGTAACTAGCTGAATATTAATTTCTGAATCTTCTCACTATTCGGGATGTGGCCATTCTATTGCCGGGATCTGTCCTTATAATGTGAAGTAATATCACACCGCGGCATCGCCAAGCAGTGATGACCGTGAATATAAGGTGAGAGGGAGAGAATTCCGGATGAATATGAGAGTCGCCAGCACCGTTAAGCACCCCTTGGAGCCGCTGTCTGCGGCCGAGATTGCCCTTGCTGTAAGCACACTTAAGGACCAGCAGAAGCTGACCTCCTCCGATCGATTCATCTCCGTCATGCTTCGCGAACCTCGGAAGGCAGAGGTACTCGCCTACAGCAGCAGCACGAGGAGGCCAATCGAGCGGGAAGCCGCGATCGTCATTCTCAATAATGCGGATAACGCTTGTTATGAAGCGATCGTCTCCATAACTAACGAGTCGGTCGTCTCTTGGAAGCATGTGCCCGGCGTGCAGCCGACCTTCTTGCTCGAAGAGCATGCCGAATGCGAAGCGGCGGTGAAGGCAAGCCCTCTGTTCCTTGAAGCTCTGACGGAGCTGGGAATAGAAGATATTAGCCTCGTCATGGTCGACTGCTGGTCGGCAGGCAACTTCGGCAGCGAGGAGGAGCAGACTCGGCGGCTAGCCAGACCGCTCTGCTTCCTGCGAAGCGATCCGGCTGACAACGGTTATGCCCGCCCGCTCGGCCTGGTGCCAATCGTCGATCTGAACAGCAAGGAAGTGCTCCGCGTGGAGAAGTATCCTTATGCGGTCATTGCGAGTGAGCCGGCCAACTACACGGCTGAGCGCGTGACGGAGAAGCGAGCCGGTCTGAAGCCGGTGGAGATTACGCAGCCCGAAGGGCCGAGCTTCGAGGTGAACGGTCACGAAGTCAGCTGGCAGAAGTGGAACTTCCGCATCGGCTTCAATTCGCGGGAGGGTCTCGTCCTCCACACGGTGAGTTATGAAGACGAAGGCCGCCAGCGCCCTATCCTCTACCGCGCCTCCCTATCCGAGATGGTGGTGCCTTACGGTGATCCGGGTCCGACGCAGAACCGGAAGAATGCTTTTGACAGCGGGGAGTATGGCATTGGGCAATTGGCGAATTCGCTGGAGCTCGGGTGCGACTGCGTCGGATACATTCGGTACTTCGATGCGGCGCTAACGAATAGCAAGGGTGATCCTGTCATCATCAAGAATGCAATCTGCATGCACGAAGAAGATTATGGAATTATGTGGAAGCACACCGACTGGCGGACGAATGAGGTCGAGGTGCGGCGCTCGCGCAGGCTGGTGGTGTCTTCGATCTCGACGGTCGCTAATTACGAGTACGGCTTCTTCTGGTACCTGTACCAGGATGGCAACATTGAGTTCCAGGTTAAGCTGACGGGCATCCTGTCGGTTGGCGGGCTGGCGGAAGGCGAGCAGCCGCTCTATGGCACGATGATTACCCCCGAATTATACGCCCCGAACCATCAGCACTTCTTCAACGTAAGGCTCGATCTGCAGATCGACGGAACGGACAATTCGGTCTATGAGGTGGATACGGTAGCAGCTCCGCTCGGACCGGACAATCCGATGAGCAACGCCTTCATGGCGAAGTCGACGCTGCTCGCGAGCGAGCAGGAAGCGATTCGGGACCTGAAGCTGGAGTCGGCGCGCTACTGGAAGTTCGTCAATGATAACGTGAAGAATCGGATGGGGCAGTCGGTGGGGTACAAGATCGTTCCGGGTGAAAATTGCTTCCCATTCGCCTCGCCCGAGTCCAGCCTCATGAAGCGTGCCGGCTTCATTAAGCATCACCTATGGGTGACGCCTTACGACGAGAGCGAGATGTTCGCGGCCGGGGATTATCCGAACCAGAGCGCTGGCGGGGACGGCCTGGAGAAGTGGACGTCGGCCGACCGCTCCGTGGCCAACACGGACATCGTCGTCTGGTACACAATGGGGCACAACCACATTCCGCGGCCAGAGGATTGGCCGGTTATGCCGGCGGGCTATACGGGCTTCCACCTGAAGCCGGTCGGGTTCTTCACTCAGTCCCCTGCGATCGACCTGCCGGTATCGACGAAGAAGGCGGCTACGGCCTGCTGTTCGGGGTCCAGTGAGGGCCACGGCTGATGGAGGGGGTGGCCGGAGCGGCCGAGACGGCGGAATGGCGCTCGGACCGCGAAGCTCCGGGTGCGATTAGCGGGAGAGTAGGCAGCAAGAAGCTGACGCTGCAAGCGGCGATCCCCCTCCTGCTCACGGTGCTCGTGCATGGTATTCATATGCTGCTCATTCCCGCTCTGCTCGGTATGAGCAGTATGGGGATGAGCGGGATTGGGATGCAGGGCCATCATCATCATCCGGGGATGGTAATGCAGGAAGGGAGTGCTGGGGGTGCAGGAGCTGGGAGCGGTGCGGTAGCTGGGAACAGTGTGGCGGAAGGCGGCAGCCGAGACGGCGTTGCAGCGGGCAGCATCGGAATCGGCATCCATGTCGAAGGCAGCTCAGGCAGCTATTACGTTGACGGTACCTACGAAGGAGCAGCAACCGGGAACAGCGCATCTGCGACACAGGGTAGCTCTACTAATAGCAGTGACTATGCCGAAGAGTCTAGCTCGCTTACGAGTACCTGGCTGCAATGTCTCCCTCTCGGGCTGTTCATCCTGAACGGAGCAGCCATCGTCTATGCCAGCCTCCTCATGTGGAAGGCTTGGCGAATGAAGCAGCCCGGTATCCACACTGTGCTGTGCAGAGTCACATCCACCCTGTCGCTCGGCATTGGCATACTGTCGGGAGCGGCATTGTTATAGGTCTTGAGAGAGATGAGATAATGGAGGCGGATGGTCAATGAGGGACTACTGGGGAAGCGGAAGTGCGGTTCGCAGGTATGCGAATGAAGAAGTTCATCTAAGAGGTGTTGTTAGCAAAAGCGCCACAACAAGCCAGTCCCGAAGCGGGGCTGGCCTCAGGTCTGTCAAAATGAAGGCGTTAATAGCTCTGCTTGCCATGCTGGCATTGCTTCTTTTCCCACTTACCGCATTCGGGGCGGATGAAGCGGCTGCGGCGATCGACACAGGGGATACGACTTGGCTGCTTATCTCTTGTGCGATCGTGCTGTTCATGTTCGTGCCGGGATTGGCCCTGTTCTATGGAGGGATGGTCAGCGAGCGGAACGTGCTGTCTACGATGATGTACAGCCTGAGCAGTCTGCTCGTCGTTAGCGTCGTGTGGGTGCTGTGGGGGTATACGCTTGCCTTCGGCACGGATGTAGGAGGCTGGATTGGCGGGCTGGATTACCTCTGGTTCGAGGGGGTTGGGCAGGAAGCATTCGGCACACTCACCATTCCTCATCTGGTGTTCGCCATCTTCCAGCTGCTGTTCGCAGCGATTACGGTCGCTCTCATCTCCGGCGCGGCAGCGGAGCGAATTCGATTCTCGGCTTGGGTGCTCTTCTCGGTGCTCTGGGTGACGCTCGTCTATGCTCCAATGGCACACTGGACGTGGGGCGGAGGTTGGCTCTCGCAGCTGGGCGGTCTGGACTTCGCAGGCGGCACGGTCGTTCATATCCTCTCGGGTGTCAGTGCGTTGGTCGCAGCGATGATGATTGGACCTCGCGCAGGGTATGAACCGAATAAGCCGGTTCCTCAGCATAACCTCATTCTCTTCTTCATTGGCGGCATGTCGCTCTGGTTCGGCTGGTTCGGCTTCAACGGAGGCAGCGCGCTAGCTTCGGGCGGACTTGCGACACTCGCTTATGCAACGACACATGTAGCCGGCGCGGCAGGCGGTCTCGCTTGGGCTGCGATTGAGTGGGCGCTTCGCAGGAAGCCGACCCTTGTCGGCAGCGTTACTGGTGTCATCAGCGGACTAGTTGCGATTACACCAGGTGCAGGCTTCGTGACCGTGCCCTCCGCCCTCTTCATCGGCGGCGCTGCCTCCTTCGTCTGCTACTTCGGCGTCAACTTCCTGAAGGCCAAGTTCAAGTATGACGACACGCTGGATGTGTTCGGCATCCACGGTCTTGGCGGCATCTGGGGCGCTCTCGCTACAGGCCTCTTCGCTACGACAGGCGTCAATGCAGCTGGCAAGGACGGCTTGCTGTATGGCAACCCCGGCCAGCTCGCTATACAGGCGCTCGATGTATTAGTAGCTATCGCATTAGCAGCCGTCGGCACCTTCGTCCTGCTTAAGCTGATTAGCCTCGTCATCCCGCTCCGCGTAGACAAGGACACGGAGATTACTGGCCTCGACATCTCGCTTCATGGCGAGTCCGCCTACAACTCCGGCAGCCCGAGCGGGCAGCCCGTGTACCAGGCATCGGATGCCGGAGCTGTATATCCCGGCGGCCTGACCGCTGCTTCGGAGAAGGGCTGATTTGAAGGAGATGTAGTTGCCATACAGTTTGAGAGCCCTTGCTGCGGAAGCTGCGAGGGCTCTTCCTATGTAGGACCAATGGAGCATTTCCTTAGTTAGATCTAACGCCACCTCCACTTTCATGCTATTCTTACAAGATATTAGGAGGCTACCTATGGAACTTAGAAAACTCAAGGCAGAGAAGGACTCCATCATGCCTACCGTGTTATTTGCTTTGCTTTTCTTCCTGTCCGATCAAGTGGTTTCTACTCTAGGTTACGATTCACTTTATAGAAACCTAATTATTATGCCAGTCATTTTGATTTGGTCATATGTAAGTCTGGAGAGGAGACTGCGTAAGTATTACGTGTGGATCATCCTTACTACCTTAGCCATTGCCACGGTTTCCGAGCTTCTCTTTCATGCAGGAGACCGTCACTATACCTTCAATCAGATTACATTTAGATATCTGATTTACTCCACGATATTTATGGCAGGCAGCTTTGTCGTGCAGAATCGCAGCAAGGATTGACCTTCAATCCAAATAAACTAGACACTCCTCAGAACGATTGGGAGAGCTACCCTCATCTCATAAACGCGTGGACGTACTGATTGAAATCCATTATTACTCTTGTTCGACAGATTGATAAGGAGCTAATTGAGATGTCCATAAATCAGAGGAGCTGAGACCATGTCCCCAACCCGTATAGGATGGATGTATCTGCTTGTAACTTTAGTAATTGGATATTCAGGAGCTGCTCATATCTACTTTGTCCTTCATGAAATTAATCAAGGAGCAGCTCAGTATTTTCTCATTATTCTCGGGTTAGTTGGTTTCAGCTACCTTCACGGGCGATTGGAGAAGGTTATGGGTGTGCCTAATCGAGGTTTTTTCTCAGTAATTAGCAAAGTTATAATCACAGCGATTGTCATCTATACCTTTGTGATCTGGATATAAAGCTGCTCTACAGAATCGGTGACAGCAGCCGGGACACCGACTCCTTGAAGCGATTCAAGTACGGCCGAGTTGCATACATGCTCATCGTCAGCTCATAGCTGCTGGCCATATCCTCCGCGAAGATGCGCTGCAGCTGCTCAGCGGTTGCCGTATCGTACAGGAACGCATTCATCTCGAAGTTCAGCTTGAAGCTGCGGATGTCCAGATTCGCCGTGCCGACCGAAGCAATCTTGCCATCAATGACGAGCGTCTTCGCATGCAGGAAGCCCCTCTCATACCTATAGACGCGCACCCCGCCGGCCAGCAGCTCCCCAATATACGATTGAGTAGCCCAGTAGACGAAGAAGTGGTCCGGCTTGTCAGGGAGCATGATGCGAACATCGACCCCGGATTGCGCGGCAATGAGCATCGCGTCCATCAGGCTCTCGTCAGGTACGAAGTACGGTGTCTGAAGATAGACGCTGTGCTTAGCGGAATGAATCATTTTGATATAGGCGGCCTTAATCTGTTGAGCTTCCGTATCCGGTCCGCTCGCCACGACCTGCACCCCAATCGCACCACTCGCTTCTTCCTCTTCCCCCCTTGGAAAATAACTCCGACCCAGCTCACTCCGCTCCGCCGATGCCAAATTCCAGTCCATGAAGAACTGCGCCTGAAGCTGCTGCACCGCGTGGCCCTGCATCCGAAGATGGGTGTCCCGCCATGCGCCGAAGCTCTTGTTCAGCCCCAGATATTCATTACCGACGTTGAAGCCCCCGATGTATCCGACCCCTCCATCGAGAATGACCAGCTTGCGATGATTCCGGTAGTTCAGCTTCAGATTCAGATACGGAATACGGGAAGGGAAGAAGGCTTGCACCTTGCCCCCCGCTGCCTTCAGCTCATTGAAGAACTTGCTCGGCAGCATGAAGCTGCCAATATGGTCGAACAAGAAGCGCACCTCTACCCCCTCCTTCGCCTTCGCGGTCAGAGCCTGGACGAGCCTGCGGCCGAGGTCGTCATTGCGCACGATGTAATAGACAAGATGGATATGATGGGTAGCTGCCTCAATATCTCGGAACAAGGCATCGAACTTCGTAGGGCCATCGGTGAAGATGGCGACTGAATTATTCTGCGTATAGAGGGCATAACTGGTCCGAAGATTCATATAGATCATATCCCGATACCCTTCCATGGAAGGATCGTTGAAGGCCAGTTCGTGACGCATGAGCTGATGCTTCTGCTTGTCCACCGTCTCTTCAATAATGCGCTGGGTCGAGCCGAGCAGCTTGTTCAGCTTGCGCCGCCGGATCTTCTGGCCGAAGATGAGATAGAGGACGAACCCCGCAATCGGGATGAAGAAGAGGACCATAATCCATGCCCAGGTAGTCGCGACACTCCGGCGTTCGAGGAAGATGACCGTAATCGCTAGGAAAATATTCAGAATCGTAATCAGGAAGCCTGCATCTTGCAGGATACTCATGAGTGAACACCTCAGAAATGTCAGATATATGTAATGATGCGATCATACTCCATGCACCGTGGATATTCAAGGAGTTCTGCACAGGCCGGGCATGTGCCGCTGTCGCTGGGTAGGGCGAATATGCTACAATGCTCGTAAAAAACGGCTTGCGATGCGAGTGATCAGGATGGAGGGACAGCGATGGATCTGCGAAAGCTTCGATTGGACGAACCTGCTCTTAGCACCTTCAGCGAGGAGCGTGATGAATATGAACGGGATTATGCGCGGCTCATTCAGTCTCCTGCGTTCCGGAGGCTGCAGGGCAAGTCACAAGTATTCGGCGCTGGGTCTGGCGACTATTACCGGACGAGATTGACTCACTCTCTGGAGGTGTCTCAGATTGCCAGAGAGGTCGCGCGGCGGCTGAATAAGCAATATCCCTTCCTTGCTCTAAGGGAGCATCCTGCCTTGGTGTTGGACCCTGCGGTCGTAGAGATTGCGTCCCTGGCGCATGACCTCGGTCATCCTCCCTTCGGGCATAAGGGTGAGGAAGTGCTCAACCACCTGCTTATGGAGGGACATGGGCTTGCTTATGAGGGGAATGCGCAGAATTTTCGAATATTGATGTTCCTGGAGAAGCGTGCCGGAAGCGACAGCGGCCTGGATCTCACCGCTGCTGTCCTGCTCGCCATTAACAAGTATCCATATTCAATGGATGAGCCGGGTCGGTTAAAAGGCGTGTATGGCTCGGAGTGGGAAGCGATTGGACACTTACGGGATCTGTGGCAGCTGGCGCCCGGCTGCTCTACGCTGGAGACACAGCTGATGGACTTATGCGATGACATCGCCTATTCCACTCATGATATTGAGGATGGCATTCGGGCGGGGAAGATTCAGATGAATCGAACTTTTTTCGAAGATACGCGGCTTGTTGAGCATCTGGTTCAGGAGATTCTGAATGATGACGGCAACTCGGATGTATGCTGGGATGAGGTCGATATTCCGGCGATGGTGAAGCGGGTGCTGGCGTCCTATCTCGATCAGTGGGAGGAGCTGTATCGCAACTGCGGCCATGAGATCTCGCGGACGAGGCGGGAGATGAAGGCTCGCTGGGTAAGTGTGTTCGCGGGCAGAGTGGGCATAATCGAGGACACGGCTCGCAATTGGCGTAAGGTCACCTTCGTCCGCGACGGCGCTCAGGACCTCGAGCTGCTGCGGACGATGGAGATTCTGAAGAAGCTCGCTTGGGTGACGCTTATTAAGGACTTCCGCGTGCAGCGGCTGCAGATGCGCAGCGAGATTATGATTCGCCGGCTGTGGGACAGCTACTCGGATCCCGAGCATGGGCGGCTCATTATCCCGCCCGACTGGATCGAGAGCTACGAGCACCAGCAGGGCAAGTGGAGCTGGCCGCGCTTCGTCGCGGACTACCTGTCCGGCATGACCGACGGCTACGCCGAGAAGGTATACGCCGAGCTGTACGCCAGCAAGTCCGGGTCCATCTACGGGATGGACTAAGGGGGCGCTGTAGCACCAAAATCTGGCGCTATTGCCCTGCTGGGCGGCCCCTTTTGTGCTGTAGCGCCAAAATCTGGCGCTATTGCCCCCTGGGCGGAACCATTTGTGCTGCAGCGCCAAAATCTGGCGCTATTGCTCCGCTGGGCCGCCCCATTTGTGCTGCAGCGCCAAAATCTGGCGCTATTGCCCCGCTGGGCGGACCGATTTGTGCTGCAGCGCCAAAATCTGGCGCTATTGCCCGGCTGGGCGGCCCGATTTGTGCTGCAGCGCCAAAATCTGGCGCTAATGCCCTGCCGGGCCGCCCGATTTGTGCTGCAGCGCCAAAATCTGGCGCTATTGCCCGGCTGGGCGGCCCGATTTGTGCTGCAGCACAAATCGGCGCTAATGCCCTGCCGGGCCGCCCGATTTGTGCTGCAGCGCCAAAATCTGGCGCTATTGCCCGGCTGGGCGGCCCCTTTTGCGCTGTAGCGCCAAAATCTGGCGCTATTGCCCGGCTGGGCGGCCCCTTTTGCGCTGCAGCATCACATTCTGATGCTGCAGACCGCTGGTGTGGCTTGTTTGGTGCTGCAGCATCACATTGTGATGCTGCAGGCCGCTGGTGTGGTTTGTCTGGTGCTGCAGCATCACATTGTGATGCTGCAGGCTGCTGGCGTGGTTTGTTTGGTGCTGCAGCATCACATTCTGATGCTGCAGACCGCTGGTGTGGCTTGTTTGGTGCTGCAGCATCACATTCTGATGCTGCAGGCCGCTGGCGTGGCTTGTTTGGTGCTGCAGCATCACATTCTGGTGCTGCAGGCCGCTGGCGTGGTTTGTTTGGTGCTGCAGCATCACATTCTGATGCTGCAGGCCGCTGGGGTGGTTTGTTTGGTGCTGTAGCATCACATTGTGATGCTACAAGCCGCTGGCGTGGTTTGTTTAGTGCTGCAGCATCACATTGTGATGCTGCAGGACGCTGGTGTGGTTTGTTTGGTACTGTAGCGCCAAAATCTGGCGCTACTGCCCCGCTGGGCCGCCCGCGCTGGCCGGCCCTACTTGCGCTGCAGCGCCTGCACACCCCATGCTGGCCCCCCACGCCAGCCAGCAACAACAACAAGGCCCAGTTGCGCCCCCTTCAGTTAGGGGGACGTGCTGAGCCTTACTGTTGCCCCCTCCACATGCTGGAGGAGGCCTCCTGAGCCTTGCTGTGCTGGCATGAGCCGCCGCGGCCTGCCACACCACTGTTACTTCGTAACCGGAACCGCGTTGTAATACTCCTCCAGCGTCTGCTCCTTGTCGGTCAGCTCCTTCGCGAGCTCCTTGCCGACGAAGCGGAGATGCCAAGGCTCGTACATATACCCTGTAATGGACTGCTTCCCCTTCGGATAGCGGATAATGAAGCCATATTCGGCAGCATGCTTGTCCAGCCAGACAGCCTCCTTGGAGCCGCCGAAGCAGCTCGTCGCCGCACACTTGCCCGTGCTGCCTGAGACATCGATGGCAAGCCCTGTCTCATGCTCGCTCGTGCCCGGGTATGCACTATATGTTCGTGCCTTCGCCTCCCCATCCTTCTTCACATAACGCTCGAACAGCGCCTTCTGCGTCGCGTAGGAACGGTAGGCTGACACACCGGCCAGAGCAACTCCATCATCCTTCGCTCCTGCGAACATCTCCTCCAGAGCAGCCGCCGCTTCCTTGCGCAGCTTGCGCTTGTCAATCTTCTCCTTGAACAGGAATGGCACATCGGGGAATACAAGATCAGTTGGCTCATACTCCCGCGGCAGACCATTCTGCTTATTCACCAGCGCAGTAATGCTCTCCGGCTGAGCGACAACCGCAATCGCTCCCGAACCGCCGCTGCCGGCTCCACCGCTTGCAGGCTTGCTAGTCGGCTTCGCTGTCGGCTTAACCGTAGGCTTCACAGTAGGCTTAGCCGTCTCCTCAGGCTTGTCCGACGGTGTTGGCACCGGAGTCGCTGCCCCGTCCTCAGACGGCGATGGCGATACCGCCGCCTCATCCGACGGGCTCGGGGAAGCCGTGCTCGTGTCTCCTCCTGCCGTTAGGGCAGGCGACTGTGCAGCGTTATCTCTATTTTCAAGGGTCATATAGGCAATAATTAATCCGACGAAGGCGACAAGCAGCAGGAGCGAGCGCCATCTGCGTGCATTTGATTTTCCAGTTCTCATGATGGTTTTTTTCATCTCCCTGACTGTGAATGATTTCTCTAGCTCTTTATATACTAGACTCCCATCCCAGTCAAATAGTTTCACTTAATTAGTTGGGATATGCTGGATGCCATACAGCCTCCCATTTCCTCCAGCTACAGCAGTTTTTCACCCCAACCTAGGGGTGTTTTGCCTTTTGACATCCTGCCGGGATTAAGAGCATAATAGATTATGAATGTTATGCAAACAAGAATCATACCTATAACCATCAGCGGGCTGGCGGCTCTTCAGACACAGCCTGTTTTTGTTGTGAGAGGAAGGCGGTACCTTTGCTAGGCTCTACTGCTAAGAGAGTACTCGGGATGAGACCGATGCTGGTCTTCTCTATTATTATGCTGCTGAAGTGCTATGTCGCTTGGTTTGTTGTGTTCGAAGACGGTCCCTCCTGGTCCACGGTGCTCAAGGAGATTCCATTCGTCCTCATCGTATTCAGCTTAATAGAATGGTTCTCGGGCAAGCGCAAGCTGCTCGTGTATCTCATTGCGAACCTTTTGCTGACGGGTATATTATTTGGTGTATTTATGTACTTTAAGTATTATGGCGTCATCGCCACCTACCTCGCCTTCGATCAGGTGAATCAGGTGACAGCGGTGAGCAACAGCGTGGTATCGCTGATGGATCCTTATTATTTGTTTATTTTCCTAGATACCATCGTGCTTGGTTACTATCTGCTTCGTCCGAAGAAGGCCGTAGACTGGAAGCAGCGCAGCTCTCGCAAGGAGAAGCGCAGTGTGGTCGGTGTCGTGATGGCGCTGTCCCTTGCACTGTGTCTGTTCAATATTCTGCCCAACCGGGCGAGTATGAATGAGATTGTGAAGGCGGAGCAGATGGGCATCTTCAACTATGAGGCTTATTCCTTGTTCTCCGACAAGGAGCTGGAGCTCACGCCTGCAAGTCAGATTACACAAGCGAAGATTGATGAGCTGAAGAACATTCAGACCCCGACCGCGCCGAAGTACTTCAAGGCTGCTGACGGCCGGAACGTCATTGTGATTCAGATGGAATCGTTCCAGAACTTCCTTGTGAACCTGAAGATTGATGGTCAGGAGATTACGCCTACCTTCAATCAGCTCGTGAAGGATAACTTCTACTTCTCCAAGTTCTATCAGCAAGTAGGTCAGGGCAATACGTCGGACGCCGAATTCGTGGTCAACACGTCCTTCTACATCCCTCCTCACGGAGCGGCAACAGGCGTCTATGCTGGCAAAAAACTACCAAGCCTGCCCAAGCTCATGAAGGCTCACGGGTATAACACAGCAACCTTCCACACGAACGTGGTGGAGTTCTGGAACCGCGGAGAGCTGTACAAGGCGCTTGGCTATGATCAGTATTACGATAAGAAGTTCTTCGGTGAAGAGGATACCGTGTTCTTCGGCGCCTCGGATGAGCAGCTCTACAAGAAGACAGCGGCAGAGCTGGATGCCAAGAGGGAGAGCGGCAGCCCGTTCTATGCGCATGTCGTGTCGATGACGGCTCATCATCCTTTTACCATACCGGAGAGTAAGTATCAGATGTCGCTGCCTGAGCGATACGAAGACACCTTCGTCGGTGACTACATCCGTGCACAGAATTATGCAGATTATGCGCTGGGCTTGTTCATCCAGGATCTGAAGGACCGCGGCATCTGGGACAAGAGCGTAATTGTGCTGTATGGGGATCACCTTGGCCTGCCGATGTATTCCCTCGACAATGATGACAAGGAGCTCATGCGCGAGATCTATGGCCGCGACTACGGCTATACCGATATGATTAATATTCCGATGGTGATTGCCGCACCTGGCATCACGCACGGAGAGGAGTTCCAGGAGCTCGGCGGTCAGGTCGACATCCTGCCGACCGTGGCGAACCTGATGGGCTTCCCTCTAGACGATCATCTCCACTTCGGGCAGGATCTATTCAATCAGACGGCTTACAACCTGCTTCCGCAGCGCTACTATCTGCCGACCGGCTCGTTCGTGAGCAGCAAGGAGCTGTTCCTGTCAGGCAGCGGCTTCGAGGACGGCAAGCATTATCCGCTGGCCGGCGACGGCATGAAGGCTCCTGAGGCCACCGAGCAGGAATACAATCGCGCGCTCGAGCTGCTTCAGCTATCCGACAGCTACGTCAGCCAATTGCCCGACCGAGAGCAGAATACCGAGCAGAATAGCAGGAAGTAGTTGTCTATATAGAGTAGAGGAGGCGGATGCCCCTATGGGCAAAAAACAAGTGAAACCGCGCCAGCCGGTCAGAACCTCATCTTCGGCCGGGCGCGCAGCAGGAACGGACAGCGGCGGCGATAAGCCCGCCACGCTGAAGGATCTGCTCAGCGCAGACGTGCTCGGCAAGCTGAAGGCGCAGGCCGATGATATGAAGGCCGCGGAAGCACGGGCCAAGGAAGAGCAGCGCCAGCGCGAGGAAGATGCGAAGCGCGCGGAGCAGAAGCGGCGCGAGAATGACTTCGCCTACCTGCTGGACAACAGCTCGCAGGACTGGGGCAAGTATAAGTGAACGTGTGAATGTGAAGAGAAGAGCCTCCTGCTGTTATGCGGGAGGCTCTTGCTTGTATTGGGGCAAGGGAGCAGCAGGCTCTAGCTCTTCGGCTTCACTACACCAGCGAATAGCTCGTTCATCGTGAACTGTGCAGAGGATACCTTGTTAGACTTCAGAGGCATATCCCCTTCATACACTTCAACGATTCTTAACTCCCCATTCCTTAACAAATACTGCTCAAGAACCTCTCCCAGCGGATCGATAATCCAATACTCTTCCAATCCATATTGGGAGTAAGTTGCTCCCTTGCTGATCCGGTCACGCCGCATTGATCCTGGGGATAAGATCTCTACAATGAGATCAGGCACGCCTTCTATGCCACGGCTAGTCAGGATCTCCTCCCTGGAGCGATGAACCATCATCAAGTCCGGTTGACGCACATCTGTAGAGCTTAAGATCAAGTCTAGTGGCGCATCAAATATAAGATAGTCGGATCGACAAGTCTGGTTAAGAAGATGTTGGAGTTCGGAAGAGACAGACTGATGCGGCAGAGAAGGCCCCGGGGACATCAGCTGCAGCGTGCCATTCACAATCTCATAGCGGTTGCCATCGTCAGGCATGGCTGCATAGGCTTCGTAAGTAAACGGCGCCTCTCGAATCTGCTCCCCCTCTTGCCTCTCACGATCAGGATCGACTCTCGGCAGAGCATAGCCATACTTCATCTCACTCATCGTATCCATCTCCCTCTGGAACAAAATAAGCCCCAAACGAGCCTCAGGTTGGAGGAAGTTCGGGGCGTTCTTCGCCAAAATGTCAATTTCTATTCGCGCCGCTATTCATGCCCCTGCCCCACATGGTTCTCATAGAACACATCCGCATCCAGGAACGCGGCAATCTCCTCCGGCGAGTCGAAGCGTGCGTAGGCAATCATCAGCTTGATGAGCGAAGCCTCTACCGACTGGTGGGCGATATACTTCGCACCTGCCTCCATTAAGCGGTGCGAGGAACCGTACATCGCTTCGGTAAGGTTCTTCAGCGGGCAGAGATAGACTTGGGCACCATTCGCGCGGCAATGCTGAATGAAGGACACCAGCGAGTAAGGCTCCTCGTCACTTGAGCAGGCCGTGCCTGAGTGGTGAAGATCATGCAAGACAGCACGCGGAGCCTTGCTGCTGAAGTTGTAATAACTGTAGTCCAGCCCCGGATAGGGCTTGATGTAGACGATATCCGTGCTGAGCGGGAACGCTTCGTCCACCCACAGGCCCGCTGCTTCGATTCCGCCGCCAGCCCCGCTCACGCCTCGGTCTCGGAACGCCGAGCCCGCCCGTTCGCGAAGCTGCTCCACCGTCGGGTTGTACTCATGCGCTATGAGCTGCAGCTCGCCCGAGCTCATCTGTCCCCACACCAGATCGTACGGGCTGCCGAACTGATCCGTGAAGGCGACCGCCTGAGTCATGCGCGTGCCGAGATAGACGAGCGACTCTCCCTTGGCATTGCCATAGATCACGAACACACCAGGCACCGATCCGCCTGCAATGAAGTCGACCGCAGCCGCGAAGTTCTTGAGGCCGTTGCTGCGTGGATCCTCCAGTGGATAATTGCTTGCCGTCAGCACGATTGGGATAGCCGCATCATGCATCGCATAGCTAACCAGCGCAGCCGTATAGGCAAGCGTGTCGGACCCATGCGTAATGATGATCCCGTCAGCCTTTGCCTGATCTACGCCCTTAATCGCGCTAAGGAGGGTCTGCCAGTCGGCAGGGACGATATTTTCAGACAGGACATTAAGCGGTTGGATCGTCTCGAAGGTCACGCCTTCCCGCCCATGCTGCTTCATATATTGATCTATCAGGGTGTAGGAGCCGGCCGCTCTCACGTCCACCTTACCACCCTGTGAAGCGCTGCCGATTGTCCCCCCTGTGAAAATAACCAAAATTCTGGTCATACACTCAAGTTCCTCTCTTCTAGTGGATAGATGCACGCATGCCGTGCAATGCCTCTATTATAGCTGATGACATCCATGATCACCAAAGCATCCCCCACTAGCCGTGTAAGCCCCATACGAATCGATTGCGCCCCTGCTGCTTCGCCTCATAGAGCACGGAGTCGGCTGCGCTGACCAGATCGGCCGATTGTCCAGCCGCAGAGCGCGCGACCGCGCCGAAGCTCATCGTCACCTGGAAGGTCTCGTCCTTGTCCTTCGCCTCGAAGCACAGAGCGCAAATCTCTACTCTAAGCCTGCTGAGCAGCTGTTCCACTTGATCCTTATCACTCGTGTACAGCAGCAGGGCGAATTCCTCTCCGCCGTATCGGAAGGCCGTACCGGTCGCCTTCGGAATAGATTGCTCAAGCAGCCTGCCGATCTGCCGCAGCACCAGGTCTCCCGTCACATGACCGAATCGGTCATTCACCAGCTTGAAGTGGTCGATATCCGCCATCACGAGCGTCAGCGGCTGCTGCGTGTCCATTCTATCCTTCATATGCTCCTGGAAGGTACGGTGATTGGGAAGTCCGGTCAGGTAGTCTCTCTTCGCCATATTCTCATAGAAGCTCTTCTCATCCCGATGTCTGCGCTCTCTCGCTACGATAATTCCGCCGAGCCAGCCTATCAGGATTAGGAAGATTACGTTCATCACATGATAGGCCGCTCGCTCCAGCACAGGCTGGGGGTCAATCGTCATTAATAGCCCCGCATACGCTGCACCCAAGAGCACGGAGGTGACCATTCCACCAAGAAGCCCCCAATACACCGCCGCGTGTAAAATAATCAAAAAACCAATCGGGAACATCGGACTGCTCGTCCCGCCTGTCAGCGCGAGCAGTCCGATCCAAGCGACATAGTCGAACAAGACGCCCCCCCGGGTCAGGTAATAATATCGCTTCGAATCGACCTCACTTCTCCGTAGAGCAAGCTCCGCTGCCCCCATGTAGGCCGTTCCGAATGCGAAGAGCAGCAAGAACCAGGGAAGACTGGCCTCGCTATAATAATAGACTCCATAGATGACTCCAGAGGCGGCCAGGAAGAACCAGCGCAGCATAGAGAACACGACTTCTAAGGTATGATTGCTCCTCGAATTAATAATCACGCACATCCTATGTGGAAATTTAACAATATATTGACTATACATCCAATAGGAGTCCTTGTCTAAGCAATGTTGCAGAGCATCCCTTATGTCAGCTCTTCGCCTTCCCTTCCCAAGAGGAGCGCCTGAGCTCGGTTGGCGTGCTTCCTGTCTGCCTTCGAACCATCCTGGCGAAGTGGAAGGTCGTCTTGAACCCGCATCGCGATGCAATCTCTGCAATGGATAGACCGGTATTCGTCAACAGCTCCACAGCCCGCAGCACGCGATAATGCCATAGATACTTGATCGGAGTCGTCCCCTCCTTGCCTCGGAACAGCCGAACCAGATGCTCTGGGGAGACCCCAGCCTCATGGGCAAGCTCCTCCAGCCTCAGCTCCTCTGCATAATGGCTGTGTATGCGAGACTTCGCCATTACTATAGAGGGGTGCGTATCCTCCAGCCTCTTCGTCTGATGCAGCTCCGATGCATACAGCTGGAAGGCGGCGTAGCCTAGCGATCTCATAATGGCGCTGCCCTCTTCATGATTGACCATTAAGGTGAGCAGCACATCAAGCAGCCTGTTCAGCTCAACCGAGATCGGCTGGCTGAAGGGCAAGGCTTGCAGTAATTGCTCAGCCTTCGCGTCCAGCGGCTCCGCCAGGTGCAGCGTAATCCAGCGATGCCAGGAATCTCCTTCATCGGAGAAGGCGAAGTACTCCTGCTGTCCGGGCGTTAGGAGCACGGCTTGACCGGGCTTAATCGTATGGCGTTCCCCGTTAATCGTCAGCTGTAAGCTGCCGGTATGAAGGAGGACGAGCTGCAGATCCTGCTGGATACGCGGGCCGTACCTTCCTCCAGGGGGATATACAATGGTCCCGGGGTATGTTCCGCTAACCTGAGCTAAGGTGATGGGCAGTGTACTGTATAAGTCATCAGTAGGCGGCAATGGGATACGTCCTCCTTGTTAGCGCAAAAAGCCAGGTGCTTCTGCATGAGAAGCACCTGGGCTTATGGTTGAGTGAGTGAACGAGTGAATGAGTTAGTGAGCTTGTGAGTGAGTGATGGATCTATAGGATAGCTTGCTGTTGTTGCGCCAGCACTTGCTTCCATTGCTCCTCTGCAATCCGCTTGAGTAGCAGCGCTTGCTGCCAGCGATCGGAGATCTCACGGTCACCGCCTGGCGCGGCCTCCGTAATGGCATAGTAATAAGGAGGACCAAGCTCTGGGATGAACGGCAGCAGGTCTCCAGGCTGAGCTTGCTTCAGCCATGCGGACATTCCCTTGCGCCACCATCTCGTGAAGTGCTCGACCATCGGATGCTCTCCTTCAGGCCCCGCGTCAACCTGCACTTGCTCCCCGTTGGAGATTCGGCCGTGCAGGCCAGCCGTCCGGCGGAGCAGCTGGTCGAAGTGCGCTTCAGCCGCTTCGCTCGTGCCGTTCATCTCCCCCGCCACCACATAATGAGACAGATCGATGACCAGCTTCAGCTCAGGCAGCTTATTCACGTAGTCGGCCGTGCGGATAAGGTCCTGTGTGACCGTTCCGCGGTGAGTCTCGATGAAGAGCGGGATCGAGGCCGACTCCGCCTCTTGGAGCAGGCCCTGCAGCAGCTCAGTTGCCTCTTGATCGATGACGAAGGCATCCATGACTTGGCTGTTAATATACTGAACGGCACCGAATTGCTTCGTCTGGCGAATCGTGTCCGTCAAGTCTTGAACCTTCCTGGGAAAAGCGATCGTAGAGAAGCTGAACTGATATTGCTCCAGCTGACGCTTCCAGCTCTCCCACTCCGCTTCCGGCGGCATAACTGCGCTAATGCCGGAGAAGCCGGCTTCAGCAATGCGGTGGAACTTCTCCTCGAAGCTCCACTCTCGTCCGTTCTCTCCCAGATTGCCCATCGCCCACCAGGACTGCTCGATATGAAGAGCAGGTCCCTTCGTAGTTCCGTCGTTCACGCGATTCCAGCTCGTCATGGTATGGATTAGCCTCCTGGTTATGAATTGAATGGTAGAATGAATAGTCTGAAAATTAGTATAGAAATAGCTTGATGCGGATGCTTAGTACATTGGCAGCTTCACGGCATGTGGTTAACTGCCTACACGTACCCCCACTGTGTGCAGGGAGCTGCGATCGGTGGGGGTACGTGTAGGGATAGCTTGCTTAGTACAGAAGCGAAGTAAGAGAGATAGTTGTTAGTACAGCGGGTACTTCTCTCTCAGGTCCTCACGCAGTGTGACGACAGCATCCTCACGGATGTAGTGGCACACATAAGACCGGCGCCAGCGGTCCTGGCTGCGATTCTTGTTCGAGGAGTGGATGAGCAGCTCATGGAAGAAGAGGATGTCACCCTTCTCCATAATGACCGGAATGTTCTTGGAGAGATCCGCGCCCTGCGTCTCATCGGTCCATGACTCATGCTCCTCAAGGTTCGTCACCGCTCCATGCGGCAGCAAGCCCAGGTCATGGGAGCCCGGAATGACCCATAGACAGCCATTCTCCTCGTCTACCTTGTCCTCCAGCGCAGTCCACGCCGCAATCATCGTCATCGGATCGTTCTTAATGTAATAGTAATCCTGGTGTGAAGCTTGACCCGGCGAGCCTGGCTCCTTGTAGAAGTACATGCTCTGCACGCATGACGCCTCTCTACCCATCAGCTGAGCGAGCGTTCCGCGAATGACGGGCAGCTTCATCATCTGGCGGGAGAAGCTGTCATGCTTATGCGGGTTGAACAGCCTTAGCGTATACTTCTTGCTCTCCTCGCAAGCAGCCCACTGGGGCATCGGGTCTTGGTTGCGAATATCGTAGATGTGTCCATTATAAGCATCAATCAGGTCCGGGCTGCAGCCCTTCTTGATTAGGATATACCCGTCCTTGTGGAACTGCGCGACCTGCTCCTCCGTGAGCGGAGTGAGGAGGTTAGATTTCGTTGCTATCATAGCATGTATCCCCTTCCAGAACAATGAGATTATAGTACTGATATCGTTACTGTAAGGATACTCTGCTAAGCGCTTGCAGACAATGGCTGCAACTATCAGATATGTGTCTGTAATTGATATTGTGGCATTGGGGTGGCGGAGGCATAGGTGGAGGTGGCGCCGCTTACTCCGCTCGTACGACATCCCTCTAACCACCGCCCCGCTATAGTACCCAACTAGCTTGGATGGCTGCCTGCAGCATCACAATAGGATGCTATAGTAACTAACTTGCCTCGCTGACTGCTGCAGCATCACAATCTGATGCTATCGCTCTTACGGCCAGGGTTGCCGGACGCTGCTAGGTGGAGATTTAAAGTTTGTTAGCTGCGAGCGGGATGTGGTGCATTTTTGCACCTCATTGGCGGGCACGCGGGGTCTGTCGATGAATGTGGTGCATTTTTGCACCTCATTGGCGGGCGGGCGAGGGCGGTCGATGAATGTGGTGCATTTTTGCACCTGATTGACGGGTGAGCGGGAGGCGGAGGATGAATGTGGTGCATTTTTGCACCTCATTGGCCGGCGAGCGAGGGGCGGAGGCGGAATGTGGTGCATTTTTGCACCTCATTGGCGGGCGGGCGAGGACCGGAGGATGAATGTGGTGCATTTTTGCACCTCATTGGCGGGCGGGCGAGGGGCGGAGGCGGAATGTGGTGCATTTTTGCACCTCATTGGCGGGCACGCGGGGTCTGTCGATGAATGTGGTGCATTTTTGCACCTCATTGGCGGGTGAGCAGGAGGCGGAGGATGAATGTGGTGCATTTTTGCACCTCATTGGCCGGCGAGCGAGGGGCGGAGGCGGAATGTGGTGCATTTTTGCACCTCATTGGCGGGCACGCGGGGGCGGTCGATGAATGTGGTACATTAATGCACCTGATTGACGGGTGAGCGGGAGGCGGAGTGTCGGCAATACCAATAGCAGCCGCCGCTGCAATCTTCGCAGCGGCGGCTTACTGATGGTCCCGCTACGCGCGGTCCATGGCCACGGACAGCGGCCAAGCTTGCAGAGACGGCACAGCTGCGCGGCCGCTCTCGGCAAAAAGGCGGAAGCCGACGCTGTCCGGCTTCGCATACAAGCGGGCGGTCATCGCTGCGCGACCGCCATTCACGAACACCTCGATCGAGGACCGATCGAGGAACACCTGCAGGCGCAGCACGCCAGGCGCCTCCGCGCCGCGCGGCTGCACGACATAGCTGTTGCGCGGCGATGCCAGCTCCACAGGACCGTGCCGTTCGATGGACAGCCGTCCACTCGAACGTTCATACACAAGCACGGTCCGCTCGGTCCCATCCTCCGAGCGGCGCAGCTCAAGGCCGAAGCGCGACGCATCGCTGCGCTTCAGATCGAACTCGGCGATGAACTCCATGACATCGCCGGCCAGCTCCGGCAGCGAGAGAGCTCCGCTCGCTGCCTCAAGCCCTTGCAGGCAGCGGCCCGCTCCGCGCAGCTGCTGCAGCTCTTCCACAGGCGCGACGCACAGCGCGCCGTCCTCGAACCAGGACAGCTGACGCGGGAGCGTCATGCTGCCTGCCCAGCCGTGGGCGGCGGAGGGCATCGCCGCCCCCCACATGTCCATCCAGGCGATCACGATGCGCCGCCCGCGGTCATCCAGCAGCGACTGCGCCGCATAATAGTCGCTGCCGTAGTCCAAGTGGGTCCAGCTCTGCTCAGCGAGCTTCCCAGCTTGCTCATCCCAATCGCCAACAACAGCAATCGTGCAATTGGCTATGCCATCCATCCCCATCGGGGATACCAGCAGCACTCCCCGCCCGTCAAGCTCGAACAGATCCGGGCACTCCCACATGCTCCCCTTGCTCCCGTCACTCTGGCTTACGACGCCAACGTACTCCCAGCCAGAGGTCAGCTCCTGCGACCGATAGAGCACAGCCTTGCCCATTCCATCCTTCGCTGTGCCCACGACCATATTCCATCCCGATGCTGAGCGCCATACCTTAGGATCACGGAACTCAACCGAGCCCTCTGCAGGGGGTTCACCAATTAACGGGTTGCCCTCCAGCTTGCTGAACAAGACTCCATCCTCACTAACCGCTGCACATTGTACCTGATGAGGCTTAATCTCCCGAGGTTCCTCACCCTTACCCTCAACCAAGGTCTCAACTAACCCATCCCCTGCTGCCACACTCTGCACATGATTCGGAGCATGTCCCGTATAGACCAGCACCAGATTGCCCTCCGCATCCTCCGCCGCGCTTCCAGAGAAGCACCCGCCTTCGTCATAGGACTCACTGGGTGCCAGAGCGATCGGAAGATGCCTCCACCTGACCAAGTCGCTGCTCACCGCATGTCCCCAATGCATCGGACCCCACTCCGTGTTGTAGGGATGATGCTGATAGAACAAGTGATACTCACCCTTGTATTGAACGAATCCATTCGGGTCATTCATCCAACCAGCAGGGGGCGTGAAGTGATAAGCCAACCCATAGGGGTCAGGCCTACCTCCCCGAGTTACTATTCCATGAGCGAGAGCAGCCTCAGCTCTAAGCAGCTCTTGCTTATGATGATCTAGACCTGTATGTACCAGGATGCATCCTCCTCCATAATTCTAAGCCCACACACTTTCCCACCTATGGTGAAAAAAAAACGCTCGCCAATATGAGCTGCAACGCCAATTTCTGGCGCTACAGCTCCTCCAAGCCCTCCCAATCCAGCTGCAACGCCATTTTCTGGCGCTACAGCTCCTCCAAGCCCGCCTAATCCAGCTACAACGCCAATTTCTGGCGCTGCAGCTCCTCCAAGCTGGCCCAATTCAGCTGCAACGCCATTTTCTGGCGCTATAGCTCCTCCAAGCCCGCCCAATCCAGCTGTAGCGCCAATCTCTGGCGCTATAGCTCCTCCAAGCTGGCCCAGCCCAGCTCCCTTCATCCCTTCCTCCTGTACTCCGTCGGCGTCATGCCGTAGAATTCCTTGAAGTGGCGGTTGAAGTAGATAATGTTCTTGTAGCCTACAGCGTCCGATACCTCGTAGATCTTAAGCACCGGATCGGACAGCAGCTCACAAGCCTTCTCCAGCCTGCGCCGCATCAGGTAATCGGTATACCCCTCGCCGGTATGCTCCTTGAACAGATGTCCCAAGTAGTTGGGCGTGAACCCGAACGTCTGTGACAAGCTGCGAAGTGTAAGCTTGTCAGAGAGATGCTCCCCCGTATAGCTCTGGATATCATGAACGAGCTTGTGATTGCCCTTCTGCATCTTGCGCATCATGAGCTCCGCCATCTCGAACAGCCGCCGGCGAAGCCAAGAGACAATATCATCTACGGTCTCGAACTGGAACAGCACGTCGAGGTTCTTGTAATCCCAGGACAGGAGGTCATACAGATTCTCTCCCAGCCGGACGAACAGCTTATCTAACTGGGCAATCAGATGGAGCGTGAAGTTATAGACCGACAGCCGCGTGTCCGTATGCTGCACGAGCTGGAACACCGATAGCAGATGATCATCAATCCCAACAAGATCATAGTCGAGCATGCAGGTCAGCAGCTCTTCCAGCTTCTCCTCCAGGTTGTGCGCCCCTTGAAGCACCTTGGGCTTCATATCCTCAGGCCAGATGACACGGCTCTTGCCGACGAACATCTTGAACTCCAGCAGCTCACACGCTTGCTTGTACAGACCCGGAAGCTGAGACAGCTCCATAACTGGTGGATAGCTAATCCCGATCGTTAGCGTGAAGGGCCCCGCCTGCCGCACCCGCTCCACTAGCTGCAGCAGCAGGCTGCCCGTCTCTGCTTCCTCGAATCTCTCCATCAGCAGCACTAGCCGATTACCATCCACCAACACATGCCCCAGCATGAGCTCCTTCACGGTATCCATCACGAGCTGCTGCGTCTGCTCGACCAGCCCTCCATGCTCTTCCTTCGGATACCCGGCGAGCTTCCATTGCAGATCGTCGATCTCCAGCACAGCTGCGCAATAGACTCCCTCACAAGGAAGCAGCTCTTGCTGCTTAATCAGCTGCGCCCCCTCCACTGCATCCATGCTACCCTCCAGCCATTCCATTAAGAAGGCGCCTCGGACGAGCGGCAGTGTCCGGTCCAGCGTCACTCGGCGTTCCTGCAGCTGATGCTCCGAATCCAGCATACGAGCTGTATCTTGCAGCAGCCGCACCACTTCATCGAGCTCTATCGGCTTCAAGACATAGCCTACGGCAGACAGGGCAATTGCCTGCTTCGCATAGTGGAAATCCTCATATCCGCTGATGCATATCACCTTCAGCCAAGGGTACAGCTCCTTCGCCTGAGCGGCCATCTCCAGACCTGTCATGATGGGCATACGAATGTCGGTGAGGAGAATGTCGATTCGCTCTTCCTTCATTCGCCCGAGCGCAGCGAACCCGCTGTGAGCGGTTCCCGCCAGCACCAGACCAAGCTCCTCCCATGGCACAGCCTGCTTCAGCCATTCCAGATCGTATAACTCATCATCTACCAGCAAGACACGATATGTCATCCCCTCTAGTCCCCCTGTCTAAGCGGCCGGCTGCCCGGCGCTTCATGCTGATATTCTGGAATAACAATCATGACGGTTGTCCCCATACCCGGGCGGCTGAACAAGGATACCCCATACTCAGGCCCGAACTGCAGCTTAATGCGTTCATCTACATTCGCCACACCGTAACCACCCCCGTCGCGGGCAGCCGCACTCACCCGATCCCAATCCTTCTTCATCCGGAAGCCAACGCCGTCATCAATGACCTTCAGGACGATGACCCCGTCCTCTCGATACCCCTCAATCCGAATGGTGATGCGATCTTCGAACCAGGCGTGTTTGAGGGCATTTTCAACGAAGGGCTGTAGAATGAGCTTAATGGTATCCAGATGCACGATGGAGGGATCCACTTCACAGAGGAAGGAGAATCGGTTGCCGTACTTCACCTGTTGAATGCGTGCGTAGGTCTGCACCTGCTCCAGCTCTCGGCCGATCGTGATGAACATACTCCCATTATTGAGCGTCAGCCGGTAGAACTGTGCGAGACCCGACACCATCTCTGCCAGCTTATCCACCTCGCCAAGCTTCGCCATTGAGGAGATGGAAGACAAGGTATTGTAGAGGAAGTGTGGATTAATCTGTGCCTGCAGAGCCGTCAGCTCCGCCTGCTTCGTCTGCACGCTCCTCACATAGACGTCTTGAATGAGCTCCTCAATATTATCTGCCATGCGATGGAAGGCCTTCGACAGGAAGGCGAATTCGTCATTGCCGGCTGTTACCGTACGCTTCTTGAACTCCCCATTGTGGAAGGAGTGGACCATACGAATGATACTTCGAACCCTCTTCGAGAAAAAACGAGAAACAAAAAAGCCAATGAGTGCCGCTAACAAAAAACTAGTCAAGCATACAAGGAGTGTAACGCCACGAATCTTATCCGCTTCTCTGCGGAGCTCCGCATGCGGGATAAGCGCCTTCACCTGCCAAGCCGTCCCCGGCAATGAGAGACTCTCAACGAGATGGTCCTTCCCTGCATGTGCCTCATTCCAGCTCTTCTCCGCCCTCTTGCTTCGGCTGTAAATGACCTGCTGGTTGTCCCCGTCCACAACGAGGACGTCTGCTCCTTCCGTCAGCTTGAAGGAATCAATCGATTGGAATAGATCCCTAAGCCTTGCCTTCACCAAGATATAGCCAATCTGCTCATAATTGTCGAAGGAGATATATTGCCGAGCTAGAGTGATGTTCTGATACATGCTGTCACTGCCGATCTGTGCCCAGCCGTCCCGCCTGGTACCCCTCTCCATCGCTTGCAGCCACGGCTCGTTATTAATACGGTCCGTATAATAGAGGTTATAGTAGCTTCGCAAGTAGAAGGGGTCTCGTGCTTCCTCATCGGAGTAGGAGTAGCTCTCCTTGTATTCCTTGTTGTTGATGTAGAGAGATAGAATGACATCATTCGCCGTCAGCTTCGTTGCCTGACTGAGCGTTGGCCGCACATAACCCTCGGTCAGCTCGTAGATCTGATAGCTGTCTTCCTTACTCTGAAGGAGGCGCTGAAGATCGAGGTCGTTGAAGATATGATCCGATACCTTCTGATAGTCCCGCAGCTGATGCTCTGTATTGTCGCGTATCTGCTCGAGCGTCCTCATAATGTTGACCGAATTGGTCCGCGACATGGACTGTATGGACGAGGAGTAGGAATAATACCCGATAATGATATCTGTGAGCAGCACAAGAAGGAGATACGGCACCATGACCTTGTAGGCATAGGGAAAATAAGCATATTCCTGTTGTCGATTCACGAATCTCCCCGCCCCTTCTTCACAGGTAAATCCGGTTGACCTGTGAGGGTCAACCGGACTGTTCACATCGCATTGCTATTGGCTACTTGCTATTCATCTGTGCAACATTGGCTTGCCACACCTTATTCATATAGGCAAGCAGCTTGTCGTAACCCGCGGCACTCACTTGCTTCTCCGCGTCCTTCATGGCCTTCTCAACCTCTGCATCGTTCTTGGCGAATACCATCTTCGCTGCGGCCTTCTCCATAATGAGCTTAATCTGTTGATTGGCCATGTCCTCAGGAGAACTCTTAGGGAAGTTCTTCACTTGGTTGAATTGGTCACCGTCAATCTTCACATACTTGCCGTAGAATTCATTCGCTTCTGTATTCCACGTCTTCGGGGTGCCTTCCTTCGCCATAACATCCTTATCCAGGTCCCCCCATACTGGCGAGCCCTGTAGATTGAAGTAGAATGACCCAATTCCATCATTATCCTTCTGTTCCTTCGTCGCATTCTTATACTTATCATTGAAGATTGGGAAGCCCTTGTCATCCGGTGTCCAGTACAAGCCTGGAGGACCGAATTGTGCTGCCGTAGTGCCCTCAGGGCTCAGCAGCCAGTCGAAGAACGCGAAGATCTGCTCCGGATTCTTAGCAGAGGTCGTAATGGAGTTGAAGTTCCAGCCCATGGAGCCTGAGGCCGTAGGGGAGATCTTGTTCACATCCACTCCGCTCTTCACAGGGTATGGAATGAAGGTGTACCCCGCGTCCGGATCCGCTGCTTGCAGCTTCTGGTTCGCCACATCTGCCCCGCCCGTAATGTCATAGGTTGCCGCAACGGCAATCTTGCCATTGTTCAGCTTCTCTTGGAACTGTTCGCGCTTCTGTGAGAAGGTATCCTGAGACAGCAGCTTCTCGCGGAACAGCTTGCTCGTGAACTGATAGGATTCTAGATAAGCCGGGTCTTGGAAGATGGAGGTGAACTCGGTCTTGTCGAAGTTAGCCAGGGCGAACATCCCTGCTGACTTACCCATGTCTACCGTTCTCATCTCACCCATCCCTGCATAGATGAAGTTATGAACTTGAATCGTTCCTTCATCCGTGTTCGCCGTATCCAGCGGTACGATATCCGGGTACTTCTGCTTCACTTGCACGAGATAATTGTACATATCGTCGAAGGTATCCAGCTTGGGCGAGCCTAGCTCCTTGTATATCTTCTTGTTCACAACCCAGCCGGCATTGCTGGTCTTAGGATCTTCCGCACGGCCGAACCAGTTCGGAATGCCGTACAGCTTGCCGTCCTTGGCACGGAGCAGGTTCAGCGTCTTCTCGCTGGCCAGCTTCTTCAAGTTCGGATATTTGGGGTTGTTCAAGTATTCATCAATCGCTACGATTTTACCTTCTGCAACCAGCTTGTCGAAGTTCGTATCCCGATCCATCTGAATAACGTCCGGCAGCTCGCCGGATGCAATCATCGTGCCCAGCTTCTGAGCGGCATTGCCGTTCGCGCTGATCTCCTTGATCGTTACCTTCTTCTCGTTGCGCAGCCAGGTATTCAGAGGCTTCGCATCGGATTCAAGTCCCTTCGGTGAGTACCAGTCGTAGTTCACATAGAAGCTGAACGTGAGCGGTTCGTTAGCCGGCGGGTCGGTCTTGTCTCCTCCTTCGGTTGCGGCTGGAGTCGTTGTCGGGCTTGGTGAAGCTGCATTCTCATTGTTTCCTTTATCAGAGCTGCAGCCTGCCAAGATGGTCACGAGGGAGAAGACCGTGACTAGGGCCATGGATAATGACTTTCTTGCTGCTATCATAGTATGAATCCCCTTTCATTTCTCATTATATCTTAAAAGCTGCTAAGGCAGCTCTTAATTCCTTAGTTGAACGTGGACGTGGAAGACGAGCAGAGACGATGCACCTACTCCTTAAGCGAACCAACCATTACGCCTTGAACGAAGAAGCGCTGAACGAACGGGTATACGATAACTATAGGCAGTGTGGCGACCATAATGGTCGTCATCTGCAGAGACTTGGAAGTGACAGTCGAGCGGAATGCATTCATGGCCCCGGAAGCCCCTGTAATCTGCGCCATCTGCTCCTGGAACGAGCTGGAGTTAATGACGTTGATCAGATAGGTCTGAATCGGGATGAGCTGCTGGTTGTTAATGTAGATACTGGCATTGAACCATTCATTCCATAGAGTGACAGCTGTGAAGAGCGATAGCGTCGCCAGGATAGGACCGGACAGCGGCATGACAATTCGGAAGAATATGCCGTAGTTGCCGCAGCCATCAACCTTCGCCGATTCTTCAATCCCATCCGGGAGCCCTCGGAAGAACGTACGGAACACAATCATATTCCATACATTGACCATCCCGGGAATGATGAGCACCCAGAAGTTATCGAACATATGCAGCTCGCGCAGCCAGAGGTACGTCGGAATGAGGCCGCCGGAGAAGAACATCGTAATGACGGCCAGCATCATATAGAACTTGCGTCCCATGAGCTCTGACTTCGACAAGCTGTACGCTAGCAGGGCGGTGAACAAGATGGAGATGAACGTTCCAGACACTGCTCTTGCCACAGAGATCCACAGCGACTGGAAGAATTGATCGTTCTTGAACACGACCTGATAGTTCTCCATGGTGAACGCTCTCGGCCAGAAGGTAAGCCCCCCTAATGCCGTATCGGAGCCCTCATTAAGAGAGATGACGAGCGTGTTCCAGACCGGGTAGAACGTGACGAATGAGAGCAGCGCTAAGGCTGTGTAGACGACGACTTGCAGCATACGATCTTCCATATTAAGCTTCATGCGGATTCACCTGCCTTGATGTAAGAATAAGCCGAAGCTACCATAGCGACTCCTTGCCGAGCCGTCTGGTGACGTAATTCGCTCCGAGCAGCAGGATAACGTTAATGAGCGACTTGAACAGGCCGGCTGCGGTTCCGTAGGAGTATTGCTGCTGCCTGACGCCGGTCTCGAGCACATACGTATCAATGACGTTCGCCTTATCCATCAGGATGGCGTTGTTCCCGTTGTTCGTCAGCACGAGGATGTCTTCGAAGCCTGCATTCAGGATATTGCCCATAGCCAGGATGAAAAAAATAATAATGACCGGCATAATCGACGGCAGCGTAACCACGATAATCTGCTTAAGCCGGGAGGCGCCGTCCATTGCGGCCGCTTCGTATAGATTCGGATTCACACCCGCTATAGCGGCCAGATAGACAATCGAGTTGAAGCCGATATCCTTCCACACATTAGCTGAGATGAGTATGGAGTAGAAGTAGCTCGGTGTCGACAGCCAGTTGACCGGCTCATCAATCAGATTCAGTGACAGGAGCGCCCCATTCAGCGAACCGCCGTCAACCGCGAGGAGCGAGATCGCGAAGCCGCCGACGATGACCCAGGACAGGAAGTGCGGCAGATACGTGACCGTCTGGACAATCCGCTTGAAGGCGAGCATACGCACCTCGTTCATCATGAGCGCGAGCACAATCGGTGCAGGGAAGACGATGACCAGCTTCAGCAGCGAGATGATCAGCGTATTGCGCATGACCAGCCAGAAGTCTGGAGAGCTGAAGAATAGATTGAAGTACTTCATGCCTGCCCAAGGGCTGTCTATGAATCCCCGGAACAGGTCGTAGTCCTTGAAGGCGAGCAGCACGCCCCACATGGGCACGTAGCTGAACAGAATCAGGAATAGAATGGATGGGATGGCCATGGACTGTAGATCCCATTGGGCCAGCCACCTGCGAAGGACGGATTCTCGTCTCTTGCTCATCGATGGATGTACGGCTGCTTGAGCCGTTACTTGATCGTTCATATTAGGGTCCTCCTTCAAGCCTTACTGCTTGCTTGCTACTATGTTCATTATAGGTCCCTGCCATATTCCCCATCTATTGATCAAATCAACAAACTATCATACAAATCTAACAATGGAATGAAGCTGTTATTGCAATAGAGAAGCCCACCCTCCCCAAGGAGAGCGGGCCTGATTAAGCTGCTGTATGCTTCGTGCTTAGTTCTTCGTTAGTTCCACATCATCGAAGTATACATAATTGCCGGAGTTCGCCTTCGACCAGAAGCCGATCTCCACCTGCCCGTTCGATACTGCAATATTCGGCACCGTAATCTGCGTCCAGCCGCCTACAGGGATATTGCTGTTAATCTGAGAGCCTCCATAGTTTTTAAGCTCAACCCGCGATTCGAATTGTCCTCCGCTGGAGGTGACCCATGCCTTGAGCGTATACGTTCCGTTCGTAAGTCCCGTTACCGTCTGGTAGGTGTAGACGCCATAGTAAGCATTTTTCCAATGGGTGAGATGTGTGCCATCACGTCCGCCGTAGGTTTCCGTGTAGTCAGCCGCATCATCGCCAGCTTGCATAGCCCAGGTACTCCAGCCCGTCATGCCTGAATCGAACTTGGGATTGGTGACATAGTTGGTGGAGGCTGCGGCGTAGGTTTTGTTATTCTCATCAAGGATTAGTAATGTTACCGTATCAGCAGGCAGCGTATAGCCTGCGCTTGAAGTCAGCACGTCATATCTCACGCTGTCATACGTCACTCCCCAGCCATACACCCGCTTCACGGTGAATAAGGTGTTGCCTGGAATGGATGTCGACCAGCCGCTGAAGCTGATCTGAACGGTCTGGTCCGCTTCAGCACGGTTCACGAGCGCAAGCTTCTTCCAGCTGCCTCCGTAAGTGCCCATGAGATCCACCTTGGAGCTGTCGCTGGTCGATGTCGCAGCAATCGTACCGCCCATATCGGTATTGAACAGGTTATACAGATGTGCGGACGCCCGCTTGTTGTATGGTGCCCAGCCTTCCAGCTTGCCGTACCAGCCGTCGGACTCATTCCAAGCCATGGAGCCTGTTGCTCCAGCCTTCGTAATCGACATCATCGCCAGCGCGTCGAAGATCATTCCCTTCTCATTGTTCATCCGTCCATCCGGCGGGTTCCAGCTAATGTTGAACTCATCATGGAACGTCTCGATCTGACGAGTGGTGTAGGTCGAGATGATACTCTTGATCGCAGTCGTGGTTGCACCCAGCCCTTGTGCGCTCGCCCAGATGGAAGCATTCGTATCGCTCGTGCTGCCGCTGTTGTACGTATGGTAGGAGATGAAGTCCAGCTTCGCATGGGCATTCGCGACGAAGGTGTCGACGCGGGCAGTCAAGTCCGGCCTTGCAAAAGCGGGTCCGCCAATCTTAATCGTGGAGCTCTTCGCACGCATTGCATCATAGGCCTTCTTGTAGATGGTCGCAAGCTCTGCCATGTTGTTCGCATAGATATCGTCCTTCTCATTCGTCACTTCCCAATAGAGCACGTTGTGGCCTTGATTCAGGTTGACGATCTGCACAAGGTCCGCACAGAAGGCTGCATATGCATCGTACATATTCGTCTTCAGCTTGCCGGTGCCGTCGTCCATGTAAGCCGGCCAATTCGCAATGTTGATCATTCGAACCGGATTGTTGCTGAACGTATTCGTCAGGATCGTATTGATCTTCGTTGCATTCCAAGCGTAAGCGGATGTCGTTGGATTCTGTACCCAGCCCTCTCCTGTGCTGGAGTCGCCCATCTGATCGCCGCGGTGATAGCGGACGATTCCCGGCTTCATGTAGGACACATTCGCCTTGTAGTTCGTGTCAGAAGCAGCCGTACCTTCCTGCGCCTTGAACAGATTCAGTCCATAGCTGTAGCTCGTTGTTGATCCTTGCGAGGCTCCCCAGTTCACCGTTGCGGTGACCGATGCGGCGTAGGCGGGTGTTACAGTGGTCACGCTTGTTAGCAGCGCCGCTGCTGCCGCGAGCACCCCAAGCTTCTTGGTCCACTTCCAATTCATTAATAAGTCCTCCTCCGAGTGTGGTGTATGTAAGCGCTTCCTGCATGCTTACAAGCCTTACTTTACGCCCTCCTGCCGAAGCGCGCTATATTGCAAAACAACAATATCTAATATGAAATCACTACTTCTAAAGTAATTGGTCAGCAAAAACCCCCGCTCACCAGTAGTGAGCGGGGGTTCAACGTGGACTAGATGAAGCTGGCTTAACGATTACCTTACTTCACTTCGCCGTTCTTCTTCACGTGCACCGTGTTGCTAGAGACCGAGCGGTTACCTGCGGCATCGACCGCAACGATGGTCAGTTCTGCATGCTTCTTCGCATGACTTGCTGCAACAGTATATTGTGTCTCCGTGGAAGAGATAACCGTGACAAGCTTCTTCCCATCGTAGAGCTCGTAGCTAGTAACCGATGTGTTATCGTAGGCTGCCGTCCACACCAGCTTCACGCTGCCATCCCCTGCTGAGGAGCCTTGCAGCTGTACGGAGATGGGTGCTTGCGTATCCGGACTAGCTGTCACGAGGAGAGGCTGGCTGGCTTCCGAGAGGTTACCGGCAGCATCTCTCGCCTTAACGGTGAAGCTTGCGACTTCCTCCGGAGTTAAGCCGTGGATATAGTACGTCTGTGTTGGCGCTGCTGTCTGGCCAACATAGGTGCCATTCTTGTACACCTCATAGGCGGTCACGCGCACGTTGTCAGCGGCTGCCTGCCAGGAGATTGCGGCAGCTGTAGACGTACTGCTGATTATGGCTGCGCCAGCAGGTGCTGCCGGCGGGATGATGTCCGCGCCAGACAGAGCGGCTGCTTGCAGCCACAGCGTATTGCCCCAGTGGTTGTACTCCAGCGTGTATTCAATGTCCAGCGTCTGGCCCGGGGAGGCCGCTTGATAGGTTAGGCTGACCACCTTGCTCGCTGGACCGCCGCTGTTATTAATGACGGAAGGATCAGAGTCTTCGTTAGAAGTTACGAAGTCCGGCGCACTGCCGTCGCTCAAGCGGGCCTTCAGAATTCCCTTCGTCCCCATAACGCCCAGGTACAGCTTCAAGGTCTTCGCTGTCGTGTCTGCAGGGACGGAGAGCTTGAAGCCGGAGCCCTTCGGTCCGCCGGTTACTATTGCTGCGGGGACGTTCGTTCCTGCAGCCTCTGGTGTACCGTCAGACCAGGAGGCGCTGTGCGTCCCCCACCAATCCGCCGTATAGGCCTTCACATATTCTGCGCTGCCGATGGTGGCCAGAGCAGAGATCTGTTCGGGTACGCCCACCTTACGGACAGCTGCCTTAGGGTCCTCTGTATTCGTCCCCCACACGGTCCAGTCCAGATTGCCTTCCTTCGTCAGATCGGCACTGCCCGAAGGGGCTACGCTCCCGCGAAGCAGGGCAGCCTTCGGAGCAGACAGCGTCGCTCCTTGCAGCCATAGTGCATTGCCCCAATGGTTGTAATTCATCACATAGCTGATGGTCAAGGTCTGCCCTGGCGAGTTCGCCTTGAAGTTCAGTGTGACGACACGGCTCTTCGCTCCGCCGCTGTTATTAATGACATTCGGGCTGCTGTCCTCATAGGAGGTCACGAAGTCTGGCGCACTGCCGTCGCTCAGGCGGGCGGTCAGCACGCCCTTCGCTCCCATGACACCTAGGTACACCTTCAGCTGCTTCTCCGTCTCATCAGCAGGTACGGTGAAGGAGAATCCCTTGCCGGCTCCCTCGGCTACGATGGCCGCAGAGCTTGCATCCCCGCTTGCGATGGTATCGCCATCAGACCAGGTTGCGCTGTGCGTGCCCCACCACTGCGGGCTGTAGGCCGTCACGCTCGGCTCGCCGACCAGCGTTAGGCCTGAGATCTGGCCGCCCCCGTCCGCCTTGCGAACGGCGGACGCCGGGCTCGCGCCGTCGGTTCCCCAGACGGCCCAGTCGAGCGTGCCCTCCGCGGAATAATTCGCGGAGGAGCTGTCCGCTACGCGGCCGGTCAGGTTCGAGGCCGGCTCATCGATGCCGCCCGAGCCAGAGCCCGAGCCGGCTGGCGGCTCTTCTGCCGTAACCAGCGGAGGAGGCGTCAGGCTCGGCACGGTCGAGCTGTCTGTCCAGACGGTCACGGAGTGGGCAGGCAGGGCTATTGCATGCTGAGCAACGGCATCCCAAGTGGACGAACCAATTGCATAGCCAGCGGCAGATATCTGATGCTGCTGGATAGCGGCCTTGCTGCTCTTAAGCCCCTTGAAGGAGGTCTGCACGAGCTGCACATCATCCGAACGATTAACAATCATGTAGGACTGTGCCTTGTCCGGCTTGCCGCTGCGTACGGCATAGGCGACAAGCTTGCTCTCATCGCCAGATGCAGCTTGAACCGTCTCTCCGACGAAGTAATGGTTCAGCAGCTGGTAAGTGTGGGCTGCCGGCCGCAGCTTGTAGTCTTCTCCAGTTATCTTGCCATACACCCCGTCATAGTCATTCCAAGCCGCACCGCCATCCGCACCGAACCGCTGCGCATAGATCATAACTAGGGCATCGAAGACCGCTCCCTTGTTGCTCGACATACGGGGATCATTATTCGTCCAAGACCAGCTCACGTTGTACTCATCCAGCCAGATCGGAATATGGCGCTTCGGACTCGCCTCATCCACGATTGCCCGAATATCCTTCGTATGCTTGGCCAAGGAGTTAAGGGATGGATCCGCCGGGTTATGGACCCGGTTGTAGATCGTCTCATCCGACTGCCCGAGATCCCCGCTCGCATAGAAGTGATAGGACAGGAAGTCCAGCGTCCCCTCGTTCACCGTGCCGGCGACGAAGCGTTCTACCTGGTCGTACAGATCTCCCCTTGCAAAAGCAAGCCCGCCCGTCTGAATCGATGGGTCGACCGCCTTCATCGCCTTCGCCGTTACGTTGTAGATGTTCGTAAGCTCGTCCAGCCGGTCTGGCTCATTGTTGTTCCGGAAGTGGACGTAATACGGGTCATCCCGCTCATTCGTCGGCTCCCAATACTTAACCTTGAAGTCGTTATCCACATTCACGATACGAACTAGCTCTGCGCTGAAGTCTGCATAGTCCTGGACCTTGTCGCTATCCAGGTAGCCGTCACTGTCCGTGTCCATCCACTCCGGCCAGCCGGGAATGTTGAGCAGCAGCTCAGGGTGCTCCGGGCTAAGAGCTTCGAGCGCTTGCTTAATCTTGGCGGCATCCCAGCGCTTATTCGCCTTATCTATCCATCCATTGGGTTCGCTGGAATCGTTCATTACTTCCCAGCTATGAAGGCGGAGCAGCCCGGGATTCATATAGTTCAGCTTCTTGTTGTACTCCTCGCTTCCGGACACCTCCGGATTAAAGGTCTGGAAGCCGTTCAGCCCGTACATGAAGTCCGAGACCTTGCCCTTCTCTTCCTTCCAGTTCACTTGCACGGGAACGGCTGCAGGCGAGGCAGACGCCTGCACTGGAGTGATTGGGGTTGCTGCCAGCGTAATAGACAGCAGGGCAGCCCCTAGTGCGGGCAGGAGCCTCTTGCCTGATTTGAACTGAAGCTTGGGGTTGGACTGAGACTGAGACTGGAATTGAGTGTGAGACGTTAACTTTGACATGAACGTTGTTCGCAGCTTTGACTTCGTCAACATGAATACCTCCTTTGGATCCTTTTGATTCACTTTTCATCATAGAGGGTCATGTAAGCCCTTACTATTCAGCAAAACAACAAAATCTAATACTAAATCAACAACTCGTCAGGCAGCTTCCAGTCAGGTGTGAATGGGATGTGCTTGCGATGCTTGCGTTATGCAGGAATGGAGTACACTATTAGAAGGAGAGTTGGATAGCCATAATTGAGGTGATTATGCATGTATGGAATGGGAAGTCGTGCGCAGATGGACAATCGGAAGCCGAAGCGCGGGAGCATCTGGGAGATGTACCGGAGGATGTTCTGGCAAGTGAAGTCGCAGTGGGGACTTATGGTTATGGCGATGGTGTCCATCGTGGCCGTATCGTTGTTAGAATTCGTCATTCCGCAGCTGTCGCAATATACGATTGATGTCGTTATTCCTGAGAGACGATACAGCGCATTAGTGTGGATTGGGCTGGGGGTGCTGGGAACGGCGCTGCTGCTGGCCTTGTTCGGTTATCTGTGCAGTCTGGCTATGGCCACTGTTGGGCAAAAGGCGGTCTACGACCTGCGCGGGCAGCTCTACCGCCATCTTCAGTCGCTCGATGTAGCCTTCTTCGACCGCAACCGGACGGGGGATCTCATGTCCCGGGTGACGAGTGATGTCGGCATGCTTCAGCAGCTTGTCTCCTCCGGTATGATGTCGATCGTGACGGATCTGGTTACCTTCTTCGCAGTTGCGGGATATATGATGTGGATCGACTGGCAGCTCACGCTGCTCGTGCTCGCTACATTCCCGTTCATGTTCTTCGCGACACGTCTCTTCTCGAGGCGTATTCGAGCGGCCTTCCGGCGCATACAGGAGTCCGTTGCCGAGGTGACCAATCACTTACAGGATACGCTGTCTTCTATCCGTCTCATGAAGGCCTTCTCGACCGAGGAGGAGGAATCGGAGCGGTTCGCGGCTCGCAGCCTGGTGAATCGGGAGGCGAACCTGTCCGCGGTGAAGCTGCGGGCGGTGTATGAGCCGCTCATTGACCTGCTGATCTATGCCGGGCTGGCAATCGTGCTCATCTTCGGAGCACGGCAGACGATGAGAGGGACGATGACGGTAGGGACGATCGTCGCCTTCCTCGCCTATCTCCGGCTGCTGCAGAATCCGGTCCGCCGCTTCTCCCGCACGCTGAACACGATCCAGCAATCAGCGGCTGCGTATGAGCGTATCATGGAGGTGCTCAGTACGCAGCCGCAGATTGTTGACAAGGCGGACGCCCTGGAGTTAGGGGAGGTGCGGGGGCATGTCGTGTTCCGGGATGTGACCTTCGCCTACGCGACGGGTGGAGGGCTGGGCCCCGCAGGTGCTATGTCTAGCAAGAGGGGGTCGCGCCTGCGCGTGTCGGACGGCCGCTCAGTCGATGAGAGCAGGCAGCGGGGAGTTGCAGCAGAGAGCACGGTGAGTGTTGCTAAGCCAGTCTCTGTGCTGGAGCAATTTAATTTTGAGATGCTGCCTGGCGAGGTTACGGCCTTAGTCGGCTCCTCTGGCGCGGGCAAGTCAACCATTACACATCTGCTGACTCGGTTTTATGACCCTCAGTCAGGACAGGTGTTGATTGACGGGCATGATCTAACGGATGTACGTATCCGTTCGCTGCGCAGACAGATGGGCATCGTTTCTCAGGATATTATTTTATTGAACGGGACGATTCGAGAGAACTTAATGTACGGTAAGCCGGATGCTAGCGTAGCAGAGGTGGAAGCGGCCGCTCGTGCGGCCCATGCACATGAGTTCATCATGTCATTCCCTGATGGGTACGACTCCCAGATTGGGGAGCGTGGAGTGAAGCTGTCCGGAGGACAGAAGCAGCGCTTGTCTATTGCCCGGGCAATACTGAAGGATCCACGCCTTATCATCTTGGATGAGGCTACCTCCTCCCTCGATACCGAGTCGGAGAAGGCGATCCAAGACGCGCTAGACACGCTGCTAGTAGGTCGCACCTCACTGGTTATTGCCCACAGGCTGTCGACCATTAGGCGTGCGAACCGCATCTACGTCCTCGACAAGGGCCAGATTATCGAGTCGGGCACCCACGACACCCTACTCGCCTTAGGCGGCAGATACAAGCAGCTGTATGAGCTGCAATTCCCGCAGGGTGGTGCCCGGGCGGAGCTAGCTCAAGGGCAGCTTTAATTCAGCAGGAATATTCACGAATAGAGGACACTCATTAAGGAGTGTCTTCTTTACTTCTTTGTATTCTTATAGATCTTATAAATCATAATCATAAAGTAAGATACAATGACTAGGTTAATTAATGAACTAATTCTTGATTCCGTGCTAGTAAATTCAAACAACGTAAAGACTTTCTCCATCATAATCATCTCCTCATAAATGTTATAACACACTGATTTAATTAGTTTCCTAGCAAAGTCAACACTCTTTATTCTGCATCTTCCACTCATTGTTCGCGCGGCTGCGGGGATAACCCTTTTTATTGGTCATCAGCGAGATTAACCGAGCGTGGATAGGATATAAAGTGCACCTCCAGCACCCACCCACCCATGCCAGCACGAATAGCGTATGAAATGGACCTCTACAAAAAAAGGCATTGCCCCACAAGGAGCAATGCCTTATTCGTACTAACTAGCTACTTAAACCCCCGAGTCCTTCCTCACGCTCGACGTCTGCGCACGAAGCCCTCCGGCAACACCCGCCGCACCTGCTCCTGCACCAGTTCCAGCGCCTCCAGCGCCTACACCCCCGGCGCCCAGCCGCTCCGCTCCATCCCCGCGGCCCATGAACGGCCACCAGTTGGCGGGCCCGAACATGCGGACCATGACGGGAATGAACAACGGCAGCATGACCAGCGCGTACAGGAACAGCCCGCACAGCACGATCGTTGCAATCTGCAGCAGCGACATGACACCCGAAGGCAGCATTGCCGCGAACGTTCCGCCAAGTATGACCGCTGCGGACATAATGACCGTCCCCATATTGCGCATCGCTTCAAGTATCGCCTCCTGAGGAGACAGATGGCGATATTCCTTGAACCGATCCATCAGGAAGATGCTATAGTCAATGCCCAGCGCGACCAGCAGCACGAAGCCGAAGAACGGCACCGACCAGCTAATCCCCGTATACCCCAGCCAGCGCACGAAGATCACTTCAGCAATCGCCATCGACGTGTAGAACGTCAGCCACAGCGACAGGATGAGGTACAGCGGCATCACGATGGAGCGGAACATGACAACCAGAATAATGAAGATGCCCACCAGCATCAGCAGCACCGTCCGCGAATAATCCTCAGCCGAGATGCTTCCGAGGTCATGATTAATGCTCGTCACCCCGCCGACCGCAACCTTCGCACCCTCGAAGCTGCCACCCGCAAGCCCCCGAGCTACAGCCGCCTCGAGATCCGGAATCTTCTTCATCGTCTCTTCCTCATACGGATTCCCTGTGAAAACAACATCAAACTTCGCCATCTTCCGATCCTCCGACAAATAAACACCCAGACCTTGCTGGAAGCCCTCGCTAGCAATGGCTTCCTTCGGAATGAACCAGCCCGTCAGCTGCTTATCCGGCGAACCAGCCAGCTCATTCAAGTAGCCCTCCGCCGAGCCGAGGCCGTCCGTCACTTGCGTCAGTCCGTCCACACTCTTGTCGAGTCCGTCCGTCAGCGCACCGAGCTGACCATTCAGCTCAGCGAACCCGCTCTGCAGCTCCCGCTGCCCGCCAGCGATCTGGTCGATGCCGCCTGTCAGCTCCGGCAGCTTCGAGACGATCTGGCCTTGCCCAGCGGCCGCAGCCGCTACGCCCTTCTGCAGCTCAGCAAGCCCAGCCGCCAGCCTTCCCAATCCAACAGATAGCTGCTCCTGCCCGCCCGCTGCCTTCGCATACCCTGCATTGGCCTGCGCCAACCCTCCACGAACACCTGCCAGCTGGCTGTTCAAGCCGCCTAGCTGCTCACTAAGTCCAGCAGCCTCCTGCTCAAGCTTACCAGCTTGACTTACCGCTGCCTTGTAATCCGGATCGTCCTGCAGCTCAGGATTCGCAGCACCCAGCTTATCAAGCACACCGCTCAGCTCGCCGAGGCCAGCGCCCAGCTCCTCCTGCCTGCTAGCAACAGCATCGTATGCATCCGCCAGCTGACCAAGTCCCGCTTCCGCTCCTTGATAGCTGCCAAGCAGCTGCTTGCTCGCCGCAGCGAGCTGCACCGCGCTAGCTCGAGCTTGCTCCACCCCGGCCGCAAGCTCCTTCGCTCCGACAGAGCCATCAGCTAGGCCTCGCTGCAGCTTCCGAAGTCCTTCGCCAAGCTGCACGACGCCCGCCTTCAGCCCTTCTGTACCGCGAACCAGCTCGCCCGCGCCTGCCACGGCCTTATCCAGCTTCGGCGCATTCTCACGGAGCGACTCACTCGCCTCAGACAGCCCGCTTCCTATCTCGCCCAAGCCGTCGCCGCTCTTGCCCAGACCATCCTCCAGCTGCCCCACCTGGTCGGTGACCTGCAGCTCCTCGAGCGGCTCGCCAGTCGGGCGAGTCGCGCTTCGCACGGCCTTCACCCCTTCGACGTTCGCCAGCTCACGACTAACGCGCTCCAGCACAGCCAGCCCTTCCGGAGTATCCAGCGGCTCCCCAGCCTTCACAACAATAGTGGAAGGCAGCGAGTCGCCCGGCCCGAAGCTCTCTGATATCAGATTGAAGCCGCGAACAGAAGCATACTTATCACCAATCTCGTCCAGCGAGTTGAACGAAGTGGCTCCCTTGTACCCGACTAAGAAAGGCACGATGAGCACGGCGAGTACCACAAGCGCCCAGAGCGGCTTGCGCAGCGAGAAGCTGCCTACTGCTCCCCACAGCCTGCTCTGCTTATGCTCTAATGAACCTCGTGCCGGCCAGAATAGCTTCGTGCCCAAGACCGCCATGAAGAACGGAACGATCGTGTACAGCGCGATGAGCAGCACTGCAACTCCCACCGCGACCGCAACCGCTGAGCGGTACAGCACGAAGGTCGAGAAGCCGATTGACGCGAAGCCGACCAAGACTGCCAGTGCCGAGAACAGCACGGTACGGCCCGCGGTACGGTACGTCGTCAGGATCGCTTCGGTCTTATCCCCATGATGCGCCAGCTCTTCCTTGAACCGGCTGATGAGCAATATGCAATAATCGGTCCCGATGCCGAACATGACCGCGACCATGAAGATCTGCGTGAACGTCGACAGCGGGAAGTCCACATACTCCACTAAGTAAGCAACGACCGACTGCGACACCAAGTAAGAGAAGCCGACCGCCAGCAGCGGAACAATCGGTGCAACCGCCGAGCGGAAGACGACGAATAGGATGACGAGGATGAAGCCTACTGTGATGTACTCGGTTTTTTGCAACCCTTCCTGAGAGCTCTGAATTACGTCCTCCTGAATGATCCAATTCCCCGTATAGTAGTGGTCGACCTTCACGCCAGACAATACTTCGTACAGCGCATCCCGCTGTTCCGCCTGCGACCGTTCCCCGAAGTCAACGCCAATGAGCGTCAGCGCGGTCTTGCCGTCCTTCGCCACCAGCTGGTCCTTCAGCTCCTCCGAGCTGAAGTGCGACGTCACCGAAGTGATGCCGACCTCCTCGCCCTCGTCCGCAAGCTTCGCCACCGCAGCCTTCATCTCCGCATAGTCCGCGTCTGTCAGCCCGGATTCCCTATGCCACACGAGCACGGTTGACTCCCCCGCGCCTCCATTGTCTGCGTCGAATTCAGCCAGCAGCTGTCCGGCGACCTTCGACGAATACCCGTCTGGAACGTCGATCTGCCCCTTCTCCCTGACCAGCCCTTCCATCCCTGGCGCGCTCACCATCAGCACGACCGTTGCCGCCAGCCACAGCGCGATGATTGCCCATCTTAGCTTCAGTACCGTCTTCATTCTCTCCCCTGCCCCTCTCTAGCCTTCATGCGGTGATTCCATCAATACAGCTGCTAGCTTCTCATACGTTCGAATAAAAAGCTTCGCTTCCTCATCATCAAAATGGCATAAGTACCCGCCAAGCAAATCCTCAATCTTCCCTTCCATCTCGCTGGCAATGTCGCGCCCCTCCTGCGTTAACGTCAAGTAGGTGACCCTGCGGTCCTTCTCATCCGGCAGCCTGGTGATGAAGCCTTTCTCCACCAGTCTGGTGATGATGGCCGTAATAGAGCTCTTACCCACGCAGAACACATCGGCCAGCTCCGAAGAAGTGGTTCTCTCGCGGCTCCGCATATAGCGAAGGGTTGAGAATTGATCTATGGTAATATCGCCCGGCATGAGCTCCCTCATCATGGCGGACAGTCTGCGATTGACCGTGAAGGACGCCTCCTCGTAGCGATTAATGATATCGGTCAGCTGTGCTCGATTCATGCTGCTCTCCTGCCTTCCTTGCTAGTTCTATAGACGAATGGTTCGTGAAGCAAATAGTTCGACAGATGAACTATATCAGATGGCACTGCCGAGCGTCAATCGAACTTTCTCATTATACGAGCGACATGGTATAGTAATGCCTAGAATAATGAAGGAGCTGTGACCCACTATGTTAAGCAAAATCCCAATGATCATCGACGCCGACACCGGCATCGACGACGCTCTCGCCATCCTCTATGCGCTGAAGTCGCCTGAGATAGACCTGATTGGTATCACCACGGTATTCGGCAATACTTCCGTAGAGCAGGCGACGGACAATACGCTCCGTCTGCTGAAGCTGGCTGGCGCCGATGTGCCGGTCGCGATGGGCGCCGCGAAGCCGCTCGCCCGCCCGTGGCCGGGGACGGTCGCGGAAGTGCATGGCGAGAATGGCATCGGTGATGCCCAGCTCGCCCCATCCGACCAGCAGCCGCTCGGGGAGTCTGCGGCTGAATTCCTCGTCCGCAAGGCGAATGAGCTTGCGGGTGAGCTGGTCATCGTGCCGGTCGGCCGCATGACCAACCTTGCAGAGGCGCTCCGTCTTGATCCGGAGCTGCCGCGCAAGGTCAAGCAGGTCGTCATCATGGGCGGGAACGTGTACGCTCCCGGCAACATCACTCCGACCTCCGAGGCTAACTTCTTCGGCGATCCGGAGTCCGCCGACCTCGTCATGCAGTCCGGACTGCCGATCATTATGGTGGGCCTCGATGTAACGATGAAGACCATCTTCAATCAAGGACACCTCGATGTGCTCAACCGCTCAGCTCAGCCCGAGAACCGGGAGCTCGTTCAGTTCCTGAACGAGGCTCTGCCGTTCTACTTCACCTTCTACCAGAAGGTGAACAACTTCGTGGCCGGCTGCGCTATGCATGACCCGCTCGCGGTCATGGTCGCGGTCAACCCGACGCTCGTTCGCACACAGACGATGCGCGTTCAGATCGAGTGCGAGAGCACGCGGGTACCCGGCATGGTCATCGCCGACCTTCGCGCCAAGCCAAGCGCCGGCACCGCCGTCCAGGTATGCGTCGAAGTCAACGCCGAAGCCGCGCTCAACCAGCTGCTGGCGGTGTTCTAACATCGATTGACGGTTTGTGAATATGCAAGTTAGCAACAACTGCTGAATTATTTTCCAGATTGATCTGGTGTACTAGGTTGGGGTGACTCATCCCAACCTATCCTAACTACCACTACGCTACTATGTGAAGTCACTATTCCCCTTTCGTAGACTAATACCCTATGTACGCAATCCCCCCTTTTCACAGCCAATACTCACTTAAGTTCCGTTACCCCACTGGTTTTAACCTCTCCGGCTCTGTATTTCTTATTTTTCCCTCTCTTCCTTTCATATCCCTATTAACTCGCTTATCCCCTTTTCGACATATTTTTATTTTATTTTTTCTAAACTTACAATTTTTACATGGAAATTTAGAAATCCCCATGGTAATATCGGGAAAGTTATAGTTCTTAAAGACTATCGTTCCGTACAGACTGTACCTAGTAGAGGGGGTCTTTTTTCCTACGATTGAAGTTGGTCCACAAAAAGAATGAGTAATTATTGGAACAAAAAACTATAATTCGGAGGTATTCTCTAACTGTGAAAAAAACAGTAGCAAGCATCGTATCAGGACTTCTAATCGCATCTACCACTATGGCGTCTCTAGGATTCGCCGCAACGGATTCATCCTTCAAGGATATCGAGAACTCTTACGCTAAGGACGCAATCATCGAGCTTCAAGAACTGGGTATTCTGAACGGTATTGACGGAGACAGCTTCAACCCGAAGGGCACACTTACTCGTGCTCAGTTCGTTACGATTATCGTCAAGGCACTTGGTCTACCAATTAATGACACAACAACACACTTCACAGACGTAAGCGGCTGGGCACTCCCTTACATCGAAGCGGCTTACAATGCTGGCGTAATTAACGGTACTAGTCCCAACGCCTTCAACCCGAACGCTCCGCTGACTCGCGAGATGGCTGCTGTCATTCTTGTTAAGGCACTAGGTACTGAGGTAGAGCTGCAGGAAGGCAGTGAGCTGAAGTTCAAGGATGCTGACAAGATCTCTTCATGGGCTAAGGATTACATAGCTACTGCGGTAAAGTACGAGTTAATTAATGGCAACCCGGACGGCACATTCAACCCTAAAGGAAGCGCTACTCGTGAAATGGCGGCAGTAATGGGCTCTAACCTTCTAACTTCAGTAGAAGTAGAGATAACTAAGCCTGACCCGACTCCTACACCTACACCTACGCCTACACCGACTCCAACACCTACCCCAACCCCGCCAAGTAGCGGTGGTAATGGTGGCAGCACTGGCGGCAGCGGTTCAACTGCAGATACTACTGCACCGACAGTACCAACTGGTTTAACTACTTCAACTATTGGTATTGAGGACATTACTCTGGCTTGGACAGCTGCCACGGATAACGTTGGCGTGGTAAAGTATGAAATTTATCAATACGGTGAAAAAATTGGTACGAGTAATGTACCAAGCTTTACTGTTCAAAACTTAATTCCTGACTGGCAATACGTATTCACCGTAATTGCAGTTGATAACGCTGGAAACATATCTTTGTCTAGCGACGAGCTTATAGTTAGGACCAAGGACGTAGTAGTTGCACAGGGTGTTGACGCAACTACACTTTCGAATGCTATTGAAGAAGCGGAAAATCTGTATTTCTCTACATTTATCAGCGTAGATGGTTCAAACGTTCCAACTATATATGGTTGGGTGACAGAAGCAGTGGATAGCGCATTTTACGATGTTATAATTACTTCTAAATTTGCTAAGGGTACTGTAAGTTCACCGCAAGAAGTCGCTGCTGCTGTAAGAGTATTGGAAGACGCTACTGCTACTTATGAAGCTGAAATCAAGCCGGGTACCAATGTAGATATGATTCTAGACTACACTGGTCTAGAAGCTGCTGTAGATGAACATGAGGATTACATGAACGCCAACTCTTGGATAATTAGCGTAAATGGTTCAGAAATACCAACAAACGAATACTGGGTAACCCAGGCTGAATTTGACACTCTAAGTGCTGCTCTTAATTCAGCGACACTTGTTTATAGTACTGCACTCACTCAAAAAGAACTCGATGATGCAATAGTATTACTAACCGATGCAAAAACTGCCTTTGAAGCGTCAAAAAAAGCTGGTCTTAAGGCTATTCCTCAAACGAATCTTGACATCACGGCATCGGATGTAAGTGCTGCAACGGTTGGTCAGGAATTCAATCTAGAAGTTAACATTCAGGGTGTTGTTGTAGAGGCTGACAAGTCGAAGAAAGTTAGACTCTATGCACGAGTGGAATCCGGGAATCTTGCCTCTGCTGATGTTACAATTGGTGCATCATCAGCTGGTACACCTGAACATATAACCAGCGCTAGCAAACTTACTTACGCTTGGGGACCACAAGGAGGATTTGAGCTTAACCAGGTGTCAGATTATTATAAATTACCTGATGGGTTGACTACTAATTTCCCTGTTACTATTGCAAAAGCCGGTACGTATACAATTACTTACGAGTTGCGTGACGCCACCAATGATGAAGTTTTGTTCACTGGATTCAACACAATTACAGTTGCCCCATAATACATGAGAACCAATGGCTCTCTTAGACTGTCGAGAAAGTCTCGGCAGTCTTTCTTTTTCGGTCAGATACATAACTGCGTAATTATAATACATGCACTCTTTCGTTACAGAAAAGAAATCAGCCCCTCAAAAAACAAAAGAGAAACCAGCTGTTGTTTAAACAGGTTTCTCTAAGAACAGGAGTTTTTAATGAATTTCCACTTTCAAAAACTAGTTTTACCACTAGGATTAATAATAGTTGTTTACTTTGATATCTAGTATTTTTATCAACCACCCAGCACATCAACCAAGCTTACAAATAAAACAACATACACCATTCCACCCAATGGAAGAATTACTAGATGCAGCAAGCCTCTCACAACGAGCAGCCTTGTCCTAACCGCAGCTGCACGACCTCCAAGCAGCAACCATTGTACGATTGCACCAGTGATGGCCAGACTGCCCAACACCGCTAACACAGCTAGCAGGATGGGCACTACAGGAGCTGCCATTCCTACTTCATCTGCTGATGACTGCTTATATACAAGTCTTACGAACCACTCATTAAGCAGCCAAGAAGCCCCGTAGGTAACTCCGATATAGATTAGAATAGACTGCAGCGTTACAAGGTTGTCCAACTTCTCTCGACGATTAAGCCAGGTAAGTCCTCCCACGGACAACAGACCAAGCACAAGATAAGTTAGAGTTACTAGTGTCGGGGTACTCATATACGATCTCTCCTATGTTCATTCTAGATGCTATCTGCTCCTATACGAGCGCCCCAGCCAATAGGTTGCTTGTTAACTCAAGTACCGCTCCCGAAGCACCCCGACATGATGGCGTTCATGACCGGCCATGATGTAGGCAATCGCTCGGGCGGAGCAAGGGTGGCCGTTAGCTGTACCTCTCCTTAACAACGCCTCCTCACCCAGGCTCTTCAGGAGTGCCACAGATGACCGCCGCACAGCGGAATATTCTTCGAGCAGGTCGGTGAGCGGACGGTCGTCGAAGGCCGCACTTCGGACATAATCGTCCTCCTCGTAGCCTGCGAGCGGAGTCTGGTCTCCTCTAGCTATTCGAAGCAGGCGGTAGCTCATGATGCGCTCCGTGTCCACAATATGCCCCAGCAGCTCCTTCACACTCCACTTGCCTGGTGCATAGCGGTGAAGAGCACCCTCCTCGCCAAGGCCGTGAATGAGCTGGACAACTTCCTGTACAGATTGCTCCAGTACCTCCAGAGGATGAAGATCCTTCACTAGCCGAACATACGTCTCATAGAACGGTGCGTATTCGTCTGGGCTTACACGCATGGCAGTTCCCCCTTGTTACGAAGATGTGCTTATTGTAACTTATTTGACAAGCTGCCGTCATCGTCATCGCCTCCAGTCAAGTGTGTCTAACAGCAGGAATACCATGAGATATGGCGAATAATAGGAGCTACAGATACTCAGCATACCTTGCTCCAGGAGGGCATTCCGTCATGATTAGAACTATACTGTCCGCTCCCCGGAGCAAATGGTCCGTCGCCTACCTGGCATGCTTGCTGCTTGCGCTCCTCAGCGTTGCACTGCCTCTTAATCTTAGCTATGGCATTACCTTCTCCTTCACTAGCATCTCCTTGCTCCTCATCATGCGAATTCACGGCTTCTATCCGGGTATGCTTGCCGCAGCTGCTGTCTATTCAACAGCCGTCTTCCTGCTCGGCCAGCCTCTCTTCACGTTCATCGGACTGCTCGAGGTTACCTTCGTCGGTCTTGCCCTCCGCTCAAGGCCTGCTGGACATCTATTAAGCTGGGATGCGCTATTCTGGCTAGTATTAGGGCTTCCATTATCCTGCATCATGTATCATCTGACGATCTCAATATCCACCTTGGAGCTGTGCCTCTATCTCATCATCATTGCTGCCAATGGACTGCTTAACGCTATTCTGGCAGATATTCTAGATACCTACCTGCCCATTCGCTACTGGAGCGGTATATCGAAGCTAAGGCGTCAGCCCGTCCCGATCCGGGTCGTGCTAACCCATCTGCTGATCGTCGTTATTGCCCTGCCCTTCCTCTTCAACAGCGTAGCTTACAGCCGCGGCTCCTATGAGACGACCATGCAATATTCTTACCGGCTGGCAGCCAACACGGTGAGCAGCATTCACGAAGAACTGGCCAGCTGGCGGCATGAGTATGCCATTCCTGAGGGAGTGTACGGGCAGAAGGAGCTCCGTTACTTGCAGAGTGTCGTTAATAAGTATACGTCTGAGGATCTGTTCCATATTATGATCTTCGATTCTGACCACACACTGCTTGCCGCAGACTTCGACAATGCTTCCGCCGTCATTACGAAGTGGAACACGATGAGCAAGATGAAGCCGCTTCAGGACAACTTCTACTTGCTTCTGCCACAAGAAGACATCTTGCTCCTGAACGCGCAGGAATGGCATGATGGACGATTCATTTACAACAGCGGCCTTGACGAGTTTGGGCTGTCTGTTGTGATTAGTATACCGATCCGCAGCTATCAGCAAAATATTTTCAACCAATATATGGACCAGCTCGTCTACGTACTCTGCTTCGCGTTCCTTGCCCTGATCGTTGCTATTGCGATCAACCGATGGCTCGTTCGAAGCTTCACTCGTCTCGCCGCTGCCTCCTCTAACTTGCCGGACAAGCTGCAGGTGATGGATACGATGGAATGGCCGTCGAGCTCGATCCTGGAAGTCAGCTCTCTGACGCATAACTTCAAGCAGATGGCGCATAAGCTGGTGCAGATGTTCCATGAGTCGCAGCAGATTAATAATCGGCTTCAGATTCAGACGATGATGCTGCAGCGGTCGGAGGAGGAGCTTCATCAGCTCGCCTATTATGACAATCTCACCGGATTGCCCAATCGGCTTCAGTTCGCTACGCACCTGCAGGAGCTGCTGTTCCAAGAGGATGGCAGCGGGCTGCAGGTGGCGGTTATGTTCGGTGACCTCAATCGATTCAAGCAGATTAATGATACGCTGGGTCATGCTGCAGGTGATGAGCTCCTGAAGCTGGCGGGACAGCGATTCCTTAGCGCGGCAGCTGAAGGATGTCAGGTGTTCCGCCTAGGTGGAGATGAGTTCGTGTTCGTGATGGCATACTCGGATGAACAGGTGCTTCAGGGAGCCGTCGATCTCATCTGTGAATCTCTCGGCGAACCGATTCTGGTAGATGGGAAGCAGCTCTATGTGAGCTTAAGCTTAGGCATCAGTCTCTATCCGAAGGACGGAGAGGATCTGGATACTCTGGTTATGAATGCAGATATGGCCATGTACAAGGCTAAGGAACAAGGAACGACCAGCTACCGTTACTTCGAACAAGATCTAATCAGCGAGCTGACTGAGCGGATGCAGGTGGAGAATGGTCTTCGCAATGCGCTGCATGAGAACCAATTCTCCCTCTATTATCAGCCTAAGATTAGCTCGCTCAGCGGCAAGCTGAGCGGAATAGAAGCCTTGATTCGTTGGCATCATCCGGATCTTGGCATGATTCCGCCGGATAAGTTCATTCCGCTGGCGGAGGAGTCCGGCTTCATTCTAGAGATCGACAGCTGGGTATTCCTGGAGGCCTGCCGGCAGAATAAGACATGGCAGGATGAAGGAATGCCTAGAGTTCCGGTATCGGTGAACATATCGGCGAGGCACTTCAACCAAGGGGATCTGGTTGGCATGATAGAGAAGGCGCTGGCCGATACGAAGCTTGAACCTAAATATATTAGCATCGAGATTACGGAAGGGGTGCTCATTCGGAACGTTGAGCAGGTCATTGCAACCATTGGACATCTGCGCTGCTTGGGCATTCAGATCTCAATCGACGACTTCGGCACCGGTTATTCGTCCCTTAACCAGCTGCAGCGGCTTCCCATCTCCGATGTGAAGCTCGACCGGTCATTCATTCAAGGCATCTCCACAGATGTGAAAAAATCCTCCATCGTCCAAGCAGTCATCGCGCTGGTACACAGCATGAATATGAAGGTCGTGGCAGAAGGCATCGAGACGGAGGAGGAAGCCGACTACTTCACTCGCTTGAACTGTGATGAGCTGCAGGGCTACCTCTTCAGCCGTCCGCTTCCGCGGGAGGAGTTCGAGCGCTTCGTACGCGGCGAGAGCGCGGTGCGGGGATAGAGCAGTGTCTCGGCCCCAGAGAGTACACCGTGTGGGCGCGCGGCGCTCTGTCCCGCCCGAGAGCTGCCCGACTTAAGCCCGCTGACAGGTCTTAAGCCCTCCCAGTTGCTCGCTTCAGCCCAGCTTAAGACCGCTGACAGGGCTTAACTCGCTCACTCTGCCCATTTGTACGCTCCCACCCGGCACTTAAGACCGCGCAGCGGTTTTAAATCAACCAATCCCCCCACTTCTCGCTAACTTAAGACCGCTGACCGGGCTTAAACCGCTTACCTTCCTCCTCTCCGCTCGTGAGCCGGGCACTTAAGACCGCGCAGCGGTCTTATACCAACCAATCCCCCCACTCCTGCCCGACTTAAGACCGCTGACCGGGCTTAACCCACCCACCTTCCTCCTCTCCGCCCACGTGAGGGGCACTTAAGACCGCACAACGGTCTTAAACCAACCAATCCCACCACTCCTGCCCGACTTAAGACCGCTGACCGGGCTTAACTCCCCCACCTTCCTCCTCTCCGCCCAACCTGATGGGCACTTAAGACCGCGCAGCGGTCTTAAACCAACCAATCCCCCCACTCCTGCCCGACTTAAGACCGCTGACCAGGCTTAACTCCCCCACCTTCCTCCTTTCCGTCTCTCCAGCGGGAAGCGTGTATGAAATAAGGCATATTCTGCACCTATCTCGCCTATCCAGTGGGCAGCGTGTATGAAATAAGGCACATTCTGCACCTATTCCGCCTCTCTAGTGGGCAGCGAGCATGGAATAAGGCATATTCTGCACCTATCTCGCCTCTCTAGTGGGCAGCGAGCATGCAATAAGGCATATTATGCACCTATTCCGCCTCTCCAGTGGGCAGCGAGCATGGAATAAGGCATATTCTGCACCTATCTCGCCTCGTCAGTGGGTTGGAGGTGCGGGGTGTAGGGTCTGCGGGGGACGAGGGCCGCCTGCTGGACGCAGGGCAGGGCTACGGGGCCTCGGGCACGGGGCTCGTAAGCCGGGTGCCAGCTGAGGACGGCCGAATCGTATCACCTCAAAGTGTCCGCTGGCCCGGAATAACTATTAATTAACAATTATATTAACAAAATTATAAATAAATCATTAAATATATTATTAACTCGAAATTGAAAAAATCGAAAAAGAGAAAAAAATGTAAGAAAAACTCGCCTCGAGGCGAGTAAAGTCGTTCAAGAAAAAGAGGGAAGACGCTCCCGTCTCGCCATCGTGACCTTGAGATTACCTGCATATGCAGGTATATTGAACGTATACCTTACAAGACATTCATACCTATATTAATAGTCATAGACGGAGGACTCCCGGTGAACATCAATCTAACAGAAGAGAACCTGCCTGTGTTCGAGGCGCTAGCCAGCCCCGTACGCATTAAAATTATCCACTTGCTCGCACAAAAATCGATGAACGTGCGTGAGCTTGCGGAAGCGTTAAGCTTAAGCAGTGCAATTATGACGATGCATGTAAAAAAGCTCGAGAAGGCAGAAATTATTCGTTCCGAGATGCTTCCTGGCAGAGGCGGTGCAGCACAGAAGGTCTGTTCGCTGAAAGCGGAGGGTGTTGCTGTTATTTTCCCAGAGCGGGCCAAAATTCCGAAGCTATCACGAAGAACCGAGGTCTCGGTTGGCCATTATACAGATCTACACATTGCTCCAACTTGCGGTATTGGTACGGTGAACAAGGTGATTGGCAGCCTCGATGACCCGCGCTACTTCCTTGACCCGGAACGTCTGAACGCGAAGATCCTGTGGTTCTCTCAAGGATATGTGGAATATAAGATTCCCAACTTCCTATTAGCCAGCGAAGAACCGGATGAACTAGAGATCTCGATGGAGATCTCCTCGGAAGCTCCCCATACGAACAATAACTGGCCTTCGGACATATCCTTCTTGTTCAATGGGCAGAAGATTGGCATGTGGACAAGTCCAGGGGATTCTAGGGACATGGGGAAGTTCAACCCTCCTTGGTGGTTCGAGGATATGAGTCAATCCGGCCTCATGAAGCGAATCTCAATTCGCAAGGACGGTACCTTCATGGACGGCATGAAGCTGTCTGATGTCACCATCGATGAAGTGGATATTCGCCATCCTTATTGGAGCTTCCGAATCGAAGTGCCTGTAGAGGCCGAGCATGTCGGCGGTGTCACCCTATTCGGCAGCGGCTTCGGCAATTACAACCAGGATCTGGTGTTCAAGCTGTACTACTCCAAGGGCCAGCAGCAGACGGACGAATTAGTGAATACAGCTGTTGAAAATAGATAGTCGCCCGGTTGACAATATATACCGCCGTCCGATATGATGAACGTACTTTACAAGAAGGAGGCTGATTACTATGGGAACTCTACAGAACGGATACTACGTCGCTCTAGTTCATATATCGGCCTCTACGGATTACTGCAGCTAAGGGACTTCTTGCTCCCAATAGCTTCAGCTTGTTTGCCGCGAGAGACCGGACTACTCGGTTTCTCGCGGTTTTTTGTTGTCCGCAGAGAGGAACTCTGCGGATTTTTTGTTATTTTACACACAACTAATAAGAATAAGAATGGAGCACAACCTTGACCATAACGAACAAGAATAAGGTAACATTGCAGTACGGATGGAATGAAGCTTGGGAGGAAAAAGCTGCGCTGGTGCGCGGGGAGATGGCTGGCAAGGAGCTTGTTCAGGCCCGAGTATGCGCGCAATATGCAGCTAGCGCCTACCGGCTAATTAGTGACCTCGGTGATTGCACAGGAGAAGTGTCGGGTAAGTTCCGCTTCCTCGCAGTATCTCGCAGCGCATATCCAGCTGTCGGCGACTGGGTGATGGTGGAATGGCTGGCGGGAGAGCCGGCTCGCGCCGTCATTCATAGCATACTTCCTCGCAAGTCTGCGATGACTCGAAGAGCAGCCGGGAGCGTACCCGAGGAACAAGTGATTGGAGCGAATCTCAATTATCTCTTCATCACGTCCGCGCTTAATCAAGACTTCAACTTGCGCAAGATCGAGCGCTATATGGTTGCTGCATGGGAGAGCGGGGCCGCGCCCGTCATCCTGCTCACGAAGTCTGACTTATGCGAAGACGCCAGAGCGCTTGCAGCCCTAGTGGAGGAGGCTGCCCCGGGCGTTCCCGTCCATGTGGTTAGCGCCTTGCATGATGAGGGGCGGGAGCAGCTGTCCCCGTACTTAGCGGCAGGGAATACCATAGCCGTCACCGGCTCGTCAGGCGTCGGCAAGTCGACGCTGCTGAACTGGCTCGCAGGGGATGAGCTCCAGCATACGGGCGGCATCCGCGAGGATGATGCACGCGGACGGCACACGACCACTCATCGCGAGCTGTTCCTGCTGCCCGGCGGGGCTCTGATGCTCGATACGCCGGGAATGCGCGAGCTGCAGCTATGGGAAGCCGACGAAGGCTGGCAGCAGGCCTTCGTCGATATTGAAGGGCTCGCGGCGGACTGCCGCTTCCGCGATTGCAAGCATGAAGCCGAAGCCGACTGTGCTGTGCAGGCTGCGATTAGCACCGGTGAGCTCGACCACTCTCGCTTCACCAACTACAAGAAGACCGAGCGCGAGCTCGCCCGCCTCGCTCGGAAGGAGCAGCGCGCCGGCCAGCGACGCAGGGAGTCCGCCGCCCCGGCGGCGGCTTCCCGCAAGCGGGAACGGCGAATTGAATCCTCCTCTTGGGAGGAGTAGAACCTTATATAGCGAACGGCCCCCATCACATAAGGAATGGGGGCCCTTCCGCTCTTTCCGAATTAATGGTCGTGTAACATCGCATTAGGATTTACTTGCTTGCCCGTTAGCGCCGATTCGAACATATCGATGATCTCCAAGAATCTGGACGCTTCCCGGAACACATGGTCAGCCAATAGCGGATGTATAATGCTTTTGATTTTGCAGGCTTCAATTAATTCTCGTGCGGTCTTCTTGAAGTCTCGGAGCGAGGCAACCGATACCCTGTTCTGGTCTAGGAAATGTCCCAGCAAGGGTGCGGTCTGCGATTGCGGCCGCATAGAGTCCAGATCCTGGGCCTGGAACAATAGCTGATCGAAGTCGTGGCTGAATTCATTCGCTTGGTCGACTAATTTCCGTTCAGAGGGATCTAGTAAATGGCTAATGAACTTGGCATGATCCGCCATAATCTTCAGGAAGAATACATTTTCATCAATAATGGCGTCCGGGAGCGGCTCTAAGGTTCCTTGATTAAGCTCCGTTAACCGGTTTCTGAAGTATTTAGCCTCGCGGCTCACATGATCGACTAACAGAGGGAAGTTGGTCTGCCCCGGCAGCTGGCAGGTCAGGATAAGACCTAGCACCTTCCTCTTGAACGCCCATATATAACTGACTGCGGTATGAACCTCGGTGTTAAACTGCATGATCACCCTAGGATCGCTGTCCAGGCCGAACGCGAGTGCGCGTTGTTCAATATCCTCGAATATTTTATAGAAATAATTAGCTTCATTGATGAGTTGAGTATCTTCGGCTCTGAATCCCAGTCGCAGAAATAAAGAATGCTCCTTCATGATCCGTGCCCAAAAGCGCACTTCATCCAAGGAGCGTGCAACAAACACATCCGACATACTTACACCTCCAGATTATGGTTACCTAGCTAATTTATTAGCGGGAGGTGTATTTATGTATGTCCTATGAAATATTAGCTAACTAATCATCTTCACCCCGTCAGCAGCCGGGAGCTTAATGACCGCTCTCGTGCCTTGGCCGAACTCGCTGAAGAACTGCAGTGTACCCTTGATCTCATGAATAATTCGCATGCAGACGACCAGCCCGAGGCCGGTTCCGGTGCTTTTCGTTGTGTAATAGGAGGTGCCAAGCCTTCTCAGCTGGTCCGGCGTCATGCCCTCCCCATTGTCGCTGAAGTTAATGACAATCTGGTCCTCCAGCCGCATGGCGAAGATCTCGACTTCCCCGCCTCTTGGCATCGCTTCTATTGCATTTTTCAACAAGTTGATGAACACCTGCTGGAGCTGTACCTTGTTCGCATTCGCATACAATTCCTTCTCACAATGGAGGATGAGCTCCACCTGGCCAATCACGGCGAAGGAACGGGTCAGCTCCACCGTCTGCGTAAGCACCTCACTAATATGAAGCATATCGCTCTTCTCATCCTGATGCTTAGCCATATTCAAGTAATCGCTAATAATATATTCCGCTCGGTCGAGCTCCTCAATGGACGTATTCATATAGGCCCTGCTCTTCTCATCCTCGCTGTTGTTCCTCATAATCTGCAGGAAGCCCCGCACGACCGTAAGCGGATTGCGCACCTCATGAGCGATGGATGCCGCCAGCTCACTGACCATATTCAGCCTCTCTGCCTTCAGGAGACGATGCTGGATGAGGTTATACAGAATAATCTTCTCCATGAGGTAAGGGATAATCATGCTGACCGCCACACGCAGCGCTCCTATGCCAAGCAGCACATTAATCCCATACGCACTCTGACTGCCCGTGCTCTCCATGTAGAAGTAGAGATTGAACAGACAGAGGATGTAGGCTAGGAGCCCGACAATTGCAGAACCCCACAGCTTCCTGATTAGCGACACTTCCTTGTAATACCTCCTGAGCAGGAGTACCGATGCGACGAGGATGAGATCGGAAGGCAGCTCATAGAGCATAGCCTCTAAGCCGAACGCACTTCGTGAAGCTTCAGCTAGGATGAACGTAATCATACCAGGCAGTGGGCCGGCGAACATCATAGACATCCCCAGAGGAATATATCGGAAGTCAAGCTGATAGTCTCCTACTACCTGGATGGGGAACATCATGCACATCGCCGCCGTCAAGCCGCAGCACAAGCCGAACACAATACCCGTCCTTGTATCACTTAGGGCAAGCGGACGGCGCAGACAGAGCAGAAGGACCAGCGGGATCTTAATAATGAATAGATTAAGCAGCAATTCTTCTACCATAGGCTGACCGGGGCCTCCACATTGAACATGTAATTATTCCTCTTGCCCCATAATAACAAAAAAATACAAATCATGGTACGGGTAATATTATGTGGTATGAATCTTGCTAAACTCCGACAACACTTCATCCTTCATCCTCAACTGCTGCGAAGCAAACTCACGGTACAGGGCATGCTCTCTGAGCAGCTCACGATGGCTGCCTTGCCCGGTAATTCGACCCTTCTCGATGAACAGAATCTTGTCCGCATCCACCACGGTGGACAGCCGATGCGCGATGACGAGCGTCGTCCGCCCTTCCATCAGATTGTTCAGCGCCTGCTGAACGACAATCTCCGACTTGCTGTCGAGACTCGATGTCGCTTCGTCCAGCATGAGGATGCTCGGATTACGTAAGAGCGCCCTTGCGATCGCGATTCTCTGACGCTGGCCGCCCGACAGCTTGATGCCCCGCTCTCCCACTTCCGTGTCATATCCTTCAGGGAACTCACGGATGAAGCTGTCTGCATAGGCCATCTGGGCCGCTCTTACCATTTCCTCCTCAGACGGCGAGCCATGCAATCCATACGTAATATTCTCTCTTATCGTTCCCGCGATGAGCGGACTCTCCTGCGAGACGTAGCCGATATGGCTGCGCCATGTCGTTAGGCTGAGATCGTAGATGCTCGTATCCCCAATCCGAATATCACCCGCATGCGGCAGGTAGAATCGCTCCAGCAAGGAGAAGAGCGTCGTCTTGCCGCCACCGCTTGGGCCTACAATGGCGGTCACCGCTCCTGGCTCGAGTGTGAAGCTCAGATCGTGTAGCACGGTATCGGATTCTTCACGGGCGTTAGAGGACGGGTCAGCATCATCATTAATCTCAGCCTTGTAGGCAAAAGAAACCCCATCCACCCGAATCGGCAAACTCGCATTCGTAAGCGGCAGCCCCACTTCGGGCTTCTCCTCCTCTGCTTGCAGCGTCTCAATTATTCTCTCAGTTGCACCAACCGACTTCTGCAGCTGGGTAAAGAACGTCGTAATCTGATTCATCGGAGCGATAATCTGAATGAGATACAGGATGAAGGCCACTAGATCTCCAGCAGTTAGCGCACCCGAAGCCACACGCACACCGCCATAGCCGATAATGACAACGAGCAGTCCCATCATGACAAGAGAGATAATCGGCATAATTAGAGCCTGCAGAGTTCCTTCCTTCACGCCTAGGTTGAACAGAGAGGTGATAGACTTGCGGCCGTTCGCGAACTCTTGAGGCTCTGACCCCGAAGCCTTCACGAGCCGTATCTCTGATAACACTTGGCTGAGCGTTGTAGTGAAGGTTGCCGTCTCTTCCTGCAGCTCCTTCGACAGCTTCGTCATCTTGCGGCCGATAGGGATGAATACGAGCATCGCAATCGGTATCGCGCTAAGCATAATGAGCGTCATTCGCCAATCAAGGATGAACAGTATGACGATCGCCCCAGTAATCGAGACAATACCGTTGAAGAAGCCGGTAATATGCTCAGTAATAAGACCCTTAACGATCGCGGTGTCATTCGTCATTCGGGAGATGGTGTCGCCCGTCCGGTTCCTGTCATAGTAGGGTACAGTCAGCACGAGCAGCTTGCGCCACAGCCGATCCCTCAGGTTCGCCACGACCCCCTGCCCTGCACGGTGCAGCAGGTAGATCGCCACACTTCCTGCAGCCGCTTGAGCGACGAAGACGGCAATGAGCAGCAGAATCTGTTCGGTCTTAATAGAGGTCAGCGTGAAGCTGTCTACGACATTTTTGGTGAAAAGCGGGACAATCAGGCTCACCAGCGTTGAGATCACACTAAGGGTTACAGCAATGCCAAGCATCAGCTTGGACGGCTTCGTCTGCCTGACGAGGTCAATGAATGGCCTGAGGCCTGGTTTATTCGATTGGCTTGTTGCGGATTCCATCTCTTCATCTCCTTCTGTGAGGAAGCTTACGATACTATTCTATACGGAATATTAACGGAAACACAAAAAAGCAGAACTATGCGGCTCGGCATAGTCTGCTTAACTGAACTGCTGTTGCATCCGTTAACCGTCAAGCTGGGTCGCCTAATGCGCCGAACCAGCTCATTCGCGTGCTTAACCCGCCATCAGATTGCGTGCATCCTCCGCGCTGTAGACGGAGATATGATGGACCATGCCGACCTTCCCGCGAATGGCGAACCGAAGCTGGAACCGCTCATTCACTTGATACGTATAGATCTTGTCCTCGCCGCTCTTCGTCGTCTTGTCGGGCTTGCCGAGCGCAGCCTCCACATCGGTTACCGTAAGCTGTTGAATATCTGGCCGGGATGATCGAACGTCGAATACGAGCATCCCCTTGTTGAAGCCGAACGTGATGCCTCGATCTACATACTCCGCGTAGATCCCCTTGCCTGCAGAACCTTGAGTGTCCGGCTTGCCCCACTTCTCCTCAATCTCATCGAACAAGGCTGTGTGAGCAGCATACTCCACACCCGGCACTCTGCCTTCCTTAGCCTCCTCCACAAGCGTCCCGACACTGATGACTGGCTGCTTGGTTGCGGGAACTTGGTCTGAATCGGATTCACCCGCAGGATTCTCAGTAGCGGGTGGGCTTAGGCTTGGCGTCGGTGTTGCCGTAGCCGAAGGAACAGGGGCAGGGGCATTACCGTTGTTCGCACCTCCGCTGCATGCGGTTATCGTTAGCATGCAGCTGACGGTTGCGGCGGCTGCGGCTAGCTTATAAGTCATGATGGCTCTCATCCTTATGCACTCTCCTCGAGTCTCTACAATATATTGTGCTACGTTCTTCCATGAATTATGTCAGCACTAGATTAGACTAACATGTATGCACGAAAGTTGCGCACCATATATTACCTCCACGCCAATGAACCGAAGCACTATGCCCTTGCTGCTGGGACACAAGGACAGGGGAGGGGCTAAACATTCCTGTATACGCTAATATTTCGGCTTAGACAAAAACAGGAGCGCCTCGTATGATGGGGG
>NZ_JBHSHW010000040.1:0-32663 GCF_042653305.1 Paenibacillus sp. GCM10023252
TTTGCAACTATTCCATCCTAGCGAGCTGTCTCCTCAAGTGAGCACACCTACTTTTGAGACAGCCCCCGGGGTGAGTATAGTTCATCCTCCCCAGCATCCGATCGCCGGTTATATAATTCGAATTGTGAACGGCGGCGACCTGCTTCAAGCAAGCCGCTGCCTCAAGATTCGATAACCGAAGGAGCGATCTATGATGACAATCATCAACAAGCAATCGAGCGGTCTAAGGCTGGCCGGGGAGAGCGGAGCGCCAATACTGAATTACAACGTGCCTGAACCGACAACCTACAGCGGCAGAACGTATATTGAGATGGACTTCGCAGACAGCAACTTCCTCCCAAGTCCTTCGGCGGGAGCTGCATTAGCTGCAGGGCTGGCCGCCCCGCAAGTCGCAAGGATGATGGATGCCAGCCCTGCTGGTCCGCTGGACTCACTGGAGCTAATGCGCCGGACACGACTCTCAGGAGAGAGAATGACGACTCGGCTGGCAGAGCTGACGGAGGAAGAGGTCGAGCTCGAAGCCAGACATGGCCGCAAGCTTGCCATTCATCGCACGATGACAGGCGCATTGTCCTGCAGCTTCCTTCAGGAGCAGCCGTCTGCACTGGAGCAGGGCGGCACACAGGCTTATGCCGCTCTACTGCCAGTGGATCAATTGCTCCCCATTGATGATGGAGGACTCGATGACCCTCCCCTGGATCCGGAACCGGTTAAGCTCTCGGTATCCTTCACCGCTCCAGCTGCGGAAGCTTCCCTACACGGCCCTCATACAGGAGCAACCGTAGATATTAGAGGCAAGGCCTCTGTCATTCAGGGCGGAGGAACGATCTCGTCTGTGAAGGTGAAGATCGGTAGTGCCCCATGGAGGCAGGCCCAGCTGTCAGGCTCCGACTGGCTGCTAGCCGGCGCTGTCATTACGGAGCAGGGCGCCGTTACCATTCAAGCGGATGCCGATCACTCAGGGGGACTTAACAGCTACATCTCCTCGAGGAAGGTGAACGTCACACTGGATCCCGCGCCAGATCGCACGGTTCCTGTCGTGAAGATTATCTCCCCAGCAGCAGGTGCGGCTCTTGCAGCCAATAATGGACCGGCAGCGAATATTACCGTACAAGGAACCGCGTCCGATGATCGCGGCGTTCAGCGGGTGGAGCTGCAGCTGGACAGCAGTACGCCAGTCCTCGCAGATACGACGAACGGCTACGCGACATGGAGCAAGCCGCTCTCTGTGCCGCCTGGTATTCATGCGATCAAGGCTTACTGCTACGATGCAGCTGGGAATAAGTCGGAGACCAGCCTGAATGTGAGTGTAGATGCAACGGCACCGACGATTGGCATTACCTCCCCTCAGGATAATGCTCAAGTTGCAGGCTCATATACTCAAGGTGCTGTTATAGAGGTGACAGGCACGGCTGCAGACGCCGGCGGCATCAAGCTAGTAGAGCTATCCATTAATGATAACCCCGTCTATGTGCCTGCTGTGGAGAAGGCTCCGGGAGACTGGTCCACCTGGAAGGCTTCGCTCAAGGTTGACTTGCCGGGTCTCTGTGTCATTAGAGCGCGTGCGACGGATCACTCGGGCAACACGATGCAGGCAAGTACGCAGGTGAAGGTTACGATCATGCCTGAAGTCAGTTCAAGGAAGAATCGGCTAATCCTTGTTGAGACGTACCGCCTGTCTTCCTTCTTGGCCGATTACGGCGCAGGACGCACGCTGAAGACGTTCTCCTTGCTGCCGGGGGAGAAGAGCAAGATTAGTATCCGAACGTACGCGCAGAAGGAAGAGACGATGAAGAGCGCCTCGACTATTCTAGACTCCGTGACGGACGATATCGCCGATGAGTTCGAGAAGTCGATCGGAAGCGAGACGACGAACAAGACAGGGTATGAAGAGAGCAATGAATACAAGCTCGAGGCAAGCATGGGGGTATCATGGGGAGGCTGGCTTAATGCCTCGGCAAGCGCTTCTACCAGCGGAGCGACCAATGCGGCTCGCGAGCAGCTGACGAAGAATATCGTGAGCTCCACGCAGAAGCATGTGGCGAAGGCTTCCGCGCGGCGAGACCTCCAGATTAATACGACCTCCGAAGTGAAGAATACAAGCTCGGAAGAGACCTCCATCGTGAGGGAGATTGAGAATATTAATATGAGCCGCACGCTTAACTATGTGTTCCGGCAGATGAATCAGGAGTTCATCACCTTGCTGCATCTCGTAGATGTGCGGGTTGGGTTCTTCCGCGATGAGAAGATTGAAGGGAAGCCGAACAATTACTATCGTGAAGTGACTCTGCCGGAGCTGGACTCGCTGCTGCATGAAGTGGTTGTAGAAGATAAGATATCGGATGTCAAGAATGCGATTATGCATCAGCTGATGAATATATTCGACTACCAGGATCGTCATCATGCCTTCGTTGAGAAGGAGCCGTTCAAGGATGAGAATGGACAGACGATTCCGCTATCCGAATACTTGCGAGTTAAGAAGGACTACACCTCGGAGTATAAGGATGAAGCGACCGGCACATCCATTACCGTTCCAGGTATCATTATGGCGGCGAACCATCATGTGCTTCGTACAGACGGGGTTGTGGTGGAGGCGGTACTGGGGCAAGGGGAAGCGCTAGATGAGTACTCTAGCAGTCTGCAGGCTCAGTCCGTTCGAGAGAGGGAGCTGAAGAATGACATGCTGCAGGCCGAGGTGCGAATGAAGGAGCTGGCGCTCCAGATTCTGCAGTCCAAGGATGAGGCTGCCGCACAGCTGTATGCCTTGCTTAATCCTCAGCCGACGAAGGAAGACGAAGAGGAAGAGCAAGCCGTGCTGACGGTGTAGGAGAGGGGACTGATAGGCATGGATTGGGAAGTAACCTTAAGCCTGCGCAACAAGTTCAAGATTGAGAATGAGAAGGCGCTTGGCAATAAGGATAAGGCAGCGGTTGTCAGCAACAAGGAGTTGATTAAGAAGTACAATACCATCCATAAGCTCCTTAAGAAGCTGATTCAATCTCCGACTGCGGCTTACGTGCTTGATTTTCACAAGGTTCATATGCAGTACTTGCTTATCGTGTTCATGGCGGTTAAGAAGATGGAGCAAGTCACCGAGACGGTAGCCCAGATGCAGATGAATGTAGAGCAGTACCTTGTGCTTACGGAGAGGGTGCTGCGTCATATAGAGGAGATGCCTAGTGATCCGCTGCCTGGACTTAATCCGATGGATGAGATGGCGCTTGCTGCCGACCGGGAGTTCGCTGTGTTCCATGACGAGATTATTCAGGACTACCAGCAGCTTGCGACAGATAACTTGAGGAACATTACGCACTGCGCTGTGCACGGGTATGATATCTATCGTGCTACAGCTGCGGACGCCAGGCATCTGCTGGAGCTGCTGAATGCGACGGTACCGGCTTCCGACCCGGAGAAGATTGTGCTGGAGTCGAATAAGAAGGTTATTCGAGATATTATCTACTCCATGGATCGAGTACAGAGAATGAGCCAGCGTGCGGAGAAGGCTATTCCAACAGCTCAGCAGCAGCTAGAGCATGCAAGTAACTTTGTTAAGTACTCAGATAAGTAATAGGAAGACTGGGACTGGAGACTGGAGATTGGAGCGTGGTGCGCTCCAGTCTCTTTTACATGGAATAATGACAGCAATTGCGCATCCCTCCTACAATAGCGCACAGCCTCCTACGAACCTGTTCGGATTGACAAATAATTTATAGGAAATTGTTGACAGTTGACGGGCGGCGCGCTACGATAAGAGCTAAGGACATGCTGATAGTGAGCTGCGCCGGATCAAGCTTCTGAAGGAGTCAGGCCATGGTTTACGATGGAATACTGATTGGATTAATTTTCGGCTTTGTTCGTTACGGCTTCATGAACGGCTTGCATGCCCTAGCCAATCTTCGCATTCGCGGAGGATTAATCTTCCCCGTACTGCTCGCCGCCCAGTTTCTTGTATTTTATTTGCAAGAGAACAGCAGCTTCTTCCTGCAGTTCAACGGATGGATGTTCATCCTGATCTATGTGGCTGGACTGACGGTATTGTGGCTGAATCGAAGAGAAGACGGCTTTTGGTTTATTTTCCTAGGCGTATTCCTGAACTTCCTGGTCATGCTCGTGAACGGCGGCAAGATGCCGGTCTCTGTCGAGGCCGCTTCGGTACTCGACCCTGTCTATCTGCAGATGCTGCAAGAGGGCACTGTCGTATCCAAGCACATCCTGCTGGATCATACGACGAGGCTAGGCTTCCTGGGAGACATCATCCCGCTCTCTCCTCCTTATCCTCGGACTCAGGCAATTAGCATAGGGGACATCATTATGAACGTGGGGATCTTCATGTATCTCAAGTCCATCATGCTGAGACAGAGTACGGCTAAGAACAACCTTCGTACATCCAAGACCCTTCACATACATAATTAATCTTAATGAAGAAAGGAGCACATCCCATGAAAAAAATCAACTTCGCACGTCTAGCGCTGAATACGGTTATCGTAGCTTCCGTTGTTATCGCTCTGACATCTGGTTTCCGCATTGGTTAATTTCTCTTACATCTCTTAATAGAATAGGTTAATATTAAGGAAACATGTCGTTGTGACGTGTTTCCTTTTTCAATATATCTTCGGTGCCCAAGGAGCTGAGAGTCGTGAATGTCGCTAGAGGAACTATTTTGAAGTTAATAATAGGACTTCGGCAGCCGGGACATCGCTATGCGATTGTATTATCTGTTGCGGGAATCTTGTGCTTCGCAACAACGTTAAGAGAATCCTACGCACAATACGGACTATCGGATTGGATTTTAATCTATGCGATGGTAGGAGCCGTATTAATTTTTCAACATTTTATGTTTCAGATTCCTCCTGAAGGCAATCAGCAGTCGATGGATTCCTCCGTTTTTCTAGCTTGTATATTTATTTATGGTGACAAGTTTACTCTATTAATATTATTTATCAGCTCTATTATTTTTGCCATTAACCGACGTAAGGTCGCATGGTGGAAGCACGTGCTTAATTTTTCCATCTACACGTTTATGATTTTAGGCTCTGCCGTTACTTTCCGACTGTTAGAAGGGACACCAGGCACTTTCCAATCCAATAACTTAATTGCATACATATTGGCGCTTAGTGTGTATTTCATACTGAATGTCTTGATGGTAGGGATATACTATTTCCTGCTATACAAGGGGAAGCTATTTATCATTATTAAGGAAATTATTAAGGACGCCTTGTTCGCATATTTGAGCACGCTGTTGCTGTCGCTCGTGCTTGTTATCCTAATTACGAACAACCGACTGTTCGGGTTGTTCCTGTTCTTATCCATTGGTATGCTATTGTCTCATGCCTTCCAACAGCTATTCTTAATCTATAGTCAGATGAGCGAGAAGGCTAACAAGGATCAGCGAACGAGCTTGTTCAGCCACAGCTACTTCGAGGACAAGCTTGAGGAGCATATGAAGCTGTACCGGGATGATCACAAGACGTTCTCGCTTGCTCTGCTCGATCTGGATGACTTCAAGCGGTACAATGACAGCTTCGGACATCTTCAAGGAGACCGGCTGCTCAGCTTCTTCGGCAATCTCGTTAGAGAAGAGTGTGAGCTTAAGGGATTCACGGCTGCCCGCTACGGCGGCGAGGAATTCTCGATCATAATGCCAGGATTAACGGAGGCGGAAGGGAGGGAATTTATTAACGTACTGCGTCGCAAGACGAATGATTCTACCTTCACCGGAGTTGAAGTGTTCCCTCATGGCTGCATCTCCTTCTCCGCCGGCATTGCGGAGATGAAGCAGGACCTGTACGATAAGTCTCAGCTCATTGACCATGCCGACCAAGCTCAGTACATATCCAAGTCCAAGGGGAAGAATACAGTATGGATGCACAGTGAGAGGGCGGACACCAATGCTCTTCCGGAGGGACATGCTAAGGATCTTGAGGAGATCGAGCAGCAGGTCAGGATCTTCATGTCGAAGGATATCTATACGTACAAGCACTCCAAGCGGGTCTATTCGTATGCGCTGGATATTGCAGAGTTCCTGCAGTTGAATGAAGAGGATCGCAGGCTGCTCGTGCTGGGGGCCTTCATTCATGACATCGGTAAGATTGAGATTCCCCGTGACATTCTGAACAAGAAGTCGAGACTCACCGAGGGCGAGTGGGAGATGGTGAAGAAGCATGTCACTTGGGGGAAGGAGATCTTGCTTGCTTCAGGAAGGTACCGCGAGCTTGTTCCGCTCGTCGAGCTTCATCATGAACGATATGACGGCAAGGGTTATCCGCATGGCTTGAAGGGCGAAGAGATTCCGCGGCTGGCCCGTCTGCTCTGTATTATTGATTCCTTCGATGCGATGACGACAGAGAGGCCTTATCAACGTACGAAGACGTATGAGGAAGCACTTGAGGAGCTCCAGGTATGCTCCGGCTCGCACTTCGATCCAGAGCTTGCGGCGCAGTTCATGACGTATGTGAAGAACACGATTCTGAGCAGGAAGCAAGCTTCCGCTGCTGCAGAGCAGGTGTAGACAGGAATTGAGTAATGACTTGTGGAGGGGAATGACCTCTGCAGGTTTTTTTTTTATACACACAGATGCCCCAATCTATCCAAAATAGTCTATTAATCTAGTACCGTATGCCGACTGGATACATATAAATAGATTACAAATAATCCCTCAGGATAACTTGGGGGGAGAGATGGAGGATGATTGCATGTTCTGGTGGCAGGATCCATTCTGGACGGGCTGTTACTACAGTGATAAGTATTATTGCAGCTGTGGTTGCGGCAAGAGCAAAGACAAATGCAAGCACAATGACAAAAGCTCGGGGGACCGCAGCGACGGCAGCCGCGGCAATCGCAGTAATGGCCGTGTGAATGGACTAGGGGAGCTGGTAGGGCAGGTTGTCAAAATTAACCGCGGAGGTCCAGAGTCTATACAAGGGAAGCTGCTAGCTGTCAAAAGCGACTATCTTGTCTTGCTGGCGAAGGAAGGTGTCGTCTATGTAAGCACAGATCATATTAAAAGTGTGACTGTAGTAAAGGACGGCAACAAAGATGGAAACTTGACGAATGGTGGACGAGATCCATTCATACAGGCGAATAACTTCCGAGGTGTGCTTAGACAGCTCACGAACAACTTCGTTCAGATGAACTGGGGCGGGCCTGAGAAGGTAGAAGGCTTCTTGGCTGAAGTTCGTCAGAATACAGTATTGTTAGTAACTAAGGACCAGGAAATTGTTAGAGTCCAGATTAGTCATATCCGCTCCATTAAAAAAGATAACAAAAACAATAAGAGTGACAACCAGTCTGGCGGCAACAAGTCAGGGAGTAAATCCGGAGGCAAATCTAGAGGTCAAGTGGTGAATGCAGCTGCTACCCGCAGCAGCCGTCGCACAGGTTCAGTCCCCGTCATGCGTTCGAAGAGGCGTTAACGAAGTCAATAATACAAGAAGCCCCGCTGCAGTTGGAATTGCATCCGCTAGTTTGCTACTATTAGGGATGTGAAAAAACGCAGCGGGGTGGTGGATAGAATGAAGCAAGCAGAGCATACAAACATGATTCAGCTCATGCAAGCAGGATATAATGACTTAAAAGCCGGTCATACCGAGCAGGCCTGCGAGCACTGGTGGAAGCTATGGCAAGCGATTAAGGAAGTGATGCGTACAGAAGGGCCAGACACGATGGAAGCCTTCGATGAGGAGCTAACAGGCGGTCCTGAACCCGTCTACAACTGGTCTTCAGACTTCGATATGGCATTAGCTAATCTATCGGATGAGCATAGCAATTGGGCGGAGAGAAGGCTGGCCTTCTGTTCAGAGTACCTCGCTTCCTCCAGCGACAAGGATGATTACAACCAGTGGAACCGAAGACAGACGATTGCGGAGATGCACTATAAGCTGGGGGATGCGCCGAAGGGGAATGAGCTGTTCGAAGCGTACCTGAAGGAGAATCCGGAATGGGGCTGGGGCTGGATGGCCTGGTCCGATATGTACTGGCTGTTCGGTGAACCAGAACTCAGAGACACCGATCGCGCTATCCACATTCTGAAGCAAGCACTCGAGCATGTGCAGGAACGGGAAGAACGAACGGAGATTATGGATCGGCTGAATACGTTGTATATAGAGCGCGGCATGACAGACGAAGCTGACGCCGTGAGCAAGGCGCAGAGAGCAATGTACGGCGAATTGTAACGATAAGCCTTCCGGACCCATACACGACAAGACCCCAGTGCCATCATATTGGCGCTGGGGTCTTCCGATTACTTGGCAGATACAATCATAACCGTAGGGTGCTCCGACAGTGACAGCTCCTCCAAGCTCTCCAGATAACGAATGTCCGGTCGCTGCAAGGGTGTGCGGATACGGGTGACGATGGCATCCTGCCCATCGCTAAGCTGAATCTTCGTGCCAGGAGGATAGGGCGGAATGGCCTTGAGGAAGGCGTGGACGATAGCTTCGGAGTAAGTCATTCCGTTCTGCCCCATAATGACTTCGATGGCTTCATGAGGCTGAACACCCTCATCAGTAATTAAGTGATCATACAAGTTGCACAGCGCGCAGATCTGAGCATATCTATGCACTTGGTCTCCTTGAATGCCGCGGGGGTAGCCTCTGCCATCGATCGTCTCATGATGCTGGAAGGCTACATGCGCAGATACAATGCTAATCTCCCACACGCTTCGCATAATCTCGAAGCCCTTCTCCGGGTGCTTGGCCGGATCATCCAGCTCCGCAGCCTTGCCAATATCATGAAGAATGCATCCGAGAGCCAGATCCCGAAGCTGCAGCTCCGTGTAGCCTAGATGCTTGCCAACCTGGAGGGACATTAGGCACACGTTCACAGCATGCGCATAGATCCTCATCTCCTGGCCAATGACGGTTGAAGGGATAGGGAGCAGGATAGGGCGGGTTCTTAGCTCGCCTAGCAGTTGTCCGATACATTGAAGGACACTTCGGAGCGGTATAGGCTGCTGCAATCGAATCGCGTCGAAGCACTGCTTCACAATGCTCATAATGTTAAGCCAGGTCGGCATATCTAGCATCTCTTCCAGCGTAATGCCTTCAGATTCCTTATCCTCTACAATAAGATGAGAGATATGAATCGCTCTCAGCCGCTCGAGATACTTAGGATGGATCGTCGTTCCTTCAGCAAGTAGAATTCTGCGCCTTGAATCATAGACAGGCTTCGCTAGCTGCATCGTATTCTGGTCATAGTGGTTGATTGATATCAAGCGCAAGGGTGTTCACTCCAATTGTCAACATAAGCAAGCTAGCCATAGTTTATCATAGACCTTATATTGGAAGGAACCACATCTTGCAGGATTAAGGCTATTCTTCCTCATTAGGAGGAAGCTCTGGTATCGTAGTCGGCTCTACTTCAGGAATTGGCTGAGGAGTCACTTCTGGCTTCGGATGCTCCGGAGGTTCGAATTCAGGCACGGACGGCGGAGTGACCTCAGGCTTATCAGGATGAATGTCAGGCAGCTCCGTTGGTTCAGGCTGATTCATATACATAACGTTCTCTCCTCTCATGTGTATCCGTATAAGTCCAATTACCCAATTGCGTGGGGAGAGTAACAGAGGAGAGCTTAGAGATTGTGATACAATGTGGTGTGTGTGTGTGTGTGAAAAGAAAGGAGACCCCATCCATGTTCGATCCTACTGTATTCGATAACCTCAAGGTGGCGATTGAGAATGAAGTCTATGACCTGGACAATCTAACGGGGCAGATTGCCGTGACGAATCGAATGGATCGATTAGAGCTGGCACTCATGTCCAGACACTTCGCTCTTGAGTTCAAGCAGACGGGCTTGAACAGCGATGTGCTCGCTGAGGTGTACCTGGAAGCATCACTTAAGGACCTGGCGGCTGAGATACTGGAGATGACCGGGGAGCAGCCTGGCTGCACGCTGCAGGTCCGATTCTACATGTTGCATCCAGACATGCCTGCTAGATGCGAGCTGATCTCCCGGATCATTGAAGAGGTCTGGCAGCCAGAGGTCGAGCCGCTACAGACGATTAGCTACAATTATGGCTCCGAGCCTAAGCTGTACAGCAATACGATTACTGTGAACTTCCCCAGCCGAATTAATGAGGATCAGATGGAGGATCTATCTCGGTTGATTGGACACGTCGTCAAGACGCTTGGTCGTCTTAATTCCATATAGCCTGCTTACAGGGACCTAGAGCCTTCTACATGGATGTAGAGGGCTCTTCATCGTGTCCACATCAGTCGCTGCAGACTCTATTGGAGCAACAATTGTATCATGCGGCCTTCATCTCCCTCATAAGATAATACATGCGGATACCGTCGAACTTTGTCCAAGGGATAGGGAAGGGAGGAGAGCGGCGGGTGAGATTCGAGCTGAGTGAGGATGCGGAATGGGTGCGAAGCACGGTAAGAGAATTCGCTGAGGGGGAGCTTGCCGCTGGGGCAAGTGTGCGGGATGAGGAAGAGCAGTACGACAAGAATGTATTCAATCAGTTAGCCCGCATTGGACTGACCGGAATTCCGTGGCCGGAGCAGGAAGGCGGCGCGGGCAGCGACTGGCTGACCTATGCGATAACGGTGGAGGAGCTGTCGCGGGTGTGCGCTTCAACCGGTGCTTCACTAGCTGCGCATGTTCATGCTTCACTCATTATCTCAAGGCAGCAATGTGAAGAGCGAAGGGGCCTTATTCTTCGTGAGCTTGCGGAAGGCAAGCAGCTCGCAGCTTATGCGAGTATGGAAGGCTGCGAACTGCTGGGAGAGGAACTCGTGCTGGGAGGGGTCTGCCGTCATATTGCCAATGCCGGCTCTGCAGATCTCTACGTCATCCTGCTGCCAGACCACGGAGCTGCCCTGATGCTGAACCTGACTGCCGCTGGATTCGAACTGGGTGCCCAGGAGAGCAAGCTGGGGCTGCGCTCCCTGTCTACGAGAGAGCTTCAATTCCTGGACTGCCGAGCAGCTAAGGATCAGCTGCTGCTGCTCAAGCAGCATGGAGACGGTCCTGCACTTCCAGATCTGGAGCTCTTAAGCTCGGCTGTGCAGGCTGTTGGAGTCGCTCAGGCTGCAATGGAAGCAGCTGCCGCTTATGCCAAGAGCCGCAGCCAGTTCGGTAAGCGAATCGGCCAGCACCAGGCGATCGCGTTCAAGATCGCTGATATGGCAGCGAAGCTGGAAGCAGCCAGATTGCTTGCCTATCAGGCAGCGTGGAGGATGGATGAAGGACTCTCCTGCTGGAAGCAGGCCGACATTGCAGGCAGGTTCGCTGCGGAGGCAGCGGCTGCAATTACGACTGAAGCGGTTCAGATCTTCGGCGGATACGGCTATATGCGCGAGTACCGGGTGGAGCGCTACATGAGAGACGCACAGAGCATTGGGGCTTACCTGCCTAGCAGCGGCAACAGAGGGCGGTGCGGTCATGCATGAGACCGTCATCGCCGGAGGTGCAAGGACAGCCTTCGGGAAGCTGGGCGGCATATTCCGCAGCGCTTCAGCCGCAGAGCTTGGAGCTATTGCCATTCAAGGAGCTATTCAGCGTACCGCGACGAATGGGGCCGAGGTGGATCAGGTGTTGATAGGTATGGCGGTGCAAGCGGGGGCCGGACAGAATCCAGCCAGGCAGGCAGCCCGACTAGCGGGCCTGGATTGGAGTGTCCCCGCAGAGACGATTAACAAGGTCTGCGCATCTGGACTTCGAGCGATTACGCTCGCGCATCAGATCATTCGCTGCGGCGGAGCCCAGCGAATCGTGGCAGGCGGTATGGAGAGCATGAGCAATATTCCATATGCCAGCTATAGTACGAGGTGGGGAAGCCGGATGGGGCATACGAAGCTGACGGATCTGCTCATTCAAGATGGATTAACGTGTGCCTATGACCATGTCTTAATGGCACAGCATGGCAATCGAGTAGCGGCTGAGTATGGCATCAGCCGGCAAGAGCAGGATGAGTGGGCGCTGCGGAGCCACGTCCTAGCCGTCTCTGCTGCCGGGGCAGGCAGGCTTGCCGAAGAGATTGTGCAGGGAGAGTCGGGGGGCGAGGGCAAGCAAGGGGCCTCTGCTACTAATAGCGCTAATACCGGGCAGAGCGACGAGGGTCCCAGACCGGATACCCATGCTTCCAAGCTGGCTGGATTGCCTTCAATTACGGGCAGTGACGGTACGATTACAGCAGGCAACGCTCCTGGTGTGAACGATGGAGCCGCAGCTGTTGTCGTCCTCTCGAAGGAGCTGGCTGAGCGGGAAGGACGACAGGGATACGCAGTTATCCTAGGCCACGCGGAGATAGGCGTGGAAGCACCGAACTTCGTGACCGCTCCAGCGCTTGCGGTACAGAAGCTTCTCCATCAGACGGGATACTCGGCAGCAGCGATAGATCTCTGGGAAGTGAACGAAGCGTTCGCTGCCGTCGTGCTGGCTTGCGGCCGGCATGTGCCTTGGCCTGCTGAACGGGTCAATGTGAACGGGGGAGCGATAGCACTCGGTCACCCTATTGGAGCAAGCGGAGCGAGGATTGTGCTGACCTTGATTCACGAGCTCCGCAGACGGGGCGGCGGACTTGGCATCGCAGCCATCTGCAGCGGGGGCGGCCAAGGAGACGCGCTGCTTGTGCGAGTCGAAGGCTAGCTGGGGAGTAGCAGAGGAGACGGAAGAGATGCAGGACATATAGGAGATGCACGAGATGTAGGAGATTCACGAGATACACGAAATACAAGAGATGCACGAGATACACGAGATGCAGGAGATGCATGAGATACAGGGGATGCAGGAGATGCATGAGATACAGGGGATGCAGGAGATGCATCAGATACAGGGGATGCAGAGACATAGGGGAGGAGGAGACTGCTATGAGAGACCCCACCGAGCCAATAGAGCCATCTAGTTCATCCGAGTCATTCATGCCTACAGAGCTATACAACCCATCCAACCCATCCAACCCATCCAACCCATCCGACCAATCCAAGCCATTCATGCCGTTGCCATCCAGACCATCCAAGGAAGCCATTCAATCTATCATGGTAGCCGGAGCTGGACAGATGGGAAGCGGCATTGCCCAGGTTGCTGCCGCAGGCGGGTACTCCGTTATCCTCTGTGATCTATCCCTTCAAGCCGCAGAGCGCGGACTGGGCAGCATCCAGGCCAGCTTGGCCCGCAGCGTAGCGAAGGGGCGCATGACCTCGGAGCGAGCAGCCGAGATTGCCGGACGGATCTCCTTGACCGGCGATATGGAGGAGGGAGCGCCTTGGGCAGATCTAGTCATTGAAGCCGTGCCTGAGCAGCTGGAGCTGAAGCTTCAGCTGTTCGAGACACTGGATGCGAGATGTCCGCCGCATGCTATTCTGGCGAGCAATACGTCCTCTGTTCCGATAACGACGCTCGCTGCTGCAACCCGCAGACCGAGCCAAGTCGTCGGCATGCACTTCATGAACCCTGTCCCTGTCATGCCCCTGGTCGAGGTGATAAGGGGACTTGCGACGAGTGACGAAGTGTTCGAGGAGACGGTCACGCTCGCTACCTCTCTGGGCAAGACCCCGATTGAGGTTCGGGACTCACCGGGATTCGTGTCCAATCGCATCTTGATGCCTATGATTAATGAAGCGATCTATGCGGTATACGAAGGGGTTGCAGAGCCGGCAGCCATTGATCAAGTGATGAAGCTAGGCATGAGCCATCCGATGGGACCGCTGACGCTTGCTGACTTCATCGGACTAGATACGTGTCTATCTATTATGGAGACCCTCCATGCCGGGTTCGGAGGCGATTCCAAGTATCGGGCATGCCCTCTCCTCAAGCAGTACGTGGCAGCGGGCTGGCTCGGCAGGAAGACAGGTCGCGGCTTCTACACGTACGGGGAAGTGTAGGGAGGAGAGTGCAGCTATGGAGCTGCGGTTCACGGAGGAGCAGGAGGCGCTGCGTGAGGAAGTTCGCCTTTTTGCCAAGGGAGAGGTTGCAGCGGCTGTGCAGGGGATGGAGGAGCAGGAGCAGTTCCCGGCCCAACTGCTGCGAGCGGTGAGGGCGCGGGGCTGGATGGGCATCCCGATTGCTCGGGAGCTTGGTGGGGCTGGGGGCGACTATATCTCTTATATTGCGGCCATCCATGAGATCTCGAAGGTCAGCGCTGCGCTCGGCGTTATTCTGTCGGTGCACACATCTGTGGGCACCCTGCCGATCGTTGAAGAGGGCACCGAAGCTCAGCGGCAGCATTATGTGCGGAGGCTTGCATCGGGACAATGGCTTGGCGCCTTCGCCTTGACCGAGGCCGAAGCGGGCTCAGACGCCGCATCCATGCGCACGACTGCTGTTCGCGACGACGAATGCTATACCCTGAATGGTTCCAAAATCTTCATAACCAACGCCGGTGCGGCAGATCTCTATCTCACCTTCGCCGTCACCGAGAAGGGAGCCAGATCGCGCGGCATTACCGCCTTCCTCATCGAGAAGGGGACGCCGGGCCTTCGCATTGGTCCGCCGGAGCGCAAGATGGGGCTGCATGGCTCGAACACGTGCGAGCTTGCCTATGAAGGGATGGCCGTGCCGGCAGCGCAGCGTCTTGGCCGGGAAGGACAAGGCTTCGCCATCGCGCTCGCCGCGCTCGACGGCGGCCGAATCGGCATTGCCGCGCAGGCGCTTGGCATCGCCGAAGCAGCTCTGGAGGCGGCGCTGCCGCTAGCGCCTCCCTCGCCCTCGAGGCAAGCGCAGCTAGCAGAGCTGGCTGCGCAGGTCGAAGCGGCGCGCCTCCTCGTCTACCGCGCCGCTTCCCTGAAGCAAGCCGGCCGGCCTTGCACGAAGGAAGCCTCCATGGCGAAGATGTTCGCCTCCGATACCGCCGTAGCGGTTACCGGTCAAGTTATTCGCCTGCTTGGGGCCTCGGCCTGCGACAACAGTCTGCCGCTCGCCCGGTACTTCCGCGATGCGAAGGTGACACAGATCTATGAAGGGACGAATGAGATTCATCGGTTGGTCATTAGCAATATGATGCTGAGATAGGGAGGTGGCCGTCATGAGTGAACCTAGCTCTAGTTCAAGCTCTAGCGCTGGCTCTAGCTCGATCCCAAGCCCAATCCAAGACTCAAGTTCAGGCTCTGGCTCTGGCTCTAGATCCAGCTCAATCTCAAGCTCCAGCTCCAGCTCAATTCCAGGCCTAAGCCCAAGTTCAGCCTCAGCAGGCCTCCGGCTCCGCCAGGCGCTCGAGCTGGAGCGCCCCCTGCAGATCGCAGGCGCCGTTAACGCCTACTCTGCCCTGCTCGCAGAGCGTGCAGGCTATCGGGCGCTATACCTGTCGGGAGCCGGTATAGCCAATGCTTCCTTCGGGCTGCCTGACCTTGGCATGACCACGATGAGCGAAGTGCTGGACGACGTGCGCAGGATAACGGCCGTCACGGAGCTCCCCTTGCTCGTCGATGCCGATACCGGCTTCGGTCATGCCTGGCAGATTGCCAGATGCATTCAGGAGATGGAGAGAGCCGGGGCTGCAGCGGTTCATATTGAGGATCAAGTCGCTGCCAAGCGGTGCGGGCATCGGCCCAACAAGGCCGTCGTCTCCCGGGAGGAGATGGCGGACCGAATAAGGGCTGCCGTTGATGCGAGGCGGGATGAAGCCTTCGTCGTCATGGCCCGGACAGACGCGGTGGCTGCGGAAGGCATCAACGCTGCGATTGAACGGGCTATAGCCTACGTTCAGGCTGGGGCGGATATGATTTTTGCCGAGGCGCTCACTTCCCTGGATCAGTACCGGCGCTTCGCTGACGAAGTCCGCGTGCCAATCTTGGCGAATATGACGGAGTTCGGTCGTACGCCTCTCTATACGATCACGCAGCTGGAGCAAGCAGGTGTGAGCATCGCCTTGTACCCGCTATCCGCATTCCGGGCGATGAGCGCGGCCGCTGCATGGGTGTATGAGACCATTCGGAAGGACGGTACGCAGCAGGCTGCCCTTCCTCACATGCAGACACGGGCAGAGCTGTATGAAGTGCTGAAGTACGAGAGCTATGAGCAGCGGCTGGATCAGCTGTTCGCGGACAATGAGCAGAGGGGGAAGGACAATGGCCATTAGGAAGAGCGGGGGACTCGCGGATATTACGGCAGGCAGAACCGCTATCTCTACCGTAGGCAAGGAAGGCAGAGGATTAACGTATCGCGGGTATTCCATTCAAGATCTCGCTGCAAGAGCGACCTTCGAGGAGACAGCGTATCTGCTCATCTATGGACAGCTTCCGAATGAGGCGCAGCTGACGGCCTATCGGAGCAGGCTTGCCGGCTTAAGGAAGCTGCCCGGCGGTCTGCTCAAGATACTGGAGCAGCTTCCGGCCAAGACGCATCCGATGGATGTGCTGCGTACCGGCATCTCGGCGCTTGCCGCCTTCGAGCCTGAGGAGGAAGGCAGAGGCCAGGCGGAGCTGGCGGAACGGCTGCTGGCGTGCAGCCCGTCTATCTTGCTCTATTGGCATCATTACAAGACGAGCGGCAATCGCATCTCGACGGACAGCGGTGAGGATGAGGGAGCTGCGGGATACTTCCTCAGGCTGCTTCATGGACGTGTCCCCAGCGAGCTGCATGAGCGGGCGATGGACGTCTCTCTCATCCTCTATGCGGAGCATGAATTCAACGCCTCCACATTCGCTGCCCGGGTGACGGCTTCAACCTTATCCGACTTCTACTCTGCTGTGACGACCGGCATCGGCACGCTGCGCGGCTCGCTTCATGGAGGAGCGAATGAATGGGCGATGGACCTCATTGAGAAGTTCGACAATCCCGAAGAGGCGGAGCGGGGCATCGTCCAGCTGCTGGCGCAGAAGCGGCTCATTATGGGCTTCGGCCACCGCGTCTACTCTATCTCCGACCCTAGATCAGACATTATTAAGCGCTGGTCGAAGCGACTGGCGGAGGAGGCGGGCGAGTTCAAGCTGTATGAAGTATCCGAGCGTATCGAGCGCGTCATGATGCGGGAGAAGAAGCTGTTCGCGAACCTCGACTTCTATAGCGCCTCTGCTTATTACAGCCTTGGCATTCCTACGCGGTTCTTCACACCGATCTTCGTCTTATCCCGTATTAGCGGGTGGTCGGCGCACATCATGGAGCAGCGTGACAATAACCGGTTGATTCGGCCGACAGCCGACTACAGCGGACCTGATCCGCTCCCTTGGTTACCCCTCGAGCAGAGACTCTAAGGAAGGCAGGTGAGCCTAACATGACCGACATATCCATCTCGACCAGCAACGCCAGACCTGAACCGGATTCACTCCTCCAGCGCATTGCCGCTTATGCGGCCTATTATGTCGTCGACAGCCCGGAAGCTTACCAGACTGCTCGGCTCTGCTTAATGGATTCACTCGGCTGCGCTCTCCTCGCGCTGCGTTATCCGGAGTGCACGAAGCTGCTGGGTCCCCTCGTCCCAGGCACGGCCGTTGCGAAGGGAGCCCGTGTGCCGGGCACGTCCTTCCAGCTGGATCCTGCTGCAGCCGCCTTCAATCTGGGCACGATGATTCGATGGCTCGATTACAATGATACGTGGCTCGCAGCGGAGTGGGGCCATCCTTCAGACAACCTCGGAGGTATCCTTGCCGTTGCCGATTACATCTCCCGGAGCGGGGCCGGAGCCATTCCGATGCGCGATGTGCTGACAGCGATGATCAAGGCGTATGAGCTGCAGGGCATCCTAGCACTGGAGAATAGCTTCAACCGGGTAGGGCTGGACCACGTCATCCTGGTGAAAATCGCCTCAACCGCCGTCGTCACCCATCTCCTCGGCGGCACGAAGGATGAGATCATCGCGGCGGTGTCCAACGCCTGGATTGACGGGCATTCGCTGCGTACCTACCGGCATGCGCCGAACACGGGCTCGCGCAAGTCATGGGCAGCCGGCGATGCAACTAGCCGCGCTGTCTGGCTGGCTACGCTGGCACTGAAGGGCGAGATGGGCTATCCGTCGGCACTGTCCGCGGAGGGATGGGGATTCTCCGACGTCCTGTTCAAGGGTCAGCCCATCCGCGTCACGCGAGACTTCAGCTCCTATGTCATCGAGAATATCCTGTTCAAGATCGCTTATCCCGCGGAATTCCATGCACAGACCGCCGTGGAATGCGCGATCCAGCTCCATCCGGAGGCAGCCGAGCGGCTGGATGAGATCGAGCAGATCATATTGACTACACAAGAGTCTGCTCTGCGCATCATCGACAAGACGGGTCCGCTTCATAACCCGGCCGATCGAGATCACTGCCTGCAGTATATGGTCGCTGTCGCCCTGCTTCATGGACAGCTGACTGCAGATCATTATGAAGACGTCGCGGCACAGGATCCACGCATTGATGCGCTGCGCGAGCGGATGGTGACGTTCGAGAATGCCCGCTACACATCGGAGTACCTGGATGAAGGGAAGCGTTCCATCGCGAACAGCGTCCAGATTCTGTACCGGGATGGAACCGCGAGCGCCAAGGTAGAGGTGGAGTTCCCGATCGGCCATCGCAGCCGGCGCGCGGAGGGCATACCGCTGCTCGAGCAGAAGTTCGAAGTCAATGTCGCTTCGCGCCTGTCGCCGAAGCAGGTGAAGGCGGTGCTGGCCGTCTGCCAGGATCAGGAGCGGCTGGAGCAGATGCCGGTCCATCGGTTCATCGACTTATTCGTCCTGTAGCGTTATGATAGGGGCATGAAGAACTTATTGTTAACCGGCTATCGCGCCCATGAGCTGGGCATCTATGATCAGAAGCATAAGGGAATTCCCTATATTAAGAAGGCTCTCTACAACAAGCTCCTTCCGCTCGCTGAGCAAGGCTTGGAATGGGTCATTACGCCGGGGCAGTTCGGTGTCGATCTGTGGGGCTGCGAGGTCGTCCTTGCACTGAAGGAGCAATATCCATCGCTGAAGCTGTCTATTCTATCTGCTTATCTGAACCCTGAGGAGAAGTGGAAGGAGGAGAAGCAGACGTACTATCGCGACATCGTCAGGCAGCTTGATTATTACGGCTTCGTCAGCAAGCAACCCTATCAAGGAGGCTGGCAGCTGAAGGCTCGGGATGAGCTTCTTGTCCGGAAGACGGAGGGGCTGCTATTGTTCTACGACGAGGAAGCAGCGGAGAGCGGTGCGCGGTTCTACAAGGAGAGGGCGCTGGGCAAGCAGCAGAGCGGAGAGAGCTATGAGCTGATCCTCATTACCGCGGATACTGTGCAGAGCATCGCCGAGGATGAGAGCATGAGCCGGTTGGATGAAGTCTATGAATAGCGTGAAAAAAAAGGGCCGTACCAAGGTGTATAATCACCAGGTGACGGCCCTTACAATAGAATAGGCTAGTGTGAATTCGCTCCGCCATCCCCGTCGTTCATAAGGCGTGCCAGCTCGAACAGCTTGAACAGCAGGCTTAGAATAATGGCCGATACCGTGGCGAGAGCCATACCGGATAACGAGAAGTCTCCGAATACAACCTTCGCGCCGCTAAGTCCGGTCACGAAGACGATCGTCGTCAGGTAGAGATTGGCCGGCTTGCTGTAGTCGACCTTGCTCTCGACGAGCATGCGCAGCCCGGAGGCAGCGATGACACCGAATAGCAGCAGGGATACACCGCCCATGACCGGTGTTGGTATGCTGGCCACGAGAGCGGAGAACTTGCCGAAGAAGGACAGGATGATGGCAATCACGGCTGCGCCTCCGATGACGAATGTCGAGTACACGCGCGTGATGGCGAGGACGCCAATATTCTCCCCATAGGTGGTGTTAGGCGTCGCTCCGACGAAGCCGGATAGGATCGTCGAGATGCCATTGCCGAGCATGGACCGGTTCAGGCCGGGATCCTTGGACAGATCCTTGTTCACGATGTTGCCCGTTACGACCAAGTGACCGATATGCTCCGCAATGACAACTAGAGAAGCGGGGACGATCGTCAGGATCGCCGCCCATTCGAACACAGGGGTTGTGAACGCTGGCAGGTCCAGCCAGCCTGCTTCGGCTACCGCGGTGAACTTCGTCATGCCCATGAGGTAAGCTGCGAAGTAGCCCGTTATGATTCCGATGAGAATCGGAATGATTCGCATGAATCCGCGGAACAGCACGGAGCCAAGTACGGTGACGCCCAGCGTAATGAGAGATAGCACAATGGTCTTGCCGTCCGGAGACCAATCAGGCTTGCCGTCCGATATCCATCCAGACATCCTCGCAGCAACTGGAATCAGTTCCAGTCCGATGACCGCTACGATCGCGCCCATCGCTGCCGGAGGGAAGACCACGTTAATCCACTTCGTACCGGCGAGCTGAATGATGAGGGCTACGATACAGAACACTACGCCAGCGGCAATGAAGCCGCCAAGCGCCGCTGCATAACCGTCTCCCCCGGAGGCAGACTGACCGATAACTGCTCCCGCTGGAGCGATGAAGGCGAAGCTGGACCCCAGATAAGCGGGAATTCTACCCTTACATATGAAGAGATAGAGAAGCGTTCCGATTCCGTTCATAAGCAAGCAGACGGCGGGATCAACGCCGAGCAAGTTCGGCACGAGTACCGTTGAGCCGAACATGGCGAACAGATGCTGGAAGCTGAGCATCAAGCTCTGGCCAAGCGGCGGTCTTTCTGTTATTCCAATTGCATTCTGCATAACGAACTGTATTCCTCCGTCTAATTGATTCTAGGTGCGGCGTTAGCCTTCATAACCTTAACGATTGTACCTGCTATCATTAGGATTGACAATTACCCTGTCAGCTAAGCGCTAATAGCTTCTGAGCAACTATATAGCCGGAGCCTCCATTGATGCCATGGCCCGGCCATGTGGCTGCACCGAGCATGAACAAGTTCGGAATATCCGTCTGATGACTCGGCTGCGCAGGCAGCGGGCGGAGCAGATAGCTCTGGGCAAGGTCATGAGCCCCGCCGTACGGATCCCCAGGACCGCTGTTCGGGTTGAATCTTGCAATCGCAGCTGGTGTGATGACATGCTTCGCTAGGACAGCGCTTGGAATGTTCGGAATATGCTTGCTGACCACATGAAGCACTCGCTCGGTGAACCGTTCGGTCAGCTCCTCCGTCCAGGTTCCATCCCCAACATCGATCTCTCCAGCCGCATCACCACGTGGCCGGCATGGCACCTCCAGTACTTGAATCCGCATGATGGCCTTCCCTTCAGGTGCGCGCCCCGGATCGAGATTCGTAGGACAATCAACCGTGAAGGTAGGCTTAATCGGGAGCAGATCCGCCATTCCCTGAGCGATCGCTTGCGTGAAGCCGTCCAGTCCATCGGTGAGGTGAGGCTGACCGACCTTCGCGAAGCGGGAATCCGGCCAGGCTGGAGGCTCGCTCAGCGCCAGCTGAATCTGTACGCAGCCTCGTCCGTAACGGTAATTCTTAGCCTGCTCTACTAGTAGCGGGGAGAGGGACTCTCCCTCCAGCAGGGACAGATAGAGCTGATCAGGCCCTGTGGATGCTACTACGGCCAGCTTGGCCCCCAATGTCTCCCCCTCCGCCGTGGTCACTCCGACAGCCTTCCCGTGCTTCATGACAATGCGCTTCGCCAGCACCCCGGTCCGAATACTTCCTCCCCCATCCGTAATGAGCTTCACCAGTGCTTCCGCCAGCTTCTCACTTCCTCCTTCAGGGATCGGCATCCCGCCTCCCATCAGTGCCATTGCGGTGAGAGGCACCCATAGTCCGCTGCCGACTTCATCCGGTGTTCGGCCAAGATGGGTTACCCAAGGGGCGAGCATCGCCCGCATGACTGGGGACTGGAATCCGCTAACCGCCTGCCTTGCTGTGGATAGGAAGGAAGCAGCGAAGGCGGAATAGCCCGGCTTGCCTTCATCATGCAGCAGATTGTGAATCGTCGACGACGCTTGCTTGCTCGTGAGATCCTGATTGAATAGGGAGAATACATCGCCTGCATATGGCTGGAAGTCACCGAACAGCTTGGCAAGCACGGCCCCATCTCCTGGTGCAAGGCGCTCGGCTTCGGCGATAAGCTCATCCATCGACCTGGAGAAGACGGCTGTTCGCCCATCCTCCATAGATACCCCGGTTGGCAGATCTGTATTCACATAGCTCAGTCCTCTAGTCTCAAGCTCCTTGCCTAGATCGGCATAAGCAGGTCCCGTCAAGAAGAGGGGATGAGCAGCGGAGTAGACGTCGTGCTTGAAGCCCGGCAAGGTAAGCTCCTCCGTTCGCAGGAATCCGCCCGCCCGATCGTTCCTCTCCAGGACGAGTACGCTCCTCCCTGCCCGGCTAAGGTAAGCGGCAGCTACTAGCGCGTTATGACCGCTTCCTATGAAGATGATGTCATATTTTTTCAACCTTCATCATTCCCTTCCATTCTAATCTCGCCACTTATACTATCTTAGTTCGCGCGTGGGAGTTGGCGAATCCTGTCGGGGTGTCTTCCTGTTGAAGGACAGCAGGCAATGAAGTACACTTCTGTGTGAAGGAGTGGTTATCTATGGAATCTAGATTATTCACGGTAAGCGAAGCGAACGCCATGCTGCCTGCACTGCGCGAGGAGCTCGGCAAGCTGCAAGCACTGGTAAGCGATATAGAGGATAAGTACACGGAGCTGAAGAGGGCGAAGAGGGAGCAGCACTCCGAGCCAAGTGTGGCGGTGGACCTCTTTTTCGAGGAAGAGGGAGTTATTGAGTTCATGAAGATGGAAGCTGACCTCATGCTTGGCAACTTCCACAGACAAGGTGTGCTTGTGAAGTCGATTAGTCCAGGCCTTCTAGACTTTCCAGGCTTGCTGGGCGAGGAGTCTATCCTGCTCTGCTGGAAGGAAGGCGAAGAGCGGATTACCCATTACCACGGCTGGCATGACGGATTCATAGGGCGGAAGCCATTGGCGGAATAGCCTATCAACGAGAAGCCTGCCCTGCCCCACTTGTTTAGGCCCACCTAAGGAACGGGTACATAGGCGATGAAGCGGGCTGGATGTTTAATCACCCACAGGGAAATAATGAACAAGAAGGCAGCCTAGAACGGAGGGTATTATTCATGTCACTAACGAAGGAACAGCGTATTACTCTGCACGGATTCAACAACTTGACCAAGTCACTCAGCTTCAATATGTATGATATCTGCTTCACTCGGACGAAGGAGGAGCGGGAGGCGTATATCGCCTACATAGATGAACAATACAATGCAGATCGTCTGACCGGTATTCTCCAGGCGGTTACCGATATTATCGGAGCGCATGTCCTCAATATCGCGAAGCAGGACTATGATCCGCAAGGAGCAAGTGTCACGATTCTCGTCTCGGAAGGTCCAGTGGAGGAGGCGCCGAAGGCTTCCTTCGATGAATCGCCCGGTCCGCTGCCTGCCGATGCGGTGGTCATGCATCTAGATAAGAGCCATATTACGGTGCACACTTATCCCGAATACCACCCCGATGAAGGAATCAGCACCTTCCGGGCCGATATTGACGTCTCTACTTGCGGAGAGATCTCCCCGCTTAAGGCGCTTAATTATCTCATTCATTCCTTCGATACGGACATTATGACGATTGATTACCGGGTACGAGGCTTCACGAGAGATATTCATGGGCACAAGCTGTTCATCGACCACGATATCAGCTCCATTCAGAATTATATTCCGGAGGAGATCAAGGATCTGTATCACATGATTGATGTGAACGTATATCAAGAGAATATTTTCCATACGAAGTGCAGGCTGCGGGAGTTCGACCTCAACAACTACTTGTTCGGCTACACGAAGGACAAGCTGAGCGCCCTGGACCGTCGTGAGATTACCGAGAGTGTCCAGATGGAGATGGATGAGATCTTCTACGGCAAGAACATCTACTGACAGGAGGGATCTGCAATGGCAAGAAGAAGCAGGCGGAAGCTGCTCGTCCCGGGTGCTGAACAGGCGATGAGCCGATTCAAGGGAGAAGTGATGAGGCAGGAAGGCTATACGGTTAACCCCGAGCGTCCGGATGATGTGAAGATTGAAGTGGCTGAAGCGCTGGGCATCCCCCTCCAGTCCGGCTATAACGGCAATCTGAAGACAGAGGATGCCGGCCAGATCGGTGGACAGATTGGCGGCACGATGGTGCGAGAGATGATCCGAATGGCACAAGAGAAGCTGGCGAACAGCACGAATCATCCCGACCGCTAACCGGCCGATAACCTGTGAATATCCGACTAATAATAGACCAATAACCGACTAATAACCGACTAATAACCGAGAAGCTTCGAGCCGTTCGCCCCCGTGCGAACGGTTTTTTTTCATACAGATCCTCCCTCCCCGCTCATAAAACATCCGATATATGGCAATAATTTGTTTGTTCTACCCATGTCTGCCTAATCGCTCTATCCAATGGATAACCATGGAACAACAAGATGCCTGGAGGGACTCATGACTTATAATCTAGACCAGCTTAAGCAAGAGGCGCGTCAGCTTGCGCTTCAGCACAGTATCGGCGCCAAGCGGTTCCAGCCCTCGGTTATATGGAAGCCGTTCTACACCGACTCCCAGCTCCTGAGGGACTTCGTCTCATTCCTGCATCGGCATTCTGCTGCATCACCTATGCATACGGGGCCGGCTGAAGAATGGCTGCTGGATAATGCAGAATTCATAGAGGAGCAGGTCATCGAGGTGCAGACGCAGCTTGCCCAGCAAGCGCTCGGCCGACTTCCGGTGCTTCAAGATGAAGCAAGTCTGCGAATTCGCTCGGTATGTGAACAGTACCTCGACGCAGTGGACGGAGTATTCGATGAGGACACCTTGCTGACCTATCTTAATGCGTATCAGGAAGTGTCCGTTCTGAATTTGGCAGAGACGAATGCGATACCGCTCGTCCTGCGTGTGGCTCTAATAGGCCGGTTAGCGAAGACGATGTCTTATGTACGAGAGCGGCGCGAGGTCGGGCTTGAAGTAAGCCGGCTGCTCGCACAGCTGTCCCCCTCGACGATAACGAGTGAGGCGGTATCTGCACAGCTTGAAGCAGCGGGACGTTCCTTCCCGTTATCCGGTCCGTGGATCGTACACCTCATCTCTCAGCTTAGAGAATGGGCCGAGGATACTACATCGGTGCGTGAATGGCTGATCTGCAAGTTCGAGAATGGTGCCGAGGATCTTGATCGTATCGTCACGTACGAGCATCGTCTCCAAGCTTCTTATCAACTGACCGCCGGCAATCTCATTACAAGTCTGCGCAGCAATGAGAGGCGGGACTGGAACGGGCTGTTCGAGAGAATCTCCCTGCTGGATCGGACGCTCCGCAGTGATCCTTCCGGCCTCTATCCTCAGCTGGATGCGGCCTCCAGGAATGCTATCCTGAAGCGGGTAGAGACGTTGTCTCGCCGGATGAACGTGACCGAGACCCTGGTTGCCCATCAAGCGATGGAGCTTGCAGCAGCGGTCTTCCAATCCGCAGAGGAGCAGCCTCGGGAATCATTCGCCGCCTATTACTTATTTGAGCCGACAGGAGTGCTTGCGCTTCAGCATTCTCTTAGACAGTGCAGCCAGCCTCGCCCTCTTCCGGGTACGCATGTGAAGAAGCGGGCGATCAGCACTTATTTTGCCATGCTGATTGGCCTGCTCCTACTGTCGCTCCTTGCAGCGGCAGCCTGGATAAGTGCAGGGCAATCCCTATCCCCTCTCGGATGGGCCGCTCTTGCTATCGCTCTACTCCTGCCTGCTAGCGAGTGGGGAATTACGCTGCTTCATCTATTCATTGAACGATGCTATCAGCCTCGGCTTATACTGCGCTATGACTTCTCAAGCGGGGTGCCGGCGGATGCCTCGACGATGGTCGTCATACCGGCCATCTGGTCCAACGAGGAAGAAGTGAACGAGCTCGCAGACCGTCTTGAGATTCATTACCTGGCCAATCGGGATCCGAATATTCACTATGCACTGCTTGGTGACTTCACCGATGCGCCCGAAGAGCAGATGCCCTCAGATGCGGCTCTGGAAGCTTATGCAACCAGGAGGATCGAGGAGCTTGGGCGCAAGTACGAGAGCACCGGCACCACCTTCCATCTCTATCAACGCCGCAGACAGTGGAATGCTTCCGAGGGCGTGTTCATGGGCTGGGAGCGCAAGCGGGGCAAGCTCGCTGAGTTCATAGAGCTCCTCGGCGGCGACGAGCAGACGAGCTATCACATTAGGGTCGGTGAGCGAGAGGTGCTCTCTCGCATTCAATACTTGATTACGCTCGATGCAGATACGCAGCTTCCCATGGGGAGCGCTCAGCGCATGATAGGCACGATGCATCTGCCATACAATCGTCCGCGTCTGAATGCATCCCGCACGAGAGTAGTGGAGGGCTATGGCGTTCTGCAGCCGCGCATTGGCATGAGCCATCAGTCTGCGATGCGTTCCAGACTTGCCTACTACTCAGCAGAGCCCGGGGTAGATCCGTATGCCTTCGCAGCTTCTGATCCCTACCAGGACGCGTTCTCCCACGGGATCTTCACCGGTAAGGGCATTCTTCACGTTGGCGTATTCCGCGAGCTGCTTCGCGACCGCATTCCTCAGAATTCCGTTCTGAGCCATGACCTCCTGGAGGGAGGCTTCCTGCGAACAGGGCTGTTGTCGGACATTGAGCTGATTGACGATTATCCATCCACCTTCAGTGCCTATCAGAAGCGAATGAACCGGTGGGTGCGAGGCGATTGGCAGCTGCTCTGCTGGCTTCTTCCACGCGTCCGAGATCAGCATGGGACACCGCGGCCGGTTGATCTTGCGCTAGTAACCAGATGGCAGATGCTCGACAACCTGCGCCGCAGTCTGCTGCCAATCGTGTACCTAATCCTGATCGTATTAGGGTTAACCGTCCTGCCGGGCAGTCCGGGGAGATGGCTTGCGTTCCTTGGGCTAACGCTCCTGCTGCCTATCTTAAGGCAGCTCTCCTTCGTCGAAAATATCATCTACCAACCGAAGCGTCTCTGGAGCACCGCCATGCACCTTCTACTCTATATATGGACGCTGCCCTTCCAGGCGGCTGTCCTGCTCGATGCGGTCATTCGCACCTTGTATCGAGTGCTCGTGAGCAAGCGGCGCATGCTCGAATGGACGTCCTTCTCGCATATTGAGCGGGGAAGCAAGGGAAGCAGACGACTGCTGCTGCTCGGGAGCGGTGCAGGCATTCTGCTCATCGCCCTCGTGCTGCTTGCCTCCCTGCTGCAGTCCGATCCTGGTCCATACTGGTCCGGCATCGCTCTATGTGTGCTCTGGGCAACCGCCCCGCTCGGCGTTCGAATGTTCAATCAGCCGGTTAAGCAGGAGCAGCTTACCTTCACAGCAGAAGAACGTACGGGACTGCTTCGGCTAGCGCGGGAGATCTGGGCCTTCTATGAGGATTATGCCACAGAGCAAGATCACTGGCTTCCGCCAGATAATGTTCAGATGGATCCTCCGAATGGTGTTGCCCATCGCACCTCGCCGACGAATATCGGCTTCCTGCTCACGGCCGTCATTGCAGCAAGGGACTTCGAGTTCATTGACTCGGCTGAGATGGTTGAGCGATTGGAGAGGACGATTGCAACAATCGAAGGGATGGACAAGTGGCATGGACATCTCTATAACTGGTACGACACGATGACGCTGTCCACCCTTCCTCCTGCCTACGTATCTACTGTAGATTCGGGCAACTTCGTTGCCAGCCTGATGACCGTGAAGCAGGCTCTGGAGCATAGGCTGTCTGTTGAGAATGATCAAGGTTCTTGGAGGGACAGGGCTGAGCGTCTGCTTGAGCGGCTGGAGAGCTTGATTGTATCGACCGACTTCCGGCCGCTATATGACTATGCCTCCAAGCTGTTCGTTCTCGGTTATCATGCGGCGAGCGGCCGCAGAGATGACATCCTGTATGACCTGCTGGCGTCGGAGGCTCGCCAGACGAGCTTCGTTGCGATTGCGCTTGGCCAGATCTCTGTGTCACATTGGCTGGCGCTTGGCCGTACGGTTCGCAAGCTTGGAGGGGAGAAGACATTAGTCTCATGGTCAGGCACCATGTTCGAGTATCTGATGCCTTGGCTTATTATGCGGACGTATCGGGACACCATCTGGGATTCGACCTACCGCGGCGTTGTGAAGCGGCAGCTGGAGTATGCCAGTCAGCGCGGAGTGCCATTCGGGATATCCGAGTCAGGCTATTATGCCTTCGACTACCAGCTGAATTATCAGTACCGGGCATTTGGTGTGCCCGGGCTCGGCTTCAAGCGCGGTCTTGAGCTCGATCTCGTGCTTGCCCCATATGCAGCCGTCATGGCACTGCCATTCGCCGGGAAGGAAGGGCTTGCCGGGCTGGAGCGTATGGAGAAGCTGGGTGCTCGAGGCAAGTATGGCTATTATGAAGCGATAGACTTCACGCCAGAGCGTATGCCGAATGGCCGGACATCGATGGTTATCCAGAGCTTCATGGCCCATCATCAAGGAATGAGCTTGCTGACGCTGGCTAATTTGCTGCTTCCTACGCCGATGTATGATTATTTTCACCGGGATAAGCGGATTCAGGCGGCGGAGCTGCTCTTGCAGGAGAGAATACCTGCCCGGACCTCCAGGGTCATTCAGCCGCTGTCTGCCGGGGCTCGTCCTCCACAGGCTCCTGCCTTGCAAGGCGTGCCGCTAAGGGTGCTGCAGGGCGGGAATAACCTCGTCCCAGAGGTGTCCATTCACTCGAATGGAGCCTTCACCTCGGTGGTGACGGACAGCGGGAGTGGATTCATCCGGCTTGGAGGGACTGCGATTACCCGCTGGCGGGAAGATCCGGTTACCGATCATTGGGGCAGCTATATGTACATTAGAGATGTAGCGAGCAATCGCGTGTGGTCTCCAACTCCTCTGCCATGCGGCTCGGAAGAGACAGGGAAGACTCGCGTCCAGTTCACGCAGGATAGAGCGATATTCTTGAGCGAAGGAAGCGGCATTGAATCTAAGCTTGAAGTAGGCGTTGCCTCGGACACGAATGCTGAGGTCCGCCGTCTGACGCTAACGAATCACAGCCAAGCAGAGAGAATCTTAGAGGTTACGACCTTCATCGAGCTGGCCATGGCCGCTCCTGATGCGGATCGGGCCCATCCGGCCTTCACCAAGCTGTTCATTGAGACTGAGGTGGATGAGGAGAAGGAATGTATGCTCGCCCGCAAGCGTCCACGTAGCGGACAAGAGCAGGCTTGGTGGACCGTGCACAAGCTATCAGGAAGCGGAGCTTCCATTGGACCTGCCGAGTACGAGACGGACCGGGCAGCCTTCATCGGCAGAGGGCACGGTCTGTCCTCCCCTGCTGGAATTGCGGTTAAGCTCGGCTCAGCCCAAGGGGCCGTCGCGGATCCGGCCTTCGTCATGCGCAGGAGATTAAGCCTCGCCCCAGGAGCCCAGACGACGTTGATTGCGGTAACAGGCGCAGCGGATACGAAGGAGCAGGCGGCAGAGCTTGCGGACAGGCTCGCCACGGAACAGCAAGCTGACCAAGTCTATCAGCTCGCTTGGACTCGCAGTCAGATTGAGCTGCAGCATATGCATCTCTCCCCGGCAGATATCGCGGTGTATGGCTCTATGGCTGGGCGAGTGCTCTATACCGCCCCTATGAAGCTGGAGCGGGAGAGAGCGATTGGAGCGAATACGTTCGGCCAACAAGGGCTATGGGCACACGGTATCTCTGGAGATCGACCTGTTGTTATTGCCGTCATTGCCGACATCGCAGATCTGCCGTTCATTACGAAGTTGAGTATCGGATTCGACTACTTGCGCAGACAAGGAATAGGGTTCGACCTCGTCATTCTGAACGAATCCGCTGGCGGATACCAGCAGGATCTGCAGGACGCCTTGCGACGTACGATGGAGCAGTATGCTAGCCAGGCAGGAGGAATTCATGTGCTTGCAGCCGCTAATCTGAGGGAAGAGGATAAGTCTCTCCTATTCACCGTAGCCCGCTTAGTCCTTCATGCCGACGGAGCAAGCTTGAAGGCCCAGCTGAAGGCGGGGGCTTCACGTACTGTATTGCCAGGCCCGCTGTCTACTACAGCACCGCTTAATCGTTATCCGGCACCTCAAGATACGGATGACTCTTCAGCTCTAGTCTTCTTCAATGGATGGGGAGGCTTCACACCGGATGGCGGGAGGGAGTACAGGATGCTGCTCAAGCAGGGCAACCCCCTTCCGGCCCCATGGATTAATGTGATGGCGAACCGGGAGTTCGGATGCCTCGTGTCGGAGCTCGGCACAGGCTACACGTGGTGGCGCAACAGCCGAGAGTGCAAGCTTACGCCGTGGTCCAATGACCCTGCACTCGATCCGCCCGGTGAGATCTGCTATCTGCGTGATGAAGAGAGCGGCGAGTATTGGATGCTTGGCTCGACTCGTTCAGGAGGGCATCCTGCTTGCACCGTCTCTCATGGCCGCGGTTATACCCGGTTCGAAGCAGAGAACAACGGCTTGAAGCAGGAACTGACAGTCTTCGTGCCGCTTGAGAATCCGATCAAGATCTTGAAGGTACGACTAACGAATACAACAGCCCAGCCTCGCCAGATATCTGCAACCTACTACGCCGAATGGGTGCTCGGCGTTCAGAGGGAAGGCAATGCCTCGTATGTTGTGGCGAATTGGTCAGGAACGGACAGAGCGCTCATCGCTCGTAACGCCTATCAGGAGAACTTCCGCGAGGCGTATGCGTTCTTGGCTGTGAATGCCGCTTCAGCGTATGAGCAGAGCTGGACAGTCGACCGGCAGGAGTTCATCGGTCGAGGCGGACAATATGAATCGCCAGCCGCAATGAATCGCGAGAGGCTATCTGGAGCCACTGGTCCGCATCATGAGTCCTGCGGCGCGGTTCAAGCGAAGCTCGAGCTGAGTCCGGGAGCAGAGATGACAATCTATATCGTTCTTGGCTGCACCGATTCGGAGTCAGGTGCGGCTCAGCTCCTGCAGGCGTACAGAGAGCCAAGCTACTGTGAAGCAGCATATGCTGCGGTATTGAAGTTCTGGGATGACAGGCTAGGAGGCATTACCCTCTCCACTCCTTCACCTGAGCTGGATATCATGATGAACAATTGGCTCCTCTATCAATCCTTGGCATGCCGGATGTGGGCGCGAACCGCCTTCTACCAGGCTGGAGGAGCATACGGCTACCGCGATCAGCTGCAGGATTCGCTTGCGCTGCTTCATAGCCGTCCTGACCTTACCCGAGCACAGATCGTACTGCATGCCTCGCACCAATATATTGAAGGAGATGTACAGCACTGGTGGCATGAGGAGACGAGCAGAGGAATCCGCACGAAGTTCTCCGATGACCTGCTGTGGCTTCCTTATGCGGTCAGCCGTTACTTGGAGCATACAGAGGATGAGAGTGTGCTTGAAGTGACGGTTCCTTATCTGATCAGTAATGAGCTGAGCGCTGAGGAGCACGAGCGCTATGAAGAGACGGTGCAGTCCGAGCAGAGCGGGACGGTCATGGACCACTGTCTGCGTGCGATTGAGCGAAGCCTTAGATTCGGAGAGCACGGTCTGCCGTTAATGGGTATCGGGGACTGGAACGATGGCATGAGCCTTGTCGGTGCAGAGGGACGTGGTGAGAGCGTCTGGCTTGGCTGGTTCCAGGGACATATACTGGGCAGGTTCATAGAGCTGTGTTCGAGCAGAGGCGACTATGAACGAGCGGATCGATACAAGGCAACTCGGGATAAGCTGGCTGCTTCCTTGAATGAATCTGGCTGGGATGGTCAATGGTTCCGCCGAGCATTCACAGATTCAGGCGATTGGCTAGGTTCCATTCATAATGCGGAGTGCCGGATTGATTCCATTGCCCAGTCCTGGTCAGTCCTATCGGGACTAGGAGCAGACGACAAGGCGTTGCAAGCGATGCGTTCCTTCGATCGTGAGCTGGTGAACCGCACGCTTAATATCGCGCACATCCTCACCCCTCCATTCAATCGGACGGATCCGAGTCCAGGCTATATACAAGGATACCCGCCTGGTATTCGGGAGAATGGTGGGCAATACACCCACGGAGTCATCTGGAGCATCCTAGCTTGGTGCGGACTTGGGGATGGGGACAAGGCCTACGACCTGTTCCATATGCTCAATCCAATCTCGCATACGAAGACTGCTGCAGAAGTGAGGACGTATTATGGTGAGCCCTACGTCATGGCGGCAGATATCTACTCCGAGAGGCCGCATCCAGGTCATGCAGGCTGGACTTGGTATACGGGGGCTTCCGGCTGGATGTACCAAGCAGGGCTCGAATGGATCGTCGGAATTCGCCGCAGAGGACTGCGTCTTCATTTGAAGCCGTGTGTTCCTAGCAGTTGGCCAGAGCTCACGATTCAATATCGCTATGGAGATTCCACCTACCACCTGCATGTTCTTAATCCTTCACGCAAGTCGGCTGGGATATCTAAGCTGGTCATTGATAATCAAGAGATGGACATTACAGTCTATTCCGTTGATGAGGGGCCATTTGTAGAACTGAGGGATGATGGAGCACAGCATGACGTCGTTCTAACTCTTTAATGAAGGATAGAAGTCAGGAGGGTATCCTCTTGACTTCTTTTTGCGTGCTGTGATAGATTAGAACTCGCCGGTTTGAGGCAGTATGGTGGAGTTGAGATCGTGATTCATGTTAATGAAAAACTTTTTTAAAAAAAGTACTTGCATTAAACTAGGCACCTGTGATATATTATTTCTTGTCGCCGCTGAGGTAAACGCGAACGACACACAGAAGAAATGAAGAAGTAATTGTTCTTTGAAAACTGAACAACGAGTGAAACTGCCCCGATCGAAAGATCGGAAAGCAATAAAGC
>NZ_JBHSHW010000041.1:0-6629 GCF_042653305.1 Paenibacillus sp. GCM10023252
TCCGCTCGACTTGCATGTATTAGGCACGCCGCCAGCGTTCGTCCTGAGCCAGGATCAAACTCTCCATTAAAGTGGAATAATCTTTCGGCTGAAGGCCGATGGATTATTCTCACGGTAGAAAGATTGTAGCTCACTAGACTTGCTAGCTTGTTTAAAGCTTTATTTAACGGATGACAAGATCCATTTGTTCAGTTTTCAAAGAACTTGTTTGTTGCAGTCACCTTATGTCGTTTCCTGTTGTTCCGTGGTGACAAGGTATTACTTTACCAGCTTCGTTCAGGCTTGTCAACAACTTATTTTCAAGCGGCTTAGCTGCTCTCATTCGTTATTGCCGTATGCCCCGAAGCGACAAGAAATAATGTAACACATATCTACAAGACATTGCAAACAACAAAAAATGGTAATTGCTCCGATGCTCTACCGAAAACAGAAACACCCTTCGAATACCCGCTACTGGACGCGCTTATCAAAGGGTGTTCCGTAGTGCGCACAGTCAACAGACAAGGAAGAAGCTATCCCTCACCTAGAAGCTTAAGCAGCTCATTCTCATCCTCTATAATCGTAATGCCAAGCTCCTGTGCCTTCGTCAGCTTGCTGCCCGCGCTCTCACCAGCTATGAGGAAGTCGGTCTTCTTCGATACGCTTCCTGATACCTTCGCCCCGCAAGCCTCCAGCTTCTTCGCTGCTTCGTCGCGTGTCATCAAGCTCAGGGTACCTGTGAGTACAACCGTCTTGCCATTGAAAATACTATCCGTACGCACCTCCACCGGCTGCTCGGCCTCGGCCTTCACGCCGTACGCGAGCATCTTATCTATGCTCGCGGCCACGGTCTCATCGGCGAAGAAGGAGACGATGGACTCTGCCACAATGCCGCCGACGTCCGGCAGCGTGATGAGGTCTTCAAGGGCAGCCGAGCGGACAGCGGCGAGGCTGAGGAAGTGGTCGGCAAGGACGCGCGTCGTCGCTTTGCCGGTATTCGGGATGCCGAGCGCGTATAGAAACGCGGCAAGGTCACGGCTTTTGGACTTCTCGAGGGCATCGAGAAGCTTTTGGGCTTTTTTGGCACCGAAGCGGTCTAGATTAATAAGATCATTATAGGTTAGGGCATAGAGATCCGCAGGGTCGCGCACCTCGCATTCGGCATAGAGCTGCTCCGCGGTCTGCGAGCTGAATGTCTCGATATCCATCGCATCGCGCGTCGCGAAGTGTGTAATACGCCCGATAATCTGCGGACGGCAGCCCAGCTTGTTGTTGCAGAACAGATGGGCCCCGCGCTGCTCCAGCTCCGTACCGCAGGAAGGACAGGCCGTCGGATAGACGATCTCCTCCCCAGTCTCGGCCTCATCTGCCTTACCTAGAATCTCAGGGATCACATCATTGGAGCGGCGTATGAATACATGGGTGCCTAGGGCGTGCTTCAGCCCCTTGCGCTCAATGTCACCGACGTTGTTAAGCGTACAGTTCTGCACGGTCACACCCGCCAGCTCAACGGCCTCCACTCGCGCCAGAGGTGTAATCTTGCCCGTACGGCCCACGTTCCACGATACGGATTCGAGCACGGTCGTCGTCTCCTCCGCCTCGAACTTGAACGCGACCGACCATCGAGGGAACTTGTCGGTATAGCCCAGCACGTCACGCGTACGCATATCGACCAGCTTCACGACCGCTCCGTCAATTAAGAAGTCAAGCGTTGGGCGCAGCTCGGCAATCCGGGTCAGCTCAGCCTGCACTTCCTCAAGCGTATTCCAGTACGATACGTACGGATTCACCTTGAAGTGATTGTCATGCAGGAACTGCTGAAGCTCCTGATGGGTAGCGAATGTGACGCCGTCTGCATAGCCGATGTTGTAGAAGAACGCATTCAGCTTCCGCTCCGCCGTCGTCTTCGGATTGAGGTTGCGAAGGGCGCCTGCAGCTCCATTACGAGCATTCTTAAGAGGCTCAGCCGCAGTCTGGTTGTACTTGTCAAGGACGGAGAGGAACATGATCCCTTCCCCCTGCACTTCAATAATCCCGTTCGTGAAAGGAATTGTCAGAGGCACCGAGCGAATCGTCTTCACCTGCGCCAGTATCCCCTCACCATTAACCCCGTTGCCGCGCGTCGCAGCTTGAACAAGCTGGCCATCCTCGTAAGTGAGGTTCAGCGTCAGCCCGTCGAACTTGTACTCCACCGCATACTGAGGCTCTGGCAGCGGTGTCTCGTCCGGATGCTTGGCGTTGTAGTCGGCGATGCCTCGCAAGACGCGGCCGTTCCATGCGGCCAGATCTTCGAAGTTCTGTGCCTTGTCGAGACTCCATAGACGGGAGCGGTGACGGTGAGGCTCGAATCCCTTCAGAACCTCGCCGCCTACCCGCTGGGTTGGGGAATCAGGCAGCACGAGGCCGCTCGATACTTCAAGCCCAACCAGCTCGTCGTAGAGCTTGTCCCACTCCGCGTCAGAGATGGTAGGCTTGTCTAACGTATAGTAATGATAATTGTGACGGGTTATCTCCTCCGCCAGCTCCTTCATGCGCTGCAGCACCTCTGCCTGCGTGTTGACTTCCACGAGGAAGCCCCCTCTCTTAATCATAGTGAACCTTGCTATATGTAGAGAGAACGGTGCAGCTTGAACCATCTCCTCAGCAGGCGTTATCCCTAATCGGATGCTGCCTTCCTATGCTGTCATGTAAAAGATGGTTCATCCGCACCGTTCCGTGGTGTTCGTGTAAGTCGTGTAAGCTAAAAGAGTGAAAGAGTGAAACGGATTATTGCACCTTCGTAATCGGCGCAAAGCCGGCCAGCAGCCGCTTGATCCCGACCGGTGCCGGGAATGCGATCTGCAGCTCCATGTCATTGCCCGTCCCCTTGACGGATACAATGACACCCTCGCCCCACTTGCCGTGAGCGACACGGTCTCCCGCCGCGAACGAGCCCGAGGCTTCGCCGCCTGCGCTAGCGGCGGCGCCAGCCCCGCCCGCCCGGGCGGCGGCATCCAGCGGCGTGCTCACGCGCACGCTGCTGCGGCCGCCCGCGGCGGCTCCGGCCCCATAGGCGCTGCCAGGGGGCCGTCCCCCGGCGCCAGCCGGCGCGCCATAGCCTGGCGCGCGGCCTGCGCCTGAGCGGCTGCCGGCGCCGTATGAGGCGCCGGCTCCGCCGCTGAAGCGTCCGCTGCCGCCGATCGTGCCGGCGGGCGCGGCTGCCTGCTTCACGCTCTCTGGAATCTCTTCCAGGAAGCGTGATGGCATGTTGGCGCTCGTGCGGCCGAAGATCGTCCGCATGCGCGCGCAAGTCAGATACAGCCGCTCCTCCGCACGGGTGATGCCGACATAAGCGAGACGGCGCTCTTCCTCGAGCTCATCATTGTCCATGAGCGCGCGGGAATGCGGGAATATGCTCTCCTCCATCCCGATGATGAAGACGACCGGGAATTCAAGGCCCTTCGCACTGTGCATCGTCATGAGGACGACGGCGTCCTTGGGCGTGTCGTCTTCGTCTTTTTTGTCCATAGAGTCGATATCAGCAATTAGAGCCAGGTCGGTCAAGAATGCGACTAGCGTCTTGTCCTCGTTACGCTTCTCGAAGTCCATCGTCACCGACAGGAACTCGTCAATATTCTCCATCCGCGCCTTCGACTCCAGCGTATTCTCACGCTGCAGCTCCATCTTATACTGAGACAGCTCCAGCATCTTCTCCGTCAACTCGGTGACCGACAGATAATCCACCATTCGGGTCAAGTTATCAATCATGTCTCTGAATTCCGCCAACGCTGCACGGGTCCGGCCGCTTATCTCGAGCGCATCCATCTGGCCGAGCACCCGGTAGATGGAGACGCCGCGTCTAGCTGCCTCTTCCGCAAGCTTGCCCATTGTCGTGTCGCCTATACCCCGCTTCGGCACATTAATGACCCGCTGCAGAGAGATATCGTCATCCGGATTGGAGACCAGCCGCAGATAAGCAAGCAGATCCTTAATCTCCTTCCGATCGTAGAACTTGATGCCTCCGACAATCTGATACGGAATATCCGACTTGATAAGAATCTCCTCTATGACCCGTGACTGGGCATTCGTACGGTACAGAATCGCATGATGCGCGAACTTGCGGCCGCCATTCACATTCTTCCGAATCTCGCCCGTCACATAATATCCTTCATCATGCTCGGAGTCTGCTTGATAGAGCGAGATCATATCGCCCTCGCCCTGCTGCGTCCACAGCTTCTTCGGCTTGCGGCCGGAGTTCAGCTTAATGACCGCATTCGCAGCGTTCAGGATGTTGGCGGTAGACCGGTAGTTCTGCTCGAGCATGATCGTCCGGGCTTCCGGATAATCCTCCTCGAAGTTGAGAATGTTCGTAATGTCCGCGCCGCGCCAACGGTAGATCGACTGATCGCTGTCCCCAACGACACATATATTATGATGCTTGTCCGCTAGCATGTTGCAGAGCATGTACTGCGCACGGTTCGTATCCTGATACTCATCGACATGGATATAGCGGAACTTGTTCTGATAGAATTCAAGCACCTCCGGAACATCCTTGAACAGCTTGATCGTCATCATGATGAGATCGTCGAAGTCCAGCGAGTTGTTGCTCATGAGACGCTTCTGGTACATCGTGAATACCTTAGCCACTATCCCTTGAAAATAATCGCCAATCTTCTCCTCATACCGCTCCGGAGAGATCAGCTCATTCTTCGCGCCTGAAATCGAAGCTTGAACGGCCTTCGGCTCGAACTTCTTCGTATCGATATTCATATCCTTCATACAATTGCGTATGACGGATAATTGGTCTGCCGAATCCAAGATGGAGAAATTCGAGGTGAAGCCGATCCGGTCGATATCTCTTCGCAGGATACGAACACACATCGAGTGGAAGGTAGATACCCAGATGTCCTCTCCAGACGGACCAACGAGCGTAGAGACGCGATCCTTCATCTCGCGGGAAGCCTTGTTCGTGAAGGTAATCGCGAGTATGCTCCACGGAGCTACGCGCTTCTTCTCTATTAGATAAGCTATACGATGCGTTAGCACGCGCGTCTTGCCGCTGCCCGCTCCTGCCATAATAAGCAAGGGTCCGTCCGTTGCCCGAACTGCCTCCTGTTGCGGCGGATTAAGCTTCTTCACCGCTTCCTCAATACCGATCGATTGATACATAGGTTAACTCCTTTGTTCCCATTTGTTCGCCTATCTCTCAGTGTAGATTAAGGGCATGGAGGTGTCAATTTAGACTTCGTAGTAATTTATCTCAGCAGAGAATAGTCGGCATGATTAATCTGTTCTCGTAACACGGGAGATGGCTCCGTGCGGCATGCAGCTTGCCCGGGTTAGAGGTACTAACCATTCCGTCTCACATAGCTGGCGTCCTTCACAGCAGCGACTGTAGATAATGCCTTGTCCAGATCGGTATAGATGACGTTGCCTACAACTACTGTATCCACAGCCTCTGCCGCCTGACGAGCCCGTTCAGCACTGTCGATTCCGCCGCCGTAGAACACTCTGCTGTCTGCCCCGGCTTGCGCGGCTGCCTGTCGCACCAGCTCCATATCCCCGAACCGCCCGCTGTACTCGAAGTACACGACCGGCAACTTCATGATTCGGGTAGCCATCCGAGTGAGAGCAATGACTTCTTGTGTGCCGAGGCCCGCGTTCGCTCCGGACAGCTTAGCCGCTGTCGCCTCGCCGTTCAGAATAATATAGCCCTCCGCTGCCGTCTCATCCCAGGGGACGAAGGTGCCGTATTCGAGCAGCCCCATGGTCTGATGGCCTAGAATCCATTCCGCTCGGTCTGTATTAAGGACCATAGGTATGAAGTACCCGTCGAAGCCTGGTACAGCCCCATCCATTGAAGACACTTCCAGTGCGCAAGGCACCTCGTAGCGGCGAATTCTCGACATGAGATCCACTGTATTCTCGAACGTCACCCCGCTAGATCCTCCGACCATTATTGCATCCGTTCCCGACAAGCAGATTGCATCCAGCGCTTCGTCTGTTAATTCCTTATCTGGATCCAGCTTGAATACATGCCGCCAGCCTGTGAACCATTCATTTGCCATACGCTGTTATGCCTCCAATAATGACCCGATCTTGTTCAACCTCACCAGTCTAAGTGAGCGCTGTGAAGCTGTCAATTCAACCTCATTGTGATATGAAAAAAAGGCATCCACCCTATCCAAAAGGTAAATGCCTCAGCTTTTATCCATATAACAACCGTGCTCATGTGGCAGTGCGCGCGACCTGTTGGCCGTAACTCACTAGCGGCGCGGCCCAGGTGCATTTCTGCACCTTATCGCGCCCGTCGCGCCCAACTCGCTGCCATTCTGGTGCATTTCTGCACCTTATCGCGCTCACCACGCCCAGCTAGCCGCTATTCTGGTGCATTCCTGCACCTTATCGCGCTCGTCGCGCCCAACTCGCTGCCATTCTGGTGCATTTCTGCACCTTATCGCGCTCACCACGCCCAACTCGCTCCCATTATGGTGCATTTCTGCACCTTATCGCGCTCACCACGCCCAGCTAGCCGCCATTCTGGTGCAGTATTGCACCTTATCGAGCTCGCCGCGCCCAACTCGCTGCCATTCTGGTGCATTATCGGCTCAGCCCCCTAAATCCGGAGTCCACCCATACAATCTTACATCAGTCGTAGCTTTTCTTCTTTT
>NZ_JBHSHW010000042.1:0-15602 GCF_042653305.1 Paenibacillus sp. GCM10023252
CTATGTAAGACTTTAAGATGACTTCAGCACTCATCGCTTTCGCATCCAGTTTTCAGGGTACAATACCTTGAATGAATGTCTGGTTCCTATCGTTCCCTGATAGCTCAGTTGGTAGAGCACTCGACTGTTAATCGAGTTGTCACAGGTTCGAGTCCTGTTCGGGGAGCCATAATGCTCTCATAGCTCAGTAGGTAGAGTGCATCCATGGTAAGGATGAGGTCACCGGTTCGATCCCGGTTGAGAGCTCCAGTATCTTTCTTATTAAGGCCCGTTGGTCAAGTGGTTAAGACACCTCCCTTTCACGGAGGTAACAGGGGTTCGAGTCCCCTACGGGTCACCACTACCCACTTCCATTACATCATGTATTGGTTAGTCACATATGGACGCTTAGCTCAGCTGGGAGAGCATCTGCCTTACAAGCAGAGGGTCGGCGGTTCGATCCCGTCAGCGTCCACCATAACGCTGGGGATTAGCCAAGCGGTAAGGCAACGGACTTTGACTCCGTCATTCTCAGGTTCGATCCCTGAATCCCCAGCCATTCTCTTCATTGAGAGCCATTAGCTCAGTTGGTAGAGCACCTGACTTTTAATCAGGGTGTCGTAGGTTCGAGTCCTACATGGCTCACCATTTATGTACTAACACATCCACGCGCGTATGGCGGAATTGGCAGACGCACCAGACTTAGGATCTGGCGGGCGACCGTGGGGGTTCAAGTCCCTCTACGCGCACCATCTTCTCAGATGTTGGATAGGACATTAGCTTGACAACATGTCCTCGGCAAGTTAGTATTGTAAAGGTAATAATAAGTTTCACCCATGCGCGTATGGCGGAATTGGCAGACGCACCAGACTTAGGATCTGGCGGGCGACCGTGGGGGTTCAAGTCCCTCTACGCGCACCATACTTAACGACACGACCTTCGGAGCGATATAGCTCTGAAGGTTTTTTGTACATAATGTGAGTGATTCGTATGCAGGCGTTAATTGTACATATTAATAATTAAGCCTATATCCGTAACTGCCTATGCAATATGAGGCATCTGTAGAAGGCTGTAGAGTGTCTCCTTGTTGAGTACAGAGTCACAGCCCCACACCATGTTCGCTGCCTATAGGCAGCGCCTTACAGAGAGCTCTGCAGAGGGGCTCCAGTATCTTTAAGAACCAACCGAGGGGAACGCCGCCTGATATGGGCAATCAGAAGGCTGTATGGCCATTAGGGCGGGCAGCAGCCTTATGTACCTAATATGATGCGGTTTTACAGCTGCAGGCAGTAAGCATAGCAAGTCATTTAAGCCTTTATTTAGTTACTACTTAGTATCTTTAGAAACTAAAATGTCCTAGCCTCTGGCATCTGCTCCAGCGAATAGCGCCGATCGATGTCAGCGGCTAGCTCTCCCGCTACGGGGTGCTGAGTGGACAATTTAGTTTTTTAGATTAGCTAGCGAGGTCATGCGAGCGTGGATAGGGTATAAAGTGCTTATTGGTCAGCTAGCGAGTTGGTATCTAAGTAGTAACTTTTTCAGGCCTAATTTATAGTAGAGAAAAAACTTTAAAAATTTATTAAAAAAACAGTTGCATTCGTCTAGGAAAGGTGATATATTATTACTTGTCGCTGTTGAGAAATACCTGACAGCAACAACGCAGATTATGTGCGGAAGTGGCTCAGCGGTAGAGCATCGCCTTGCCAAGGCGAGGGTCGCGGGTTCGATTCCCGTCTTCCGCTCCATGTGCCCTTAGCTCAGCTGGATAGAGCGTTTGACTACGAATCAAAAGGCCGGGAGTTCGAATCTCTCAGGGCACGCCATTTATTTTTCACAAGTGAGTATAATATTGTCGGGACGTAGCTCAGCTTGGTAGAGCACCTGGTTTGGGACCAGGGGGTCGCATGTTCAAATCGTGTCGTCCCGACCACTTATTATGCGGGTGTAGTTCAATGGTAGAACTTCAGCCTTCCAAGCTGATAGCGTGGGTTCGATTCCCATCACCCGCTCCATTCATTATCTTTAAGCCTTAAGCTTAGGCTTTTTTTATTGCCGAACTTATCCACGGGACGTAGCTCAGCTTGGTAGAGCACCTGGTTTGGGACCAGGGGGTCGCATGTTCAAATCGTGTCGTCCCGACCACTAATTCCAATAATGTATCTGATGCCCGTCGCTGCTCGCAGTGACGGGTTTTTTATGCTTCATCATAGAAGAAGGAGCTGCAGCCTTGAGGACTGCAGCTCCTTACTTAAGGTGATCTTGATTGTATTAATAAGCGTAATCTACATAGATAACAACATCATCGTAATCGGCAATGTCATCAGAGGTCTTAAGGTTAGCCAGCTTCATCTCGCCATCACCGATGTTCTCAATAACACCGCTAGCTATACCGATCTCATCGTCTCCGCTGTAGAAGTAAGCCGTAATTCCGACCTTCTTATAATCTCTTCCCGAATCATTGCCTACGTCAACAGCAAGGGAGTAATCGCCCGCCTTGCCTGTAAGCTCTCCATTCTCGAACACTAGGCCAGCATCCGGAAGACCGAGGTAGCCGCTGTTGACGGATACGGTCTTCGTCGCTTGATCCCAGCCAATCTCAACATCCAGTGCTTCCCCAATTGCTCTTACAGGAAGGTAAGTCGTATTGTTATAGGAGATGGGATAGATTTTTTTGCCAGATTGATCCTTGGCTTCCCAAGTGTCGCCATCCACCTTGAAGGTGATTCCCTTGTTCAGATACGCCTTAATGGCTTCAAGGTTAGTAGCCCCATAAGCTCCAACCGCCATTGAACTGGTAACAATCGCTAGTACTCCTGCTGCTGCAACTAATTTCTTCTTCATCCTGTTCTCTTCTCCCCATACATTCTCCATCGGCTGGAGGAATAACTCACATTCATGATGTTCGACACTATTCTACAGGAAGTTCCATAATTAGGGAAGATTTTTATAGGAAATTTATTACATGTGAACAACTAACAATTTCGTTTAGCACATTCTGTGCCAGGGCTTCAACGATGTGTCGTTTTGTAGTATGATGGTACATAGTGAAAATGTGTCGTTTTTAGGGACGATAGAAGTGCTTCATCAATTGCCGTCTCATGCACTCATAGTGTCGTGCTGTGAAGGGCTACAATGCTTACGAAGTAGGTTTTCCTTCGGAAAACCTAAGCCAATGCTTACGAAGTAGGTTTTCCTTCGGAAAACCTTAAGGAGGATTCAAATGTCGGAACAAGCTGCATCGACCGTGACAACGACGAACCGGCCGCAATCGAACAACTTGCTGCGTCGGGATGTCCGCTTTCTAGGCAATATTCTAGGTGAGGTCCTTGTTCATCAAGGTGGACGAGAGCTGCTAGACATTGTTGAACAGATTCGTGAAACGAGTAAAGCGCTTCGTGCGGAATTCATTCCAGAGCTGTACGAGCAATTCAAGACGACCATCTCCACGCTTACGCCGGAGAATCGTCACCAGGTCATTCGCGCCTTCGCCATCTACTTCCAGCTAGTGAACATTGCGGAGCAGAATCACCGGGTAAGACGGAAGCGTGACTATGATCGCTCTACGGGTGAAGCTGTCCAGCGCGGCTCTATCGAGAGCGCAGTGCAAGAGCTTAAGGATCTGAATATCTCAGAGGATGATGTATCCGATATTCTAAGCGGAATCTCGCTTGAGCTAGTCATGACGGCTCATCCGACGGAAGCAACACGGCGAGCTGTGCTTGATATTCATCAGCGGATTGCCGAGGATGTCATTGAGCTGGACAACCCTTCATTGACGAATCGTGAGCGGGAGAAGCTGCGAGAGAAGCTGCTTAACGAAGTGCTTATTCTGTGGCAGACGGACGAGCTTCGTGACCGCAAGCCGACAGTTATTGATGAAGTGCGCAACGGGCTGTACTACTTCGATGAGACGCTATTCGAAGTGATGCCGTCGGTATACGAGGAGCTTGAGCGCAACCTGGCCAAGTACTATCCAGGCAAGAAGTGGCATGCTCCTAGCTACCTGCGCTTCGGCTCTTGGATTGGCGGGGACCGTGACGGTAATCCATCGGTGACGGCTCGCATCACTTGGGAGACGTTAACGATGCACCGTGAGCTCGTCCTGACGAAGTACGAAGAGAAGATCAACGAGCTGATGAATCTGCTTAGCTTCTCTACGAATATCGTCGAAGTGACGGAGGAGCTTGTTGAATCTATCCGCAAGGACCGAGAGCATGTCGAGCTGAAGTGTATCGAGCTGTGGCGCAACGTGAAGGAGCCTTACCGGATTAAGCTGGGCTTCATGCTGGAGAAGCTGGCCAATACCCGCGGCGGTTCGCTCAAGGGCTCGCCGATGCGCTACAACAGCCCTTCGGAGCTGCTCGAGGATCTGCTCATCATTGACCGAAGCCTTCGCCATCATTATGCCGACTACGCGGCAGATACTCATATCGCCAAGCTTGTCCGTCAGGTCGAGCTATTCGGCTTCCATCTGGCTGCGCTGGATGTTCGCCAGCATAGCCAAGAGCATGAGAATGCAATGGCTGAGATTCTAGCCAAGATGAACATCGTGAGTGATTATGCCTCCCTCACGGAGGAAGAGAAGACTAAGCTGCTCGGCGGGCTGCTTAGTGATCCACGTCCGCTTACATCGAGCCATCTGGATTATACGGACTCTACTAGGGAGTGTCTGGATGTATATCAGACGATCTACAAGGCGCAGCAGGAGTTCGGTGACAATTGTATCTCCAGCTACCTGATCTCGATGACGCAAGGCGCCAGCGACATGCTCGAAGTCATGGTGTTCGCGAAGGAAGTCGGCCTGTTCCGTCAGGAAGCCGACGGTACCGTGCGCTGTACGCTGCAATCGGTCCCGCTCTTCGAGACGATTGACGATCTCCATGCCGCACCTGAGATTATGAAGCAGCTGTTCGAGCTGCCAGTCTATCGCAAGGCGGTAGAGGCGCGAGGCAACCTGCATGAGATCATGCTGGGCTACTCGGACAGCAACAAGGACGGCGGAGTCGTGACGGCGAACTGGGAGCTTCGAGTGGCGCTGAACGAGATTACCGCGGCAGCGAAGCAATACGATGTGAAGCTGAAGTTCTTCCACGGGCGAGGCGGAGCTCTTGGCCGCGGTGGAATGCCGCTGAACCGGAGTATATTGGCGCAGCCTCCTCATACGGTTGGCGGTGGCATTAAGATCACCGAGCAGGGTGAGGTGCTGTCTTCACGTTATTCCATGCAAGGCATTGCCTATCGCAGCTTGGAGCAAGCAACCTGGGCGCTCATTACGGCGGCCAGATTGGCGAAGTATCCGCAAGAGGAGCCTCAGGCGATTGCGGAGTGGGAGGAAGTGTCGCGAAGCATATCGGAGACGGCGCTGACGAAGTATCAGGACCTTATTTTCCGAGACCCGGACTTCATGACGTTCTTCAAGGAATCGACACCGCTTCCTGAGGTTGGCGAGCTGAACATCGGCTCAAGGCCGTCGAAGCGCAAGGGAAGTGACCGGTTCGAGGATCTGCGTGCGATACCTTGGGTATTCGCTTGGACGCAGAGCCGTTATCTGCTCCCTGCCTGGTATGCGGCTGGAACAGCGCTGCAAGGCTATGTGCAAGGGAAGGCAGACCATCTGGAGATGCTGAAGACGATGTACGGGCAGTTCCCGTTCTTCACTTCGCTGATTGATAATCTGCAGATGGCGCTGGCGAAGGCAGACCTCATCATCGCTAAGGAATATGCAGACATGATTACGGACAAGTCGATCCGCGACCGAATCTTCCAGCAGATTGAAGGGGAGTACAAGCTGACGTCTGACCTGATTCTGCAGATTACCGGCCAAGATGAGATTCTCGATAATGTTCCGGTCATTCAAGAGTCTATTCGACTCCGCAACCCGTACGTAGATCCGCTGAGCTACATGCAAGTGCAGCTGCTGGCTGAGCTGCGTGACCTGCGTGAGCAGGGTGAAGACGCTCCTGAGCTGCTGCGTGAAGTGCTGCTGACGATTAACGGTATAGCAGCTGGCCTCCGTAATACGGGCTAATGTCTAGGATTAAGGTGACAGCAGTGCCGGTATAATTGGCGAGTGCTTACTTACTGGCTCACTGCACAGCATCTCTAGGAAGCTTCATATGAGCCGTAGACGATGCGGCGTGGCAGGTTGGCAATAGAGCAATAGACGAACATACAACGGAACAAGCCCGGATTCATTAGCGACTATGGTTGCTGATGAAGGCCGGGTTTTTTTCTTATGTTTATTTATAGGTGGCTTAAGTTTACTTTAAGGTAGGTGCTTCATGATGAGAGCATAAGGATGAACGAATAACCCTTAAGGAGGAATCAGCCATGAACGATAGAGAGATGAACGCTAAGCTTAACCCAGGTGAGCAGCTGGAAGCACAGGAAGCTGAGCAAGCAACCCCGCAAGGAGCGAGTGAGCCAGGGCAGACGACCTATTATACTTATGGGCCTTACGGAGCAGCCTCATCGCAAGGAACAGAGCAGCAATTATCATATAGACGCACTTATGAAGCACGAAGCAACAATCAGACACCTTCCTCCAAGCGGCGCAGGTCACCGCTGAAGTCCATAGTCGCGTCCTTCCTTGCAGGAGCCCTTGTCGTCGGCAGCCTCATGTATATGGCGGATAGAGGAAGCTGGTTCACCGGAGGCCTGACTTCTGAAGGCGGCACCGAGAATGGAGCGAGCATAGCCGCGAACGGGCAGGCAGGGGTGAAGACCGCGTCAGCACCAATGGATGACATAGCGGGGATCTACTCGAAGGCCACCCCGGCCATTGTGAAGATCGAGACGTATAAGCAGCCCCAGCAGCGCGGATTGGGGCAGTCGGATTCCTTCTTCGCACCCTTCTTCGAAGACGGAGGCGAGAGCAGCGGCGAGCAAGCTCAGCCGGGGAATTTGCAGCTAAGCGGCTCGGGTACTGGGTTTATTTTCAAGGAGGAGGGGTATATCCTGACGAATCACCATGTCATCGCCGATGCGGTGGACATTCGGGTTACGGTTGAGGGGTACGACGAGCCGCTTCAGGCTAAGGTCGTTGGCTCGGCCCCGGATAAGGATCTGGCGATGATTAAGGTTGAGGGCGCTAAGCCGTTCCCTACGCTTGCCATGGGCAATTCGGACAACACGGAGATAGGCGACTGGGTTGCCGCAATCGGCAATCCTTACGGACTGGATCAGACGATTACGGTAGGAGTTCTAAGTGCGAAGGAACGCCCCATTACGATTGCCAGCGAGGGTGGCGAGACGAGTTATTATCATCTGCTTCAGACCGATGCTTCCATTAATCCCGGCAATTCCGGCGGCCCGCTCATGAATGACAGCGGAGAGGTGATTGGCATTAATTCAGCAGTGAATGCTCAGGCGCAAGGGATCGGCTTCGCGATTCCGACGAGCACGATTAATGAATTTGTGGATAAGGTGATGAACGCCTAATGGAGCGTGTGAAGCGGCTGGGGACAGTCGCAGGAGGGGGAGGACTATAACTGCTTAGAAGACGGCGACTGGCTGCTCAGCCTGCCTTGTATCAACAGCTTATCCCTCCTATACACAGCGCGGCTGCCCGATCAGGGTATGAGCTGCGCTGTTCTTGCGTCTGGATGTCCACATGTGGATAACGTTTGCTGGAATGAGCAAGGAAGTATATAATAGATTGGATATAGTTGTACCCTGCAGGTTTGGAGGAATTACGGTGAATGTATTAGAGGCGCGCCTGGCCCGTCTGGCTCTTAAGGGAGATCAGAGAGCCTTCGGAGAGCTTGTAGGCCTGTACCAGGACAAGCTGTTCCATATGGCCTACCGCATGTTGAACAACCGTCAGGAAGCGGAGGATGTCGTCCAGGATACGTTCTTGCGCGTCTACAAGAATCTCGACCGCTACGATGACAGCTTGAAGTTCTCCACCTGGATCTACCGAATTGCTACGAACCTATGTATCGACCGCCTGCGCAAGAGGAAGCCAGTCTATTCCCTGGATGCGGAGTCGAATGATCATGAAGGGCTCGACGGGTATTCGATGATTCCAAGCGATAACCGTACGCCTGAGAGTGAAGCTCTCCTCACAGAGACCCAGCGAATTATTCACGGAGCGATAGGATCGCTGCCGCCTAAGTATAAGTCTGTCATGATGCTGAGATACATACAGGATATGTCGCTCCAGGAGATTAGCGATGTGCTCGATATGCCGGTAACGACGATCAAGACCCGCGTGCACCGAGGGCGGGAGTTCCTAAGGAAGAAGCTTGAGCACAAGCTGTAGCAGCTAGGCCATACCACAACGTGCATCTGTGCAAAAAAATGAAACATCCTAACGTGCTCATACGTATCCTATACTGAGTTAACATGCCTGAAGCAAGGGAAGAAAGGACTGGCTGCTATGAACTGCAACGTCGCCATGGTGTGGATACATGATTATATTGACGGCGAGCTGCCTCGTGAAGATAGGGCTGAACTGAACAGCCATATCGAAGCATGTCCTGCTTGTCGTGCAAGATTCGAACAGCTGGAGCGTACGGAAGCCTTCACGTATGCCGCAATGGCTGCGAATCCATTAGATATAACCGGCAGCGCATCTGCTGAGCTGACTCAGCGAATTATGAGCGGACTGCCGAAGCCGAAGCGAAGACGCGGGTTCGTCCGCGCGATCTCTAGACATCCTGGTATTACCGCTGCCGCTGTATTCGTCCTAGTTATGCTTGGCAGCTTCGTCTCCATGTGGGAGCAGGATTCACAACTCACCGTATCCGGAGAGGATCTCCATCAAGTCGTAATTGAAGGGAATACCGTCACTGTCCCAGTGGGCGCACAGGTGAACGGCAATCTTGTCATTAAGAACGGGTCAGCCAATGTACAAGGAGAAGTGGAAGGCAATGTGACGGTCATAGACGGCTCACTGAACCTCGCTTCAACAGGGTACATTGCAGGACAGAGCCGAACGATTGATCAAGCGCTTGACTGGATATGGTATAAGGTAACGGAGACGGTCAGCGGTCTGGCTCAATGATGGATATTGCCTCCGTGCGCGGGGGCTTTTTCTTTTATGGAACAATATATGTGACCGTAACAGGATTTCCATTCCCTCTTCTAGAAAAGAATAAGGTTAACATTCCGATTATATAAATACATGCGCTATTGGTTGGTGGGGGCCCGCTTATGAGCTATTTTGCAGAGTTAAGTTGGCAAGGCTGGATTAAGGATATTATTGATGTCGGTATCGTAAGCTTCATTATCTACAAAATGATTCTGCTCGTACGCGGAACACGTGCCGTACAGCTGCTCAAGGGGATCTTCGTGCTCGTCATTACTTGGGCGCTGTCGACCTGGTTCAACTTGTTCACGCTGAAGTGGCTGATGAATCAGATGTTCACCTTCGGGATCGTGACGGTGCTCATTCTGTTCCAGCCTGAGCTCAGACGAGCACTGGAGCAGCTTGGACGTGGCAACTTCTTCGGACGCTCGTCGCTGCTGGAGCGGGACGTCGTCAGCGAGCCGATTGGCGAGGTCATTAAGGCCGTGCAGTACATGGCTTCGCGGCAGATTGGGGCGCTGATTGTATTCGAGCGCAAGACTGGCGTGAATGAGCTCATTGAATCGGGTATTCCGATGGAGTCGAGGATTACGTCTGAGCTTTTGATTAATATTTTCACACCTAACACCCCGCTCCACGACGGAGCGGTTATGATAAGAGGGAATCAGATCATGGCAGCAGGGTGCTATCTGCCGCTGTCTGAGAACCCATTCATTAGCAAGGAGCTGGGAACGAGGCATCGTGCGGCGATTGGGGTAAGTGAGGTTAGCGATGCGGTATCGGTTGTTGTCTCGGAGGAGACAGGCCAGGTGTCGCTTGCGCTGAACGGCATGATCGTGCGGGATATTAAGGAAGAATCGCTCATCTCCAAGCTGCATGAAGAGCTGACTAAGGATGCTGGATCGAAGAGCAAGGCACGGGTTAAGGTGTCTTCGATCTGGAAGCGGAAGGGGGATCAGCATGGATAAGTGGCTGACTCATCCTACGGCTCTCAAGGTCATCTCTGTCGTGCTTGGCCTCTTGCTCTGGGCTGTTGTGCACTTCGACCCGGAATCTCCAGCAGTCGCTACTGCTCCAACCGAATCGAGAGTGTTCGAAGCGGTACAGGTTCAGACGGTTGGACTGGATGAATCCAAGTACGCCTTAAGCATCATGGAGCCAACGGTCGTCCGCGTCATGGTTGAAGGGCGGCTGTCCGCATTAACGACAACGAAGGAATCGAATATTATCGCCACGGTTGATCTAAGCGATCATGGAGCGGGCTCGCATCAGCTGCCTGTTGTCGTGAAGCTGCCGAAGGGGCTGCAGCTGCTGGAGCTGTCTCCTCGCACCGTGAACGTGCAGCTGGAGGAGATTCAGACGAAGCCGTTCGCGCTGGACGTTCGAACGGAGGGCAAGCCTGCAGAGGGCTATACCTTGGGTACTCCGGTCGTGGCTCCCGCTAGCGAGGTCAAGGTCACTCTGCCTCGAGATGAGATGGGACTGGTCGGAGCGGTACGCACTGTGGTTAAGGTAGAAGGGCAACGCAAGACGGTCGTGGACAAGCGTGCTCCTATTGTCGTCTACGACCGGGCAGGGAAGCTGATGGACAATGCGGTCGTTAGTCCCAGCACAGTAGAGGTTGAGGTTCCGATTACGCAGCCGTCCAAGACGCTGCCGCTGCAGCTCTCCTACACAGGGAAGCTGGGAGCCGGTCTCAGTATAGCCTCCCTGCAGCCTAGCTTGGAGGAAGTGACCGTATTCGGTCCACAAGAGGTGCTGGACAAGCTGTCCGTCTATGACGGAGCGAGCGTAGATCTGTCGAGGCTGAAGGAAGGCAAGGGCAGCTTGAAGGTGAAGATGCTGCCGCTAGAAGGAATTGAGCTGATCGAGCCTGCCGAGCTGGATGTGAATTATGATGTCGTTCCACTCGAGAAGCGAACGTTCACGGGTATTAAGATTACAGTGAAGGGCCTGGCTGACGGACTGAAGGCGAAGCGATCTGATGCGACTGGAGACACGGTCCAGCTGACGGTTAGCGGCGCGCCTAGTGCGATGGCAGGACTTCAGGCTCAGGATATAGAAGTGATTGCCGATCTTGCCGGGCTTGAAGCGGGTAAGCATACGGTTAACCTTGACGTTAAGCTGCCTCGCTTCATACAATTAGTAGATGGCAGCCCGCTTACCGCGGTATATGATATTAGTGAGAGTACGGTAATAGGATCACCGCCTCCAGACGGAAGCGGCGGAGGGACGACACCTACGCCTCCCACAGGAGGAACGGGAGGTTCGGGATCGCCTAAGCCTACTCCATCGCCTGGCGGAGATGAAGAGGGCGAGGAGTCTGTCGGACCGAGTTCGGGCTCTGACTCAGGTTCAGGCTCAGGCGCAGGGCAATCGCCTGACCCTTCTTAAGCAAGGATTAAGCTTGGCATAATGGAACCATTGAACACATATGACGACACGAAGGAGTATCACTTACATGGGCAAATATTTCGGAACGGACGGTGTGCGCGGGGTTGCTAACCGCGAGCTGACACCTGAGCTGGCTTACAAGATTGGACGCTGCGGCGGTTACGTGCTGGCAGGTCAAGCTGATCGGCCTAAGGTCGTCATCGGCCTCGATACACGAATCTCAGGACCGATGCTGGAATCGGCACTAATCGCAGGATTGTTGTCCATCGGGGCAAGTGTGGTGCGCCTCGGCGTTGTATCAACACCGGCAGTCGCCTACCTCATCCGCGAGCTGAAGGCAGATGCAGGCGTCATGATCTCCGCCTCTCACAACCCTGTGGCGGATAACGGCATTAAGTTCTTCGGCGGTGACGGCTTCAAGCTGTCCGACGACACGGAGCTTGAGATTGAAGCATTGATCGATGCAGTCGTAGACGGTCTTCCGCGCCCAGAGGGCGGAGATATTGGCACGGTTACCGTAGATGAGAAGGCGAAGCTTCGCTACCTCGACTACTTGAAGACGACGATCAGCGGCCGCTTCGAGGGGATGAAGATCGTGCTCGATTGCGCGAACGGCTCGGCTTATGAGCTGGCACCGAGCGTGTTCCGCGACCTCGGTGCGGAAGTGATTACCGTCGGTGCGGAGCCCGACGGGCTGAACATCAATGAAGGAGTGGGTTCCACCCATCCGGAATACTTAAGGGAGCAAGTGCTGAAGCACGGCGCGGACCTCGGGCTCTCCTTCGATGGCGATGCCGATCGGCTCATCGCCATTGATAATGTAGGAGACGAAGTAGACGGCGACTTCATTCTGTGCATTTGCGGCGACGCGATGAAGCGGGCTGGGAAGCTGAAGGGTGACACCGTGGTTACGACGGTGATGAGTAATATTGGTTTTTTCAAGGCGGCACAGAAGCTTGAGCTGCATACGGCGCAGACGGCAGTCGGCGATCGGTATGTGATGGAAGAGATGCGGCGCGGCGGGTATAATCTCGGTGGTGAACAGTCTGGTCATGTCATCTTCCTGGATTACAATACGACAGGCGATGGTATTCTTACCGCGCTGCAGCTGGTGGATACTCTCGTTGCCTCGGGCAAGAAGCTTAGTGAGCTCAAGGGTCTCATGCGCAAGTACCCACAGGTGCTGGTCAATGTGCGAGTTGCTGACAAGTCGCTCTACAATGGCAACAAGGCAATTGAGGCTGCTGTAGCGGCGGTCGAGGAGGAGCTTGGCGACAACGGCCGTGTGCTCGTTCGTCCATCCGGAACGGAATCGCTGATTCGCGTCATGGCGGAAGGTCCGGAGAAGGATGAAGTTGCTGCCTATGTGTCACGCATCGTTGATGTGGTTAAGAATGAATTAGGTTAATCGGGAATACTATTACTCATATACATGTCTAATGATATAGCTGCGGGAGGCTCGTGGGTGATTCGCCCTACGGGCCTTCTGCTCCCATTGGTGGAAATATGAAGTAGTTAAGCACGTTAAGGTTGCGCATTGTGGTGAAAATGAATATGATAGGTGGAGTGTCATTCCAGAAGGAAAGCGAGGGAAGAGGTTACACAGAGTAATACAAGCGCCAGAGCTTGCGCGATTGTGATGGCTTGATGGAGGCAGAGGGCGACTTCTTCCTGCCAGAGAGGGTCACGAGGCAAGCTGACGAGGTGGAGGTGTTCGAAATGTTCGGCGGGGACCTCCCGGTACATGACATCCAACCGATAGCCGAGAACGCAAAAGGATCGGGCGACCGATCTGACAAACGTACGGCAAGGATGCAAAAGGCAGCTGTTGATTCGCGTCTGAAGGACGGCGGATGCAGGCCGGTTATCTATTTTATTAAGCTGAATGATACCTAGGAACTCCCGTATGTCTGGATGCCGCCGTACTGGCTGGCACATTAAGGTCTAACCACATCGATATACGGATGGTCAGCGTGACAACCTCATAAGTGCTTATAAGCCGTGCGATTCTGCGGACATCCAGTTAAGCGGGAGAATTATCCCAATAACGGAGGTCTATTAACTTATGTGTGGAATTGTTGGATATATTGGTGGACGTGACTCGCAGGATATTCTGATTGAGGGATTGAAGAAGCTCGAGTACCGCGGCTATGACTCAGCAGGCATTGCCGTATTCACGAAGAACGGACTAGAGATTACGAAGTCGATTGGCCGCTTGGTGAACCTGGAGGGCAAGCTGCGCGAGGAGCCGCTTGAAGGCTCTGTCGGTATTGGACATACTCGCTGGGCTACTCATGGCAAGCCGTCAGATGTGAACTCTCATCCGCATACGGATAACTCACACAAGTTCTCTGTCGTGCACAACGGGATTGTCGAGAATTATCTGGATCTGAAGGATGAATTGATTGCGAAGGGCCATGTATTCGTGTCGGAGACAGATACGGAAGTCATCTCACACCTTGTAGCTGAAGAATATAAGGGCGATATCGTGAAGGCTGTTCAGGCGGCTGTGAAGCGGATGCGCGGTGCCTATGCACTTGGCGTATTGACGGAATTCGAACCAGAGCGTCTCGTTGCGGTTCGCTTCGCGAGCCCGCTTGTCATCGGCGTAGGCAAGGGAGAGAACTTCATTGGCTCGGATATTCCCGCAATTCTCGAGCATACGAGAGATGTGTACATCCTGAACGACGGCGAAATGGCTGTGCTGACACGTAATGGTGTCGAACTAATGACGACGGATGGACAAATTATTTCCAAGGAAATATTCCATGTCGATTGGGATCTGGTGACCGCAGAGAAAGCCGGATTCGATCACTTCATGCTGAAGGAAATCTACGAGCAGCCTAAGGCTTATCGCGACACGATGCGCGGTAGAATCTCGGATGACAGCAAGTCTGTCGTGCTGAATGAGATTGGCATGACGGCTGAGCAAATCAAGGGAATTAGCCGCATTCATATCGTCGCGTGCGGAACGGCATTCCACGCTGGTCTGGTTGGTAAGACGGTGATTGAGAGCATGGCTCGCATCCCGGTTGAGATGGATGTGGCGTCGGAGTACCGTTACCGGTCCCCAATCATTACACCGGATACGCTAGTTGTCGTAGTCAGCCAATCGGGTGAGACTGCAGATACATTAGCTGCCCTTCGTGAAGCGAAGCGTTGCGGAGCACGTGTACTGGCCATTACGAACGTTGTCGGAAGCTCCGTTGCCCGTGAAGCGGATGATGTCATCATCACGCTGGCCGGTCCTGAGATTGCGGTAGCCTCGACGAAGGCATATACCTCGCAGCTCGTAGCGTTCTACCTGGTAGGTCTGTTCTTCGCTCAGACATTGGGTACGAAGGATGCTGCTTGGATTGCAGAAGTGATCGCATCGATGGAGAAGCTGCCAGAGCAAGTCGAGAGCATCCTGGAGCAGGCTCCTGTATTGAAGCAAGTCGCTGAGTCGCTGTCGAAGCATGACAACCTGTTCTTCATCGGCCGCGGTGTCGATTACGCAGTCGCGCAGGAAGGCTCGCTTAAGCTGAAGGAGATTTCTTACATTCACTCCGAGGCTTATGCAGCTGGTGAGCTGAAGCATGGTACGCTTGCGCTGATTGAGGAAGGTATCCCAGTTATCTCGCTGATCACGCAGGAAGAGCTGTATGAGAAGACGCTGAGCAACATCAAGGAAGTGAAGGCGCGCGGCGCTCATGTATTCGGTGTCGTCAACAGCGGCTCCGAGGTCGAGGTTGCCAAGTCTGTCGACGAGCTGTTCGCCATTCCGAAGACACTGCCAGTGCTGACACCAGCCCTGTCCGTTGTCCCGCTGCAGCTGATCTCCTACTACGCTTCCCTCGCCAGAGGCAATGACGTGGATAAGCCGAGAAATTTGGCTAAGAGTGTTACGGTGGAGTAGGTTTGCTTTGAGGTGAATTCTACTTGTTAAAAGAAAATAAAGTATTAGACTGAAAAATAAAGTGTTAGACTCGGAAAATAAAGTATTAGACTAAGAAAATAAAGTTGTAGACTGAGAAAATAAAGTATTAGACTGACGGAATTGGCCATACTGCTACTAGGAGCTCTACTACTGTCTCAGAACCGACATCCAGAATAACAACATGACTCTATTTGAGGCTACCTATGGTAGCCTCAGGCTGTCGAGAAAGTATCGACAGCCTTCTTTATGTCCAAATAGTTTAACACGACACCGCGTTAA
>NZ_JBHSHW010000043.1:0-138116 GCF_042653305.1 Paenibacillus sp. GCM10023252
GGGCTTATCCTACTATGTAAGACTTTAAGATGACTTCAGCACTCATCGCTTTCGCATCCAGTTTTCAAGGCGCAATTGCCTTGCCGCTTGTTCGGCCCGTTGGTCAAGTGGTTAAGACACCTCCCTTTCACGGAGGTAACAGGGGTTCGAGTCCCCTACGGGTCACCATCATATGCCGTTGTAGCTCAATTGGTAGAGCAACTGACTTGTAATCAGTAGGTTGGGGGTTCAAGTCCTCTCGACGGCACCATTCATATATGCGGTCGTGGCGGAATTGGCAGACGCGCTAGATTCAGGTTCTAGTGGTGTAACAGCCGTGGAGGTTCGAGTCCTCTCGACCGCACCATATGATACGCGGAAGTGGCTCAGCGGTAGAGCATCGCCTTGCCAAGGCGAGGGTCGCGGGTTCGATTCCCGTCTTCCGCTCCATCTATAACAATGAACAGTCTACATTGTCATAAGACATGGGTAGGCTTTTTTTTATTTTGTAGTATAGCGAACAAGCCAGATGAATGACTCATCTGGCTTGTTTTTTTCTATGATAATCAGAATGCCCAGTTCCCCTTGATGAATATAGGTTCTCTACTGCCATCCTCTGTAACGCCGAAAATATCCATCTCTGCTGATCCTACCATGAAGTCCACATGAACCATACTCGTATTCAGACCAGCAGCCTTAAGTTCCTCCTGACTCATCTGCTTGCCGCCCTCTAAGTTGGAGGCATATGCACTTCCAATAGCCAGATGATTGGAGGAATTCTCATCGAACAAGGTCTTATAATACAGGATATTCGAGTCTGATATTGGAGATTGATGAGGGACTAGGGCGACTTCTCCTAAGTAATGAGAGCCTTCATCCATAGCAATCAGGTTGTTCAAGGTATCTTCTCCTTGTTCTGCTTGTGCATGTACAATACGGCCATTCTCGAAGGTTAGACTGAATCGGTCAATGATGGTCCCGCCGTAGCTTAACGGCTTCGTACTGCTCACGATGCCATTCACCCCTGTTGCGAGGGGAGCGGTGAACACTTCCTCTGTCGGGATATTCGCAACGAAGCTACACCCTTGTCCATTAGCCTTAGCGCCTCCTAGCCAGATCTGACCCTTAGGCAGCTCAATGGTCAGATCTGTGCCGGGTGCAAGGTAGTGCAGCTTCTTGTACGCCTTGGCATTCAAGTAATCGGCACGCTTCCTGAGGAAGCTGCTATGTTCTTCCCAAGCAGCAATCGGGTCTACCTGATCCGCGCGTACGGCAGAGAAGATGGCATCCCACAGCTTGCGCAGCTGAGTGTCTGCATGTTCGCCGGGGAACACCTTGGCTGCCCAAGCAGGGGAAGGGGCGGCCGCTAAGCACCAGCTGAACTTATGAGTCTGAACGGCATGGCGGTATTTGGCCATTGTATTGGAATAGGTCTTCTGATAATTGACGATACGCTCTTGCGGTACGCCATCCAACAGATCTGGAGGGGAGGTGACAATGCTGACTACAGCAGCGTCGCCAGCTACAAGCTCCTCCATCTCGGCAGCGAGCCACTTAGGCTCTACTAGGAATGATTCATCTGGGGCCAGGTCATACCGCATTCTAGTGATGGTATCATCGCTCCAGTTCACCTTCACTAGCAACGCTCCTGCTTCGTAAGCATGCTTGACAATTAATCTGGTTAGTTCAGCTGCTTCTAGAGAGGAATTCACAACTAGCGTCTGACCACTTCGAATATTGACTCCAACCTTAACGATTAACTTAGCGTAATTATTTAATTGAAGATTGTAATCCACAGGATCACTCCTCACCTCAGAATTTAAGTATTTGTAGTCATTATACAGGATGGCATGATCACTTACACCTCTCTGAAGGTGACGGTAACGGTTATGTTAATGGATTGTGGACAATTCGACAATAATAGGTAGGAATTAACTACTTTCAGCTAAATCTTCATATTATCTAAACCGTACGGCCTATTGAAATTGCTTATAATGGACAAAGTTATAACGACAATAGGAGTGTGGATATGTTCAGAATGAGAAGCAAGAGATGGGTATCAGCGTTATTAGCAGCAGAATTGTTAATCGGGTCATCCCTGCTTATGGGACCTCAAGCAACACATGCGGCAGCACCAGACTACATACTGATTAACGAGGTATCTGGCGGGGGAGGTAAGATTAATAATGACGATGTCAATAATCCTCAGGCAGCACCGTACTTATATGACTTCATCGAGCTATACAACCCGACCGGGACTGATATCCCTCTGACTGGCTATACCTTAAATTATAGCAACAAAGGAGCTACTACGAACCAGAGTTACAGCTTCGAGCCAGGTGCAGTTATTAAGGCAAATGATTACTTCTTAGTGCGCAACGAAGCAACTTGGGGAAATGAAGCTGACAAAAACTATGGTGAGCCATTCTATAGCGATGCTTATGGAGATGCCAAAGAGCAAGGGATTGGCATGTCCGATACGGACGGAAGCGTTCAACTGTTGAATGCTCAGGATGCTGTAATCGATACAGTTGGATTCGGTGCGGTCACGACCAGCTTCCACGAAGGAAATACAGTGAATAACGGTGTCTCTCTGCCTAAGGCAGTTAGTGCGGTACGCAGAAATTCATTCACGGATACGAACAATAACAGTAATGACTTCTCTATAGTATCGCCTTCTCCTACGAAGGCTGGAAATACTGAAGGTCAAGTTGAGCTCGTACAGGACTTCGTTAAGCGAATCAACCACCTTCAGTCTGATGCTTCATGGGCAGGAAAGACAGTTACCATTGAAGGCTTAATTACGACACCTCCTGTTCAGTCTGCAGATGGACAAGCATCTCCTGTTCGATATGTTCAATCCTATACGGGTGGTATTGCGGTCGAGGGAATGGATGCTAATCTTGTCGTTGGTACGGAGGTCCGTGTGACCGGAACGGTAGGAACTGTTGAGGGAGAGATTCGTGTCATCGGCACTCCTGTAGTTGATGTTCTAAGCAGCAAGGAATTTAAGCTGGATGTAGCGGACACTTTTGACAAAAATATGCTTGTTGTTGCAAATGCTGCAGCTATAACCCCAGCCTATTGGGGAACTAGAGTGTCCTCATCGGCGAAAGTGGCCAGCGTGAATGCGGGTAACCATACGATGGTGATGGATAATGGCATTACACTCTACATCAACGGAACGCTGCCTGCGGCTCAAGCTGGTGATCATGTGACCGCTCTGGGAACAGTAGCGAAAACAGGCAGTGAGGTGCGCTTAGCCGTCGCGGATCCTTCTAAGGATATAACGATCTCCCCGGCATCTAGTGCTATACAGGATCAATTCGCAATTAATAAGCTTGCGACGTATAAGGTTGGAGCAACCAACAAGGATGGCGGTGTTGCTGAGATTGTGAAATACAATTCAGACAACAAGAAGTTCTATCTGGTGAATGGATCAAGTAATCCGCCAAGCCTGGATATAGTATCGCTCGGAGACGGGACTAAGGATCCAGTTAAGGATGCCACGATCTTAGTTCAGGCGCTTGCTGAGAAGAACGGCTTCATCTACGGGGATCTAACGAGTGTAGATGTGAATACAGCATCGGATCGAATTGTCGTGTCCGTGCAAGAGAAGGACGCAGCGAAGAAAGGCAAGATTCTCGTCCTGGACTATGATGGAAGGCTGCTAACGGAATATGAGGCTGGCGTTCAGCCGGATATGATTAAGTTCACAACGGATGGACGTTACATCCTGACAGCGAATGAAGGGGAGCCTCGTGATGGTGCTGTAGACCCAGAGGGTAGTGTTACAATTGTCGATACCAAGATGGGAACTGTTCATCAGGTGAAGTTCGATGACCCGTCTGTTATCGATGATTCCGTCCATATTCGTGGAGCTTCGGACCCTGTGACTGGTATGATTACGGGCAAGGGAACGAAGGGGGATGCGGTGCGGGATCTGGAGCCTGAGTACATTACGCTTAGTGCTGACAATTCCAAGGCATACGTCAGCTTGCAAGAGAATAACTCTATCGCAGTTATAGATATTGCCCAGCACAAAGTAACTTCAGTCAAAGGATTAGGATATAAAAGCTGGAATACATCCGGCAATACGCTTGATCTATTGAAGGATAATGCGATAAAGCTTGAAAATGTACCATTCAAAGGAATCTATATGCCTGATGGTATTGCGAGCCAGACGATTGGCGGAGCAACCTATCTGTTCACAGCTAATGAAGGTGATGTAACCGAGTGGACAGGCAGGGAGAATGGCAGCAAGATTGGAGAGATGAAGGGACTACTTGCTGCTGGCTCAGAAGCAGCTGCTTACCTTGGTGGCAAGACAATCTACGATGATGTAGAAGTTGCAACAGAATTCGGTCATGATTCCATCTACATGTACGGAGCGCGCTCGTTCTCCATCTGGCAGGCGGATACGATGAATCAGGTGTATGACAGCGGCAGCGACTTCGAGAAAATTACTTCCCAGCGGCTGCCGAATAACTTCAATACGAGCAACAGCAAGACTGCTATGGATGACCGCAGTGCGAAGAAGGGGCCTGAGCCAGAGGATATTAAGGTGGCTAAGGTGGGCAACAAGACATTGGCCTTCATCGGACTGGAGCGTATAGGCGGTATCATGACCTATGATGTATCGAATCCGGCAAGTCCTGTGTTCGTGAACTACACGAATTCACGCGTATTCACTCCGAAGGATAATCTGCTAACGGATACGGGTCCTGAAGGCATTGAATTCATTCCAGCAACGATTAGCCCGACGGGGAGACCGCTCTTGCTCGTTGCGAATGAAGTAGGCGGAACGGTTGCGATGTATGAGCTAAGCGTGTCGAAGGTGACGCTGGATAAGCTTGATGCAGCGCTGCAAGTAGGCGGAGCTCAGAAGATTACCGCTCAAGTTGAGCCAGCTGGCGGCAGCGTAGATACAGTGACATGGTCCTCCTCTCATCCCTATGTCGCCTCCGTGGATGCCAATGGCAATATTACAGGAGTTGGTGCTGGCCAAGCTGTTATATCGGCAATAAGTGCAGATGGTTATGGCCTTGCGCAAGTGAACGTAAGTGTGACTGGTTCGCAAGGAGGCGGAATCATCATTCCAGCTCCTCCAGTGGAAGAGAAGGAGCAAGTGACCATCACGAAGGATGATAAGTCAGCCACAGCTAAGTTAAGCTTAACGAAGACTGGAACTAGCGAAGCAATAGTAACAGAAGAGCAGCTAGCGGAAGCTCTGAAGCAATTAAATTCTGCAGTGGGTGCTCAAGACCTGAGCACGAAGCTGGTCATTGAAGCAGCAGGTAATGATAATGAACTTAGCATAACCTTGCCTGCAGCTTCCCTTAAGAAACTGACGGAGAGCGGATTAGAGGAGCTGACGGTGGAGACTTCTTCTAGCCGAGTGACGCTGGATCAACAGGCTCTATCAGCAACAGTATCCGCTTCGGGTACTAGCGATAACGTTGTTCGTATTCAGATGGAGAGAACAGCAGAAGAAGGATCGAGTGATCAGGCTTATGAATTGATTATAAGTGCTGGTGGTAAGGAGGTATCTTCTCTGAACGGGGGAGTCGTATCTGTTGCATTGCCGTATACTCCAGGTCCAGCAGAGAACCTGAATACGATTGTTGTCGCCTATATGGATAGCAATAATCTGAGGAAGATCATAGGGAACGGGTATTATAACGAGAGTACGGGAATGGTGGAGTTCACTGCAACGGAGTTGACCATGTTCACGATTGGCAATCAACCAGTGAACTTCCAGGATATCGAAGGCAGCTATGCAGAAGAACATATTCATTATCTAGCTGCTAGAGAAGTTATCCAAGGAACAAAGCCGGGGCAGTACTCACCTAAGGCACTTATCACTAGAGGAGACTTCACGATCTTGCTTGCTCGTATTGCAGGTGCTGATCTGAACGGCCATGCAAGCAGCGAATCCTTCACCGATGTACAGGATAACGACTATTATGCGGGTGCCATAGCTTGGGCCGCAGCGAATGGCATCGTTAATGGCACAGGGGATGGGAAGTTCGAACCGGAAGCGAGCCTTACTCGTGCTGAGCTGGTGACTCTTATCGAACGGTTCAGCAGGCTGATGAAGCAGCCTCTTGTGAAGAATGCGGATGAGGTGATCTTCACAGATCAAGAGTTCGTACCGGGCTATGCGAAGGAAGCAGTAGCTTCTGCTCAAGAGGCTGGATTAATTTCGGGACGTCCGGATGGTGCGGGAGGCTATGAATTTGCTCCCGGAGAGACAGCAACACGTGAGCAGGCAGCTAAGATCCTAGCCAAGCTAGTACAAGCTATGAACTGGTAATAGAGACGGGCCGTCCTAGGGACGGCCCGATTTTGTTTTTTTTTGCGAGGCTAAGCCTCCTATTGATAATTCAACGAGATCCAGTTGTAATCCCGAATGATACCATCCTTGAACTTAATCTGCTCTACTTCATAATTCGTGCTGTAGAAGTAGTCTAGAATTCTTACCTTGTTCGAGGTGGAGGAGCCGGCGCCTGTGAAGCTAATGATGAGATCGTCAGATGAACGAGTGAATACGGCTTGGGAAGCGTTGAAGTCCTTGAAAATCATAACATCAACGTCACTCGAGGACGTATCATAATCCTCAACATAGTCGTAGCCGAAGCTGCCGCTGTACAGATAGGTGTCGTTGCCCGTCTTGCCGAAGATATCGTCACTTCCTGCCAAGCCATCGATCACATCGTTGCCGTTAGTACCATTAATGGTATCTGCTCCGCTAGTACCGGTAATGGTAGCTGTTGGATAAGTACCGCCGCCACCGCCGCCCGAGCCGCCTCCAGGTGAGGTGCCGCCGTAAATATTGCCGGTAGATGAGGTCATAGCGCCGTTATTAATATTAATCGTATAAGGAAGAGTATTCGTTCCTGTCCATGTATTCAAGTTGAACGTACTGCCGCTGAACAGCTTCGTAACCGAGATGCCTGTGAACGTTACTGGACTGCCGCTCACAACGGTTGTTGGAGCAATGGTGCTCTTCGCAAGGTATGCACCGGCGTTCGTTGCACCTGGTTGTGTGAGCAGAGTAGCCGAACCGTCCTGTTCAACAACGAGTGCAGACTGCTCGTTCACAGCAATGCCCCTAGCATTAGCAGCTGTCGCCCAGCCGTCCTTAATATTGCGGGCAAGGAACGTAAGGAACCGGCCCATCCGGTCACGCTGTTCGAAGTGAGTGTCGGTCACCATGCTTGCGTTGACTGGGGTAGTGACCAAGTCCTTGGTGAACGAGATGAGGCTGCTGTAAGGATTGCCTAATGCAGTTGCTGAATCAAGAGTAGTAGCTCCTGCCGAGATGGAATCGTACGTCGATTGCCCTTGAATCATCGCCCCTGCGCTAGTACCGCCGAACGGGATGCCTGCTGAGATGCGGCTGTTAAGGGCATTGCTTGCACTGCCCGTACCCTTGACCTTAAGGAAGTGAGTGTAGTCTGCTTGATTGCCGCCTGCGAAGAAGATGCCCTCAGCCTTAGCAATCTTATCGACGACGAATGGATCAGTTGCTGCCGCTGTAAGCTTCGTCGTATTGCCTCCAGGGATAAGCAAGGTGCTGACGGAATTCAAGGTCTTGCCTGCAGATACGGCTAAGTCATAGATATAGGAGTTATAGGCACTCGTTCCTGTTGCCCGAATAATGAGGAAGTCACCGCCTCCGGCCTTGTTAATCATCCACTGCATGGCCGCATCCACATCGGTTGAGCCACCCATGAATACTTCTCCGAAGGAGGTTGTCTTCGTTACATCAGGTGCATTGTTATTGCTGTACTTGTAATACGTGTAGTTCGTAGCAGTTGTCGTGACCTCGGCTGGTGCGGCCTGTGCGGTTAACGGGAAGACTGGAAGGGCGATGCATAAGGTTAATAGAGCTGCTTTCCACTTCTGACTGACTGATGATTTCATTATTGACACCTCACTTATAGGATGAATTCAATCATATATCTAGCAAAAGACATGCCAAATGTAAGGTATACTAACATAACTATAAGTATGACACGTTTACAATAAAAGTGAATCGCTTACATATCAACAGATGGTTCGTATATGGACGTCTTGTAAAGAACCATCAGAGTTATATGTAACATAATTTAACATAGATGATGGAGGGCTGGCGCTGCTGCCTATAGCATCCTGCTTCGATGCCTATATCTTGCAGGCGGAATGCCTGTCATCTCCTTAAACCATCTGGTAAAGGCATGGATGGACCCGCCATGGACTTGTTCAGCGATGGCAAGCAGCGTCTCATCCGTCTGGATAAGCAGATGCTTCACAAGCTCAAGCTTCCGGTTCATGAAATAATCGTAAGGCGTACGGCCAGTCGATGCGCGGAATAACTTAGCAGCGTAATCTGGATGGTAGGAGGTCCATTCACTTAGCCAGCTTCGTCTATAACGTTCCGCTGCCTGCTGCTCCAGCTTGGAGGCTATAAGACTTACGATAGGATGCGCAATGTCGGGACTCAGATGGGGAAGCTGCTCTGCACGCTTCATGGCAATGAGCAGCTCAGTGAACAGAGAACGAAGAAGGGTCGGCGTGTAAGCATGGTTAGCTTGGTAGGCTTCAACAAGACGAGCAAATCTAGGCTCGAACAAGGCCGGGGAGACCATCTGGCGATCTGTAAGCTGAAGGGTGTCGGGATGGGAGGCATCTCCTCCTAAGCGGCAGCGGTTATCTATAGAGGGAATGGACGCATCAGCCTGAACAGGCAGGATACTTAAGTCGGATAAGCTGGCAGGGGTGAGCTCGGCAGACTGCCAGCTGAAGTGAACACCGTACAATACAAAAGGATCCTGCTCATCAGCGGAGAACGTATGGACAACCTCTGGGCCATAGTAGAACAAGTCTCCAGCAGAAGCTTGGTAGACTTGCTGCTGAATAACGGCGCTGCCAGTACCGCGGGCAACGAAGATGAATTGATAATCCTTAATAATACGGGGGCCAAAGGTCTGGCCTGCTCCACAGCTTAAGCAGTTAGCGTAGGAAACCTGTATCTGCAGCTGTTCCCATGCGTATAGGGATGAATGCATGTTACTGGTACACAACCCTTCGTCATCAATGTCGTTCATTGTTAAAAAGGTATCGATTCCATGCAAATACTATTGATTATAAGGTGGATATAATCAGTATCATAAGTCGGTAATTGATAAATATCAAGGAGGATGACGTCTATGACCATACGCGCTTACAAGGATTCAACACCTCTGCTGGGTAATCCGGCAGCTCTGCAGGAGAGGGCTTCCAAGGATGGATATCTCTACTTCAAACAATTCTTCCCCCGTGATAAAATAATGGAGGTAAGGCAAGCCATCTTGACCATTCTGGATGAGAGAGGGCTGCTAGATCGGAACGTACCGCTGCTAGAGGGTGTGGCCAATCAAGCGGCTGTTGATCAGCTTAGCGAGGAGGATGCGAACTGGAACGGAGTTGGCGTTCCTCTGGATGTCTATCGTCAGGTTCAGCAGCTGGAAGTATTCCATGCGCTTGCACATGAACCAAAGCTGCTGCAGCTCTATGAGATGATATATGGTGAGCAGGCCATCCCGCATCCGCGGAATATCGGCCGTCTCATGCTGCCCCACAAGCATACGCATACGACGCCTCCTCACCAAGACTTCCTTCATATTCAAGGAAGCTATGAGACTTGGACTTGCTGGGTGCCGCTCGGCGATGTCCCAAGAACACTCGGCGGATTGTCCATCCTTGAAGGCAGCTATGAAGCGGGACTGCTTGGTGTCACTGCAAATCCAGGGGCAGGAGGACTCGAGTCTATCCTGTGCGAACTCGGCTATGAGTGGGCGGAAGGTGATTATGAAGCGGGTGATATCATTACCTTCCACAGCTTGACGGTGCATAAGGCTCTGCCGAACCAGACGCCAGGAAGGGTTAGACTGTCTTGTGATCTCAGGTTCCAGCCGCGCAGCGAGCCGATTGAAGGAGCTTCTCTGATGCCGCACGGTCCGTATGAGTGGGAGGAGCTGTACGAAGGATGGAGCCGCCAGGATCTTCAGTATTATTGGCGTGATGTGGCATTCAAGATGACCGAGTTCGATGAGTCGATAAGGTGGCAGAAGGACAAGATTTGTTAGCGCTTCACTATGCTTGAAGATACCGATAGGAGGAATGAATGCATGCTTATCATGGAGAATGGGAATCGGCAGTACGAAGTGGTTGAAGGATTTGTGAAGCTGCCGGATACGGTTAAGTTGGGCTATACCCATGGCGTGGTGACGGACTCGGAGGACCGCGTGTATATTTTCAACATGAGCAAGGATGCGGTCGTCGTTCTTAGTCCTGAAGGGGAGTACATTCGATCCTGGGGAGAAGAGTATGCTGCGGGAGCGCATGGGATGCTGCTTCATGTCGAGAATGGCCGAGAGGTTCTCTACTTGACGGATGTCGCTAGAGGGCTTGTGACGAAGACGACTCTGGATGGGGAGCTGCTGCTCACGATTGGCACGCCTGATCTGCCTGAGTTCTATGATGAGTCTAGAAGATTCGTTCCTACGGATGTAGCCGTGGCAGCTAACGGGGATATCTATGTCGCGGACGGTTATGGACAGAATATGATTCACCGCTATAATGCAGCTGGTGAGCGTATTCGTTCATGGGGCGGCCATGGCAGTGATCCTGGTCAACTGACCTGTCCTCATGGCGTATCTGTCATCGTGAGAGATGGTCAAGAGATTCTGTATGTGGCTGATCGAGGAAATAATCGGATTCAAGTGTTCACGATGGACGGCGAGCATGTAAGGTTCGTCACCGATGAGATGGATGCTCCATGCTCCTTCTTCCAGTTCGGTCAAGAGCTGTATCTGCCTGATCTGCGGAGCCGCGTGACCATTCTCGATGCCGAAGATCGGCTGATTGCACACCTCGGGGAGAATAAGGAGTATGCTGCGGCTAAGGGCTGGCCTAACCTCGCACGCGAAGATGTTCGTCCAGACCAGTTCAGCTCCCCCCATGGCATCTGTGTAGACCGCTTCGGGAGTATCTATGTGGCAGAGTGGGTTGAGTACGGCAGAGTGACGAAGCTTAAGCGATTATCTTAATATACTTAGCAGGGGAAGAGCCGTTCATTGAGCGGCTCTTTTTTGCATTTTACAACTATTGTTAGGCATAGTCCCTCAAGTGCTATTAATCAAGATAATACCCGAAGGTAAAGATATTGTTCTTACCGCGAGGAAGGATATTTCCTAAGATAGACTTAGAGTTCTTATTCTAAGCTGCGTAACAGCAAGGGGATGTAATAGACATGACAACCGTACATCGGGATGAGATTCAATGGGAGAGAATGCTGCCGGCAGAGTTCAGAGCAGCCATGGATAAGAAGCCTGTTATCTTCCTGCCGCTTGGGACCGTGGAGTGGCATGGTGAGCATAATGCACTTGGATTGGATTCCCTTAAGGCGCATGAGTTATGTGTGCAGGCAGTACACCGTCTGGGCGGAGGGGTCGTACATCCGCCAGTATACGGTGGAATGGGGGGGCTGGATAAGCCGGCAACGGTCATTATGGAAGGGGAGCATGCCTGGGAGAATCACCTGCTTCGACCGTGGCTGGAGACGCTGTGCTATGAGTTCCATCGTATTGGCTTCAAGGCTATTATCATGGTGACTGGTCATTATGGACATAACCAGCAGATCGTCGTCCGAGAGACGGCCGTTCGAATGAGCGAGAGGCTTGGTATTCCTGTGTTCGGATCCCCAGAGTATTGGCTGGCTCTGGATGAAGGGTACTTGGGTGACCATGCTGGAATTGGAGAGACCTCGCTGCTGTGGCACCTTCATCCCGAGCTAGTACGAATGGATCGCATTAAGGATGACCCAGACTACGGGGCAGATGATGTGATTAAGGACGGATCCTCACAGGCACTGGGCATGCGTTATGCGGACTGCATTATAGAGCGACTGGCTTCCCTGGCAGAGCAGATGCCTAGCTGGCAGGAAGAGCGGCTCTATCGCTATATTCGCAGCGAGCGTGCGATTGTTGCTGCACAGACGCGGGGCTGGCGCCATATCGGACCTTGGGAATTCTGGCGTCATATCGGAGGTTCGGCCTTCGTGCAATACGGCCAGCTTCTCGTGGATGGTGAATTCGAAGCAATTGAGCAGCTGGCAAGGACGCTTGGCAGGGAGGAGGGATAGCGCTTGGCCATTCATAACGCAAGCTGGATCTGGCATGAGGAGCTGCTGACAGAGCCTAATGTCTATGTTGAGTTCAGAAGGCTGCTGGTGCTGCCTGCTGGTGTGTCCTCGGCGGTCATTCAAGTGTCTGCCTGTCAGGAATATGTATTGTATGTCAATGGGACGCAGGTCGGAAGAGGTCCGTCACCATGCTCACCAGAGTGGCAGTACTTCGATGAATATGTAGTTACGAGCTTGCTGCGCGAAGGGGATAATGTGATTGCGGCATTATGCTATCACTTCGGCGAGAAGGATATCGTCATTGAACAGATGCAAGGTCCCGCAGGCTTCATACTGGAGCTGGAAGTGGATGGAGCTGCGGCAGGACGGACGGATAGTCAATGGTCTGTAAGGCGATCACCTAGGTATGAGACACGTAACCATCGGATTAGCCGTTGGAGCGGGTTCAATGAGATCTATGTTGCTGATCGCGAGGATGAATGGTTGTCACCCGGCTATACGGAGGCTGAGGAGTGGAAGGCGGCTCTCGTCGTTGCTAAGCCTAATGAGAAGGACTGCCCATGGACGAATCTTATTCCAAGGGAGATTCCTCAGCTGTATTATCATTCCGTCAGCCCCGTCGATATTGTGCGTGTGGAGAGCAATTACGGCTCAGTGGCTGGGGCAGAGATGCAGCTGAATCAAGCGGCAGAGTCGAGTGCCAACAATAGCAGCCCATCGAATAGGGTGGAGCTACAAGACGAGCTATTCGTCACTATTGATGCGACGGTCCCTTACTCGCTGCCAGGCATTGTCTATGACTTCGGCCATGAGGTGGTGGGACGGCCTGAGCTGGTCGTTGATGCGCCGGAGGGTGGCGTGCTTCGGCTTGCTTACGGCGAGTCATTAGAGCTTCAATACGTAGATACCTTCGTGCTTAAGAAGGGAGTGCAGAGGCTGTCTCCGTATGGAAGGCGCGCATGCCGATATATGCAGCTTACCTTCATGGCTACGCCTGAGCCGGTTAAGCTGCTGTCCTTCACCTTCCTTAATCAGCATTATGCCTTCTCTGAGATGGGCAGCTGGGTGAGTAATGTGGAGAGCTTGAACCGAATCTGGTCGATTAGCCGATATACTACGCTGATGAACAGCCACGATCATCTGGAGGATTGTCCTTGGCGGGAGAAGGCATTGTGGGTCGCTGATGCGGTAGTGATGGGGAAGGTCATCTATCATCTGTTCGGAGATACGCTGCTGCTCCGCAAATGTCTGCTTCAAGGGGCGCGAATTCAGCATGAAGAAGGCTGGATTCCTGGAACCGGGCCAGAGCGTAACCAGATGCTGCTGCCGGACTTCAATGCGCACTGGCTGCTCGGTGTGCGTGATTATGTGCGGTATAGCGGGGATTACGGAATAATCCGGGAGCTATGGCCTGTGTTGGAGAAGCTGATGAATTGGTTCGCTGCACAGCGAGATGAGACGGGGATGATTGCGAATGCCGCACGGCCGGGGTGGTCATGCTTCATCGACTGGACGGCGCATATGGATAAGAGGGACAAGGTCAGTGCCATCAGCATGCTCTATTATGCTGCCTTGGAAGCGATGATTGAGCTGGCTGAAGCTGCTGGAGAACCAGCTGCTTCTGCTCGGTATCGTGCACAAGCGGGTGAGCTTGCTCATAGCATCAGGGAGCACGTCTGGCTTGAGGAACAAGGCGCCTTCAGCGATTGCATGGTTGGTATGGAGGTATCTACGCATCTGTCCCTCCAGACGAACTTCCTAGGAGCCTGGTGCGGTCTTATGAGCGAGAGTGAGAGCAGGAGCTTCATTGAGACTTACTACGATACGGGTAAGCTGGTGGAGATTAAGGGAGCATTCTTCCAGCATATCGTGCTTGAGGTGCTGATTAAGCTGAATATGAAGGAGCGCGCCTATTCCCTGATTCGATCCTTCTGGGGGGCAATGGCCGAGCGCGGGGCAACCACATGGTGGGAGACCTTTAATCCCTCCTCTCCAGCCTGCAGCGTTGCCTCCACCTATCAAGGCAATGTGCCGACTTACTTATGGGAAGGTCCGCTGCTCAGCCAGTGCCATGCTTGGGGGGCTTCGCCTGCTTATATTTTGCACCATATCGTTACGGGAGTGAATGTGCTTAAGCTAGGGGATAGAATCATTCATCTGTCAAGGCCTCTTGATGGAGGACCTACTAAGCTTGAGGCTGAGCTGCCAACCAGATACGGCCCCATCACAGTAAGCTGGGAGCGGGATGAAGCAACAGGCCTGTTCAGCGGAAGCTGCGCTATTCCGAGCGTGCTGACTGTCGAAGTGGATCGTGACTACCCTAGCGGGATTGAGATTATAAGCTATTAGCTTGCAGGAGGTCTGCTGATCATGACACAACAATTAAGAACCTATGCGGAATGGTTGACTTATCTGGACAGCCAGCCAATCTTCAGCACGCATGAGCATCATAGAGAGAGTGACGCTCATCAGCAGCTGACGCTGGATCTATTATTCACCTGGTCCTATGTGGGCTGGTGCGGTGCTCCGCCTGAAGCGGACAAGGAGGCTAGAGCGCAATGGCTGGATCGGATTCGCTATAATACGTACTTCATCTGGCTGGAGAAGGCGATCTGTTCGATCTACGGAGAGGATCGGATTACTCCGGATAACTGGGACGCCCTATCCGAGGCGATATCCACCGCTCATCGCGCAGACAAGGATTATCATATTAAGCTGCTGAAGGAGAAGGCTGGCTATGTCGGCCTGCTCGAGGACTGTTACTGGGATTCAGGCAGTGATGTGGGCTATCCCGAGTTCATTACACCAGTGTATCGATTAGATATGTGGATGCAGGGCTTCCATCCCGCATCGGTTACGAATGAGGGAACAAGCCCTTACAGCCTATTCGGAGAGCTGGACAGCTTCACTGCCTACGTGGAGAGGATGGAGCATGAGATTCGCAGCCGGAGGCCTCATATTGCTGCCTTGAAGTGTGCTTCTGCCTATCAGCGCACGATTGGCTTCCAAGCTGCAGACAAGGCGGCTGCCGAAGCGGTATTCGGCATGCACCCGGATGAGCTGGGGGAGGCTGAGCGCAATGCCTTCGGAGACTATATCCTCCAGCAGGCACTGACCGTTGCAGCTGAGCTGTCACTGCCAGTGCAGGTGCATACCGGTCTTGCCAAGCTAAGCGGGTCAGACCCTCTGCTGCTCGAGAATCTGATTGCTCGGAATCCTCATAATCAGTTCGTCCTATTCCACGGAGGGTTCCCATGGATCTACAACACAGCTGCCTTAGCGCATAACTATCCGAATGTATCGATCGATATTAACTGGCTTCCGCTCATCTCTACCTCAGCGGCCGCTGATGCTCTACGTGTGTATATCGATGTCCTTAGAGACAGCTCACAGATTGCATGGGGCGGGGATACGTGGACGTCTGAGGAGGCTGTAGGCGCAGCTATGGCCTTCCGGCATATATTGGCCCAAGTACTGACGGATAAGACAAGCCGTGACGGCTGGCGGGTCTCGGATGCAGAGCGATTCGCGCAGAAAATCATGTATCGCAACGCGAAGCAGCTGTACCTGAAGGAGGATCAATGATGAACACAGAAGTGATAGCTGTGGAGCTAGAATGTCTGGCCTACGACCATCAAGGAATGAGCTTGCAATTCCGCAAGCAGGGAGAGCATGCTGTGCAGGTCTCTCTTAATACCGACAAGCCGCTGCTGCACAAGGAAGAACCTATTCCTTATGCCAACTTCCATCTCGGAGCTGCAGGTCTGCCGCGTCTGATCTATCCGGTTCCTCTCAGCGGCTGGTCGATTCTGCCTGTACAGATGCGCTGCACGGGCATGAGGCGGGAAGGGGAGCATCTCCTCGTGGAGTATATTCATGACGAATATAGTCTCAAGGTAGTGACAGATTCCCACTTCATTCCTGGGGCAGCGGTCATTCGGCAGCGTACAACGGTGACCAACTTCGGCAGCTCTCCACACCTGCTTACTCACTTGTCTTCTGCTAATGTGAATGGAATAGCATCCGATGGCATTAGAAGCTGGGAAGACCCTAACAAGATTAAGGTTCATTACGCGAGGCAGGCTTGGCACGGAGAAGGACAGTGGCGCAGCGCGAATCTGGAAGAGCTGGGCCTGTATAAGGGCTCCGTACATCCTCCTTCGAATACGATTCGATTCTCCTCCGTCGGTTCCTTCAGTACGGGGCAGTACCTGCCTATGTTAGTCATTGAGGATATGGAGACGTCCAAGGTATGGTATATGCAGGTGGAGACCTCTACGGCATGGAACATGGAGATTGGCTTCCGAGGCTCGTGGGAGGATGACAGCGGCAGTCTGTATATGCATGCGGATGGTGGGAGCGAGCGATTCGGTGGATGGAAGAAGCAGCTGCTGCCGGGCGAGAGCTATACAACGGTTCCTGTCGCCTACGGAGTTACAGAAGGAGGCTTCGATGAAGCGGTTCGCGAGCTAACCCTCTATAGACGTCTAGCCCTTAAGCCAGCTAATGCATGGAAGGAAGAATTCCCGCTCGTATACAACGACTTCATGAACGGGATATGGGGCCTTCCGACAAGGGAGAAGCTGGTGCCTCTTATCGAAGGAGCTGCTAAGGCTGGAGCAGAGGTATTCTGCATCGACGCCGGTTGGTTCATGGAGCACACCGACGCTCCGGTGCAGAGACTTGGTGATTGGGACCCTGTAGAAGAACGATTCGGAGAGGATGGTCTGCAAGGGGTGCTCGACTATATTAAGGGGCACGGAATGATTCCAGGCATATGGCTGGAGATCGAGATGTGCCACGTCGAATCCTCCCTGTATGCTAAGCCGGATGAATGGTTCCTGCTGCGCAATGGCCGCCGAATCGGGGGGCCGGACCGCGTGTTCCTTAACTTCGGTCATTCGGAGGTGAGGGAGTACTTCCACCAGCTGTTCCAGCGGCTAGCATCTTGGGGCATCGGCTACGTCAAGAATGATTACAATGACTTCATACCAGGGGCCGACTCCGATCAAGCAGGGACAGATGACGGATTACAGTCAGCCATGGAGGCCTTCTATTCGTTCATCGATGAGGTGAGAGCGAAGCATCCGAATCTGATTCTTGAGAACTGCGGCTCAGGAGCCATGCGTGAAGATTATGCCGTACTCTCTCACTTCCATGTACAGAGCACGAGCGATCAGGAGGTGTACCATCAGTATCCCTCCATTATCCAAGGCTCGCTTGCTGCTGTCCTGCCTGAGCAGGCAGGAATCTGGTCTTACCCTTATCCTCTGCTGTTCCTGGATCAGAAGACACCGGAGATCGTATACTCGGAAGCTTATCAGCAGCAGATGAGGAATGGAGAGCAGACCATCTTCAACTTGGTTAACGGACTATGCGGGAATATGGTGCTTGCCGGGCACTTGAACGCAGCAGATGATTACAATATGAAGCTTATTCAGGAAGGTGCTGCCCTGTATAAGCAAGAGAGAGCTCATATCCGAAGCTCGATTCCGGTCTATCCAACAGGCATGCTGCGGATTAAGGATAAGTCGAGCTGGGGCTCCCTTGGACTGTTGTCAGAGGATGGCTCTCGTATGCTGCTTGCGGTATGGAAGCTGGCCAGTATGGATGATTATTGCAGCATAGATCTCTCAGCGTGGGTATCTCCTCGCGCAGAGATTAGACAGCTGTACCCAGCCGCCAGCCATGAGACGAAGCTGCATTGGAATGCGTATAATCAGACGCTGAGCGTGAGACTGGAAGGAATTCATGTCGCGAGGTATTTTGAAGTGATTACGCATGTACAAAATGCCTAGCCAGCCTGCTGCTATGCTATAATATAGCTAGATTAATAGCCTGCCGAAGTGCACATGCACAGGCAGGCTGTCTCTATACTAGGGCAGGGAGGTCCGCTATGGTTGTAAGCTGGAGGAGAATGAGCAGAGCAGGATTAATAGCAGCCATGATGGTCGTATTCATAGCGTGCGATCAGTCTGTAAGCAGACCAGCTCCAAGCGGTGAAGACCCACTCAGAGTGACTGTTGACGGTCCAATCAGTCCATACGAAGAGACGGTGCAGCTGTCCGTATGGAGCGGTGTGAATGACATTATGAAGTTCTTGCCTGGGGAGAGTATTGATGATAATCTTCATACTCGCTATATGAAGAAGAAGCTTAATATCGAATTCATCAACAAGTGGGTAGCAGATGGAAGCAAGATCGGAGAGAAGGTTAATCTGGATATTGCCAGCAACAGTCTGCCAGATGCAACCCAAGTCAACCTAGAGCAGCTGTCTCGTATGATGAAGAACGACCAGCTGGAAGATCTGACGGATGTATGGAGCAAGTATGCGACAGACGGGCTTAAGCTGAATATGAGCTTCCAAGACAATGAAGCGTTCAAGCCTGTGACGAAGAACGGCAGAATCTATGGCATTCCACTTCCTTATGATATGGGCAATTCCATTGCGATGATGTATGTAAGAGCGGATTGGCTGGCTGAGCTTGGCCTTGCTGTCCCTAAGACGATGTCTGAGCTTGATGCGGTTGTTAGGGCCTTCACCAAGGATGACCCAGATCGTAACGGTAAGCATGATACGTACGGGGTTGCGTTCGAGCAAGGGGATTCGAGCGGCGGGGCAGGGGGCCTGCCAGGAGGGATGGCCTTCGATGCAATTGCAGCAGGCTATGGCGTATATCCTGGCTTATGGGTTAACCATGCAGACGGAAGACTCTCCTATGATTCTGTTAATCCTAAGATGATAGACGTACTTACTATGCTTCAGCAATGGTATCAGATGGGAGCGATTGATCCTGAGTTCGCGGTTAAGGACTTGTCCCGCATAGGGAAGGACGTCCAGCAGGGCAAGCTTGGCTTAGTCTTCGGCCCCTTCCACTACCCGCTATGGCCGCTTAAGGGAGCTCTTGAGCAGAATCCGAATGCGGACTGGATTGTGGCGCCAATTCCAACTGTCGATGGAAGAGAACCCAAGCCTAAAGCGCTTCCATTCGTAGGCAATTGGGTCGTTGTACGCAAGGGGTATGAGCATCCTGAAGCTCTGGTCAAGGCAATGAATGTGACCTACATGATGCAAGCAGGAATAGGTGAACCCGGACAGTTCTGGGAGAACGCTGGCAAGAGCATCTACCGGGATGCTTCCGCTCATCTGTACATGAAGCCTTATACATTCGACTCACCGATCCGCAACTTGGCAATTGGCAAGCAGATTCAAGAGGCAATCGATAAGTCCGATGAGCGTGTGTTAACGATGCAAGCCGCTAAGCAGGTGTATGATAACAATATTCAATCAGAGGACCGCTTAACAAGCTGGGCCTTCAAGAAGGTATTCTATGATGCCGAACGGGTGCTGGCGGAGTACAACAATTATCAATATTCCGCCTTCTTCGATGCTCCTACCCCGCTGATGCAAGCGAAGGGAACCGCATTATTCAAGATGGAATACGAGTCCTTCACACAACTAATCATGGGGGCTCCATTAAGCAGCTTCAAGGAATTCGCAGACAAGTGGGAGCGGCTAGGAGGACTTGCGATTGCTCAAGAGGTCAATAAGTGGGCTGCAAGCAAGGAGGAGAACCGTTGAGCTGGCTGCTGTCACCGCTGAGGATGCGGGTATTCCGCAAGGTATTCATTGGCTTCCTAGTCGTCTTGCTGCCCTTAACGGCCATTAATTCAGCCGTGCTATGGATCTCCAGCCATGCTATGGCCTCACAGGCTCAAGCCTCGACCCATTCCAAGCTGCAGTTCTTCATGGATTACTTGCAGGAGGAGCTGCGCAATGTCAATCAGATGCTCGTTGCTCTAAGCAATGATCCTGATCTTCCATCGGCGTATCTGTATCAGGAGGGAGTGTTCGATTACGAGCTCGTCCATCTCTCTGCGCAGATACAGTCCAAGATGAAGATTGTGCTCTACTCCAGTGATTATGTGTCAGATGTGTTCTTAATTCTGCCAGAGATTAGAGAGCAGCTGTCTGCAGGAGAGGGGCTTCGTGAGCTGTCAGACTCACTAAGCAAGGTGCTGAGTCGGCATACCGAGCAAGGTAACCAGATTGCCCGGTATATTGATGACCAGACGATCACCTACTCTACGTCCGTAACCGACGGAAGCGGGGATAATATCCTCTATGTGCTTGGCACAGAGATCTCACAGCAGCGAATCATTGAAGCGATGAATCGATTCAATGAGAACAATCAATACCATGTGTTCCTAGTCGATGACCATACCGGCAAGATTATAAGCAATGGGACTTCGGTAACAAGAGACAAGTACATGTACGAACGAATGGTACAGAGTGACAGCACGGGAGTCATCTCCTTCGATCATACGAATTATTTGGTTCAGAGGTCGACGGATGAGAACTTCACCCTAATCTCCTACGTATCGGAACGTGATGTCATTGCACCGGTATTCAATATGAGGAATGTATTCCTGCTTCTCGTCACTTCACTTGTGCTGTTCTCTATTATCTATTCTCGTATTGTCTACAATCAGATTCATAAGCCGCTGCATCGTCTGGTGCAGACGATGAGGGAGGTGGAGATCGGCAATATGAACGTCTCGCTCCAGATTCATAAGGAAGATGAATTCGGTTATGTCTACAAGCAATTCAACAAGATGATTGATCAGCTCCGAAGTCTCATCCAAGAAGTGCTGGAGAGCAAGATTCAGACTCAGCAAGCCCAGCTTAAGCAGCTGCAGTCTCAGATTAATCCTCACTTCCTGTTCAACTGCTTCTATATTGGCTATCGAATGGCCAAGGCCGGGGAGAGCGAGAATGTAGCCAGACTATGCAAGTATCTGGGTGACTACTTCCGCTTCGTGACGCAGCAGGCTCCGCATGAAGTTATGCTTAGAGATGAGCTGAAGTATACGGTTACCTATCTGGAGATTCAGAAGATGCGCTTCACTGATCGACTCAGCTATACGCTGAATGTGGATCCCGAGCTGGAGCTTGTTGCCGTTCCTGGTCTCATACTTCAGCCATTAGTGGAGAATGCGCTGCTACATGGCATTGAGCGTGTAGACCGTCCGGGACATATCGTTATAGAAGTTAGACAAGAGAATGGGATACTGATCATTGAGGTTGAGGACAATGGCTCTGGCATGGACAGTACCGATCTCATGGCATTAAGCGGGCAATTGGACAAGCCTACGAACGTATCGGACAACTGCGGACTATGGAATGTTCATTGGAGATTGAAGCATCGATATGGTCAGCAATGGGGACTTGTCTTGCAGAATAGAGTGCCTGAAGGCTTCAGCGCTTGTATTACGCTGCCGCTTGTACATCCTTCACAGCAGGAGGTCGATCAGATTGTATAGACTGTTACTTGTAGATGATGAGCCGCCTATTGCCGAGGGGCTGGCTGAGGTCATTGAGCTTGCAGGCCTGCCGCTCAAGGAGATCAAGTTCTTCTTCTCAGCGAGGAAGGCGCTGGAGGAGTTCCAGAAGGAGCCGTTCGACCTAATTATTGCAGATATTCGCATGCCGGAGATGACAGGACTTGAATTCATTGAGCAGGCTAAGCAGCAGTATCCACTAGTTAAGGTAATCTTCTTAACAGGATTCTCCGACTTCCAGTATGCGCGGAGAGCTCTCCAGTTAGGTGCCGCTAACTACCTGCTTAAGCCTGCGGATGATGAAGAACTGCTGGATAATGTGAGAGAGGCCATTCAGCAGCTGGATCAGCATTATGAGTCAATGCTTGCGCTGGAAGGTGCTAGGAAGCAGGCGAAGGAAGCACTCCCAGTCATGCAAGCGGAGTTGTTCCGCCAGATGCTGCAGGAGGGGGAGCTGACGTCGAACTGGCGCCGCGAGAAGTTCGCCCAGCATGATATCGCACTCGATCCAGAGAAGGGCGTTCAGACCTTGATCGTAAGGGTAGATGATTACGGGCGGAAGTTCGATCGGGGCGATCTCCTGCTCATCCAGTTCGCTGTGCAGAATATGGTCCAGGAGCTGCTTGATTATAAGTACTCGTTCTTCCCGTTCAGCTATGAAGAACAATCCTTCGTCTATCTCATTCAATCGGAGCCAGCAGAACCGGATGATGGCCAGTCGGCTAAGCTGTTCATGAAGGAGAGGCTGTCAAGTGCGCAGCAGACGCTGGAGCGTGTGCTTGGCGTCTCGCTGTCCATTGCCATTGGACCAGACCCTGTGCCTTGGGAGCAGTGGGCGGCGACGTTCCGATTCCTGCAGAGCAGCTTGAGGCTGAATCAGAATGCCAATGTACTCGTTGTTCCGTACGAAGGCATGGAGAGCCGATCTGTTCAGTATGGGCCCCTTAATGAGCTGTTAAGTGAAGTGACCGCTGCACTTCAAACCCGAAGTGAGCCTCGCTTCCTTGCTTGTCTAGACCGAGCATTCGGCGGCAAGGAATCAGCCAAGCTTGTAAGTCCAGAGGAGAGTGTGCTTGGCTACCTTGGCATCACTCATGCGATAACGAATCTGCTGGTGCTGTATAACCTTATTGCAAGCCTAGACTCGATTACGCTGGAGAAGTTAAGCCACTTCTCCAGCCACAGAGACATGTATGAGCGCAAGCAGTTCCTGCTGCAGCTATTCCATCTGATCACAAGACAGATGAACCGGATCAGGGAGAATCCGTCCGAGATACTTATTGAACAAGTGAAGCGCTATATTGAAGAGCATATGGGAGAGGACTTGTCTCTGAACGTATTAGCTAAGCTCAAGTTCGTAAGCCCATCTTATCTGTCTCGTCTGTTCCATCAATTAACGGGTGAGCAGTTGACAGCCTATATTACAAGGGTCAGAATAACAGAGGCTAAGCAGCTTCTCGTCGACCCTAGATACCGCATTCAGGACATCGCGGATAAGCTCGGCTATCAGAGCGCGAACTACTTCTCGAAGGTATTCCGCAAGGCAGTAGGCATCTCTCCGCAGGATTATCGTACGTCCTCCCTGTCTAGCATGTAATATTTTTCTCTCCCATAAGAGGCTGCACAAATCGTCCTGCCGACGGTTTTGCAGCCTTTTTCCTTGCAAACTCTACTAAGAGGACAAAATCGTGCATGAACGTAAAGACTTTCTTCTACAACGCCGATGCTCACTCCATTACGATAAGGATACAGCAATCATTCAGCGTTATATAGAGAGGATGAACGTGTATGAAGAAGTCTTATCGTTCCATGCTTCTGTTGATGGTCATCATCATTGTGGCCTTCACAGCAGCGTGTGGCAACAATGCAGGAAACAAGAATAACGGGGTTACAGAGAGTCCTAGTCCGACTGAAGAGGCAGGAGAAAATACACCTGCAGAGGAAGCGGTGAATCCGTTCAAGTTCACGGAGCCGGTTGATGTTGTATTCGCCAAAAACATATTCGACATCAAGGTCTATCCAGAAGGTGAAGATCCGCAAAATAATGCGGTGTACAAAATGATGAAGGATATCATTAACATTAACGCAACCAATAAGTTCGCGGTTCCTTATGAAAACTACAAGCAGCGCATTAAACTGGGGATTGCTTCGAATGATCTGCCGGATGTCTTCTTCGCCGATCAAGCGGATCTTGAAGAGCTGATGAAGAACGATATGCTGCTCGACTTGAAGCCAATCTATGAGAAGTATGCGACAGAGAATCTGAAGAAGATTATGGGCTATGGCGACAATATTCTGTTCAAGGGAGCGCAAAAGGGTGACGCCATCTATGGTATGCCTAGTGTATCTGATGCTCTGAACGGCTCACCGGCGCTATACCTGAACAAGAAGTGGATGGAGAAGCTTGGTGCTTCGACTCCAACGACTATGGAGCAGGTGCTTGAGCTCGCTGTTCGTATGACGAAGGAAGACCCAGACGGTAACGGCAAGGCAGATACGTACGGACTGTCGATGAATAACCAGCTTGATCTTCGATATACCGCAATCATGAACGCTTACGGTGTGTATCCGAAGATCTACACGAAGGATGCGGATGGCAAGCTGACCTACGGAAGCTTGAATCCGAATATGAAGCAAGGTCTTGCTAAGCTTGCAGAATTATATCAAGCTAATGTATTCGACAAGGAATTCGTCACCAAGGACATGGGCAAGTCAGCAGAGCTCGTATCCAAAGGTGCAGTAGGTATATTCATGGGCGAGTTCTTCTCCCCGCTCTGGCCGCTGCAGGATGCTGTGAAGAACGTAGCTGGTACTGACTATGTCGGTATCCCTGTACCAGGCCTCGGCGGTGCGGAATACAAGCCATTCGTACCGATTAATGCGAGCGGATTCTTCGTAGTTCGCAAGGACTTCAAGCATCCAGAGGCACTCATTCTGCTCTTGAACAATCTTGCAGAGACAGCCTACAACAATCTGGATAATGAGTGGGCTAAGGCATGGATGGCACTGAGCAAGGATCCGAAGTATGCGAATGCAAGTATTAACAACTGGCTGCCAGCGTTCCTGGATCGCCCAGATGCGAACATGAATCGCTATACGTTGTTCAAGACGGCTCTAGATACGAAGGATGATACGCAGATGCCTGCGGATCAGAAGGTAACCTTCGATAATGTGAAGAAGGGTCTCGAGGGTGATGCAGCGAATTGGCCTTGGGCAAGAACCTTCCTTGAAGGTGTTCCTAGTGCGAGCAGCTACAAGACGGTCATTCGCGACGAATGGGTTGGCAGTCCAACAGAGACTGGCAAGCTGAAGGGTGCAAGCTTGAAGAAGCTTGAAGATGAGATGGTTATGAAAATCATTACTGGCGCTGAGCCGGTTGATTACTTCGATAAGTTCGTCAAGCAATTCCTCGAGCAGGGCGGTCAGCAAATTCTAGATGAGATGAATGCTGCTCTTGCCGCAAAATAACGCAGTAGTGTAATCAGAGAAAAGGCGACGCGTGATCCACCGCTGCGCGGCGCCTTCTCTCATTTCTTAAGCGAAGGCGGTGATTCGGGTGAAGGCACCTATGACAGGTAAACGGCTGTCCACGCAGCAATGGCAGCTTCATACGCTTATTTTTCCAGGCATGCTGCTCCTATTCCTCTTCTCCTATCTCCCGCTCTATGGCATCTTAATTGCCTTCAAGGACTTCTCTCCAGTGAAGGGAATATGGGACTCCGCTTGGGTCGGACTGAAATACTTTAACTTCATGATGGAGCTGCCCGATGTGTGGCAGGTGACGAAGAATACCCTTGTAATAGCTGGCTTGAAGATTCTAATTGGCTTCCCCATCCCCATTATATTCGCTCTCTTGCTTAACGAAGTCGGCCGTACATGGTTCAAAAAAAGTGTGCAAACGATCATCTATCTGCCTAACTTTCTATCCTGGGTCATCCTTGCCGGCTTAATGCTGGATGTATTCGCCCTGCAAGGCGGCATCGTTAATCAATTCCTTAGTCTATTCGGAATAGAGCCATTCTACTTCTTGGGGGATAATCGATCCTTCCCGTGGCTCATGGTTGCAACGGATATATGGAAAAACTTCGGCTGGGGCACTGTAATCTATATGGCTGCTCTAACGAGTGTGGACCCTTCGTTATACGAATCAGCTGTGATCGACGGCGCTAATCGCTGGAAGCAGACTTGGTATGTAACCCTTCCAAGCATCATGCCTATCGTTATGCTTACCGCTGTACTGAGCTTAGGGGGAATCCTGAACGCTGGATTCGAGCAAATCTTCAACTTGTATAATCCGCTGGTTATGAAGTCTGGCGATATTATAGATACGTATATCTACCGGGTCGCGTTCAATGATGCGAATTGGAGTCTGAGCACGATGGTGGGGCTCGTCAAGTCCCTTGTCAATAGTGTACTTATCATCGCGGGGTATTGGCTTGCGTACAAATGGACCAATTACCGCGTGTTCTAGGGGGATGCCAAATGAATCACAATCGATTAACACAGACGACCGGCATGCGCGTGTTCGCCATCATCAACTACACGATGCTGCTGCTGGCTGCATTCATCTGCTTGCTTCCTCTGGTCAATGTGCTTGCCGTATCTCTCAGCAGCAGCAACGCCGCTAATGCGAACTTGGTAAAGCTCTGGCCGGTAGACTTCACTATTAACTCCTATCGCATGATCTTCGGTCGACCGGAAGTGCACACGGCCTTCTGGATCAGTATTCAGAGAACGGTGCTAGGGGTGCTGATTAACAATATTCTGACCGTCATGATGGCCTATCCGCTTGCCAAGAGCACCAAGGTGTTCAAGGGGCGTAACGCGTATATGTATTCGCTGATCTTCGTCATGCTCTTCAATGGCGGATTGGTGCCTACTTACATTGTTGTGAAGGAGCTTCATCTGGTTGACACGATCTGGGCGCTTGTTCTGCCTGGTGCTGTACCGATCTTCAGCATCATACTCATGATGAACTTCCTTCGGCAGCTGCCCGGTGAGATTGAGGAGGCTGCCTTCATGGATGGAGCCTCCTACTTCACCAGCTTGCTGCGAGTCATCGTTCCGCTCTCCATGCCGGTCATTGCAACGGTTACGCTCTTCCACTTCGTCGGCCACTGGAATGACTGGTTCGCGGCACTCCTCTACATGAACAATATGGATGACTATCCACTCCAGACGATGCTGCAGGCCGTGCTTAAGGGCAATGATATCAAGACGCTGGATGACGCGAAGCTATTCGCAGATGTATCTGACCGCACGCTTAAGAGTGCTCAAATATTCGTAACGACTCTTCCCATACTTGTACTCTATCCGTTCCTTCAGAAGTACTTTGCCCAAGGTATCGTATTAGGTTCGGTGAAGGGGTAGCAGCAGGGAAGCTGCCGACTAACACTGATCATCTTATGAAGATGGTCAGTTTTTTGTATCGAGAGGGGGGATGCAGCCGGAGAGGGGCGAATGGCAGTAGACTGGAAGTCAACCATACTTGAGGAGAGTGAGAATTAGGTGAAAAAGAAAGTGACGAGCTTGATCATTATCAGCTTAATTATGAGTGCGCTTACAAATGGTTCAGCATGGGCGGGTACATTTGACGAGAATTATTACATTCTGTATAACGCCTCTCCAACACCGCCATACAGCAGAATTGTAGAAGAGTATGGAACGATCGTAGATTCCTTGCCGCAAACCAATTATGTGAAGTCAGGCGTCAGTGTTCAGAGTACTTATCTTAGCCTTGACACCTACTCTCACCAACAGAACTACAACTGGGATTCCAATAACCTGGACGAGCAGTTAGCCTTCGCCGATGCACGCAATGTTCCCGTACTCGTCCAGCTCAATGCAGGAGGATGGGCTGGCGATGTCGGACTGATGCATGCTCTCGCAGATGATACAAGGACAACGATGTGGGATACGAACAACTGGGATATGTATCGCAGTATCGATCAACACAACTATATGTCCTATTCTCGGAAGAATATGAAGCACTATGCCTTCAAAAAGCGGAATCTCCAGCAGATCGGCCGCAGAATTGCGGAATGGAGAGTGAAGCATCCGGATCAGCTGGTAGGGGTCAGCTTAGACTCCGAGGATTGGCAATATGTATGGGACGGCACACGTTATTCAGACTACAGCCCCTTCTCCATCCAAGAATGGAAGGAGTGGCTGACCGGCACGGGGATGTATGATCCTGTTAACGGAGCCTATAAGGGTGAAGCACGCAGCCCTGTATTCACTTCCCTTGCACAGTTCAACAGCGCGATGGGAACCAGCTTCGCTTCCTGGGCTGCTGTAGACCCCCCGCGTGTGCGCAGCGATGGGAATCCGTTCTGGGAGGAATGGTCCAGGTGGCGTACTATGCTGCTGAAGCATCATCTTCAGGATCTGACGAACTGGCTCATTGAGGCAGGACTTCCAGCTAATCGTATCTATACCCACCAGAATCATGTCACTTCAGGATCGGAAGGCTACTACCTGACCTCATCCATCCTCACGACAGCAGATACGAATCCTGGAGCGCTGGGCATCACGCTCTATGAGGGTGCTACCAAGGATTCTGATTATATGAAGCAGATACTGGGATACAACAAGAATTGGGGCGCCCCTGAATACAATCCGCTGAACAAGACGAATAAGGCAGACAACTACAATAGTCTGGTTGCTACTTATGAGGGAGGGGCAAGGTACATCTCTCCTCTGAGCTGGAACGATCCTGCTACCTCGCCTTATGAGATTAAGAATACAGCCTTCGAGGAGGCGCTGTACGACTTCGCTGCTAATTATGGCAATCAGCGAAGACCGGCAAGGTTCGATATAGAGAGCCCGGGAGCATTAGTCTATGATCTCTTCACGAACTTCAGCAGCGCTGTAACCTCCAACACACCTTCTGCTTCAGCCGGGACACAGACGGTGGGAGGCGTATCGAAGAATGGCCTATTCCTGCATGCCCCGAATACAGGAGATGCGCAGGCCGTCTATTCGAATGTCGTTCTCCCTGCAGTGACAGGGGGCCAGAGGCTGAACCTCGCCCTATACTCCGGCTTAGCAGATGGTGCCGATGGATCAGATGGCTATGCAGTGAAGGTCAAGGTGAACAGTACCGTGGTATTCAACGGTGATTATTCACAGCCGCATTACAGCAGATGGCACCGGTGGGAGCCGGCGATGATTGATCTAACCGCCTATGCCGGACAGACGGTATCCATCACTCTGGCGTCTAACAAGGGCAAGGCAACTTCCAATTATGACTGGGTAGTGCTGGGTACTCCGGCGATCTACTTAGGAACCCCTGACTACACTGCTCCAGCTCAAGTAACAGGTGCAGCAGCAAGCACGGTAGGAAGCAAGCGCATTCAGCTCAGCTGGAATGCATCCAGCGCTCCAGATACAGCCGAATACAAGATCTACCGCAGCACGACATCAGGCTTCACGCCTTCAGCGGCGACTCTCGTGGCCTTCTCTAGTAAGCCTTCTTATCAAGACAGTGGTATGAACCCTTCGACCAGCTACTATTACAAGATAACAGCAGTCGATGATTCGGGTAACGAAGGGACACCATCGAGCCAGGTAACGGCCGCGACTGCTGCCAGCAGTGCAACAGCGCCCGCACAGCTGACAGGTGCGTCTGCTGTGCTCGACAGCTCCAAGGATTACATTACTCTCTCATGGAATGCATCATCCGCAACCAACCTTATGAACTACCGCATCTATAGGAGCACGAAGTCAAGCTTCCCTATAGAAGAGTCTTATGCGATTGCTTCTATCCCTGGAGGCGGGTCAACGACGTTCAAGGATGAGATGATATTCGACAATAAGACTTATTACTACCAGATCACCGCCTGCAACACGAATGACGTATGTTCCGTGCCTTCGGCAACCGTATCGGTTGCTGCGCCTGGGAATACCATCCCATGGTCGTTCAATACAAGCGGCAACTATGAGGGCTGGGCTATGGCCAATGACGTCACGAGTACGAGTGTGAGCGGCGGCAACCTCTCCTTCACCATAAGCGGTGTGGACCCTTACATTACCTCACCCGCTAACTTAGGGATTAGAGGGAAGAGGAGCCATGTCGTTAAGGTAGTGATGAGGAACAACTCGCCAGCAACTTCAGCTCAGTTATTCTGGACAACGGCGCAGAATCCTTCATACAGCGTATCTCAAATGGCTAACATTCCGATTATCGCGAGTGATACTTCGTCCCGTACGTATTGGTTCGATGTGGGCAATATGATTCAATTCACAGGAGTCATTAATCAGCTCCGCTTAGATATTAACGGTTCCTCTGGCTCCGTTAATATTGATTCTATCGAGATTCTGGATGGATCGGAGTATCTGCCTTGGGAATTCAATCAGAATGGCAGCTATGAAGGATGGACCGCAGCCAGTCAGATCGATAGCTCGAGCGTGACAGGAGGCAGCTTAGTGCTAGGGTTCACGAATCGAACAGCTCCTTACCTCCAATCGCCTGATCTGTTAGCGGTTCAAGCGAAGCCTAGGCAAGCGGTTAAGATGGTCATGAAGAATCAGACCAGTGCCTTCCAGGCGAAGCTGCAATGGATTACGGATTCGGATACATCGTGGAACGATGCGAAGAGCGTACAGATCGCCATCAATCCTAGCGATGCTGCGTTCACGGAATATACCTTCCCTGTAGGAGCAAGCGCAGCTTGGAGCGGCACAGTGAAGCAGCTCAGGCTGTCACCGTACTCTACGGATGGAGCCACTGCCTTCTCAGGAACCATCGAGATCGACAGAATATCAATGGGAGGCAGCTTGCCGTTGAATAATGTCATCCCATTCGCGAAGCCGGGGAACAACAAGGTAGAGCTCTACTGGGCACAGAATCGTCAGGATACCGGGGCGAATGTGCTGCGAAGCACGAGCTATAACGGTCTATACACGAAGATTACCGACAAGCCGGTGAGCATGCATTACACCGATACGACAGCGGTCAACGGCCAGACTTATTACTATAAGCTGCAATACACGAACTGGCTTGGCAATGGGCTTGTCTCACGGCCAACAGGAGCCATCGTGCCGGCTGCCGGAACGATTACGCAGCGAGAGAGCAGCTTCATACAGTACAAGGATGGAGTTGGCGGCTGGTACTATCAATCCTATAATGGCTCTGCTTATACGCCAATGACTTACGTTCATGACCAGTCCTACAACGACTCCTGGTCTGGCGGCGGAGCTAAGATTAGCCGTGTGTCTCAGAATCCGGCCGTTGGAGCCGATGCCGTACTCAAGTGGGTAGCTCCTGTCACGGGTACCATCTCGATCTATGGACGGCCAGAGTATGTAGGAAGCAATCGCACACTGGGTGATGGAGCAGATCTGCGCATTATGAAGAACAGTACGCAGCTCTGGTCAGCTACCGTAACCCCGGCTAGTTATGCAACCGAAGCGGCTAATCACTCGTTAACCATCTCAGTCACACAAGGGGATGCGATCTACTTCCATGTCAATGCGAAGGCGAATGCTACTCAGGATTCCGTCTGGTGGAATCCGCAGATTGTCTACTAACAGATGAAGAAGGCTGCGCCAGCCCCTGCTGGAGGCGCCGATACTCCTTGGGTGTAAGCCCCTTATGCTTAAGGAACACCTTGTTGAAAAAACTGATATCCCGAAACCCAGACTCATAACCAACTGCCATGATCTTCATATTAGATTGCTCCAGCAGCTTGCAGGCATATTGGATCTGCAGGGTGTGCTTATAATCCACAAAGCTGAGGCCAGTAGATTCCTTGAACTTAGCAGTGAAGGAAGATAGGCTCATCCCGCTGATCTTGCATAGCTGCTGGAGGGTCATAGGCTCCTTGAAGCTTCTCTGCACATAATGAGTAATGAAGGGCAGCCATTCTTGGGCAGGAACCCGCCTCTGCCGAGCGCTCTCGTTCTCCTGATGATATCGACTCAGGAGTACGAAGCACTCGATGAGGCGGGTTTTTATAATAAGCTGATAGCCTTCCCTTCTGCTCTTGAACTCCTCTTCAATCGTCTGAAGGTGATCCAGAATAATAGGCTGCTGGCTCTCATGAAGCTGACAGTAGGGGATGAAGGAAGCCTTGTTGCGCAGGAAAGGCAAGAGGTAGAAGAATTCAACGAAGGAAGGCATTCTCTGCAGCACACGAAGCTCTTCCTTGAGCAAGCTTAGATCGATGAGCACGTTATAGACGGTGGTCTTATCCGAGTCAGATCCTCTGTAGCTATGGGAAGCATGCGGCTCCAGCACGAATACATCACCAGAGGTGATATGGTAGTGATGGCCTTCCATCTCATGGGCAGCCTTCCCGCTAATGACATAGACCAGCTCAATGAATTCATGGGAATGTGACGGAATAACCTCTCCCTGTTGAATGGTATAGCGTTGAATGTTGAATGGAAACTGCTCATCGTCGAAAAAATGGCTTTTCAAAAAGAGATTGTTCGTCATATGCATTCTCCTATTCTGCAATCCCCGATAGCAGATCACCTTAGAATAATCGCAGATTATCCAAGAACTTCATTATGATTATAGCTTACAGTTAGGGAGAAGAACATTCTATTCCATTCAAGGAGAGATAACGAATATGCTGGATGAGAAGATTGTACTAGAGCAGGAGAAAATTGATTACTACCGTGAAAATGGATTCGTCCAGATTGATGGGATATTGTCACCAGATGAGGTGAATGAGCTAAGAGAGCACCTGGCTGAAGTGATGGGGGCTGACCAAGGCCATTCTGTATCTACGGATAAGCAGGGCGGTGCGTACTACAACGTACTGAATCAGCGGGTGAATACGTGGAGGGATCATGGAGGAATGGCCAGATTCGTCATGTCTCGGAGATTGGCAGATGCTGCCAAACAACTTGCAGGCTTTCCCAATACGAGGCTGTTCCATGATCATGCGCTGTTCAAGATGCCGCATGATTCCAAGCCTACTCCCTGGCATCAGGACCTGCCTTATTGGCCCATGAACGAGAGGGGAGCTATGTCGATCTGGATTGCTCTTGATGATGTGGATGAGCATAACGGATGTATGATGTTCATCCCTAAGTCCCAGCGCATTCGCAACTTGAAGCATGTAGACCTCATACAGCCTCATGATATCTTCTCCGAGGAGGGGGCTGCCGAAGCGGACCGCAATAAGGCGGTTATCGTTAGGATGAAGGCAGGCAGCTGCACCTTCCATGACGGGCTAACCTTCCACTATGCCCATGCGAACAATTCCGATCGTCCCCGCCGTGCGCTCGCTATTATCTATATGGCTGATGGAACTACCTACAGTGGAGCTGGTCATGTGTGTACGGACAATACGGGGCACCAATCTGGAGATCCGCTCAAGGGAGGCTTGTTCCCTAAGCTGACATGAGTCTATACATCTCCGCAAGTTGACGATACTGTGCTTGTACGGTAAGGTAGAACAATAGAATTAAGTACCCGTCCATTACCCACCGCGCCATGCTTGGCGTACTCTGGTGGGTTTATTATTGTTGTCACGGTATCGATGCAGGAGGATTAGAATTCATGAATGAAGCAATGGAAGTTATCAATAAGCAAGAGCTGCGCAGGCAGCAGAAGCTATGGGGATCGATTGACGTTCCGCTTAAGCTGCCCCATGCCCTGAGCAGGCTGACGAGGGACGAGCTCCTTGATCTCAGCAGAAGGCTGAACATAGATAAGGTTAGCAGCTTGAAGAAGCAGGAGCTGATTGCGGCCCTATCAGAGAGAATGCCTGGCGCGCTGGAGAAGCACCTCAGCAAGGTGACGCAGGATGTATTCGGTCCGATGCTGCAAGTCGTGAGAATGGACGGTCAGGCCTCTCCGGATAAGCTTGACGAGTGGAGAGCAGAGAGCATGCGCAGCCTTGGTCTCATCTATTCAGGAACGGTGAACGGCAAGAGGATGCTCATCATGCCTGTTGAACTTCTTGCAGTCTGCAGGAACCCTGCTCTACCCTCTTCCCTCCGTTCCGTCCTAGCACGGAATACGGAATGGATGAAGCTGACGAGCGGATTGCTGTTCTATTATGGCATGTTGTCTATTGAGGACATGATTCGTAGAGTAGGGCAGCTGGAGAGCAGCGGCCTATTCCATCCACAAGCCTATATGGAAGTGCTGGAGGAGTATGTGAGGAACGGGTACGACCTATATTATGGTGAAGGCGCGGTATACCATCGTTCACTTGTCGATGTGGAAGGGCTGGAGCAGGAGCTGAAGCTTAGGTCTAACGTCAATTATTATCCTTACACGAAGGAACAGCTGCTTAAGGCCGGCGATTCCGAGTTCGTAGACCGCAACCCCGTCTACCATGCCTTCGTCTCGTTATTGGTAGGGGAGTTCAAGCTGTCCAGGGAGGATGCTGAACTGCTCAGCTCCGAGAGCGCCGCAGCTATACGGCGCGGGCATTCTATGCAGGAGATCATTGATTACCTGCAGCAGGAAGTACAGTGGAATTCCTATGAGGCACTGAACCGGTTAATGACCGTGCTCGTACCTCTCATGAACCAGACGAAGCAATGGTGCTTGAAGGGCTATTCCTCTAGTGAACTGTCCGCCAAGCTGGCGAAGCCGGCTCCGCTCATGCAGAGCAGCACGGTTGCAGATATCAGTGAAGCCAGACCGAAGGTGGGCCGGAATGACCCATGCCCGTGCGGGAGCGGGAAGAAGTACAAGAAGTGCTGTGGGTAACGAGGGGTAAGGTTACCTCCTCTACCTCCAATAACCTCGGCTTAGCATGCTGCCAGCATGCGGCCGAGGTTCATAGAGATCTGGTTAAGCTTGAGCCCGCTCCTCTTGAATGAATGCTCTCCCTAGCTGGTTGCCAAGCTCGAAGCAAGCGGAGTAGGCACCTTCAAGCAGCTCATCTTCACCCATTGACTGCAACCTGCTGAGAATAACGGCAGGCTCCGGCGAGAGTCGGAAGTCCATGACTCCGCCCAACTCGGTCAGATGCTTGTCCAGTTCCGTAAGTGCATAATGGACGGTTCGAGGGAAGCTGACATGGGTAAGCAGGAATGCAGTAATCTCGCCGAAGGCTAAGTTGTCGGAGCTGTGTCTCCGATAAGCTTCATAAGCTCCAATCGAACGGAGCAGCATCACCATGCCATTATTACTCTCAGCTGGGAACCTGGATCGTGTGCTGCGAATGAGCTGTAACGTGTTCGCAGCTCTCTCCATAGACCGACCGGCCTGGATGAAGTGGTACTCTTGATCGCGAGGCATCCCCGAATCAACAGCTCCTCCCCACAGAAGCAGCCCTTCCCTTACCCGGCGATAGAATAGATGGGGAGAACGAGACAACATAGGGTTGCTCTCCTGCTCCTTCACATAGAGATACAGCTCATTGGCCAGCTCCCACAGTTCATTCGGCAGCAGCTGCCGCAGTACGCGGATGTTATGCCGTGCGTTGCCGATACAGGAGTAGATATGTTCACGGCTGCTTACTCCCTCCGTAATCTCCTCACTTAAGTCGAGCCATCTGGAGTGACTCTCGGCTCTCTCCATATAACGGCCAATCCAATACAGCTTCTCTGCATTTCTTCGTATCATCGGCATCCACCTCTCTAGATAATGGCATGGCAACAGGGGCAGGTGGAATTAGTATATACCGGCTCCCGTGTGAATGTATGTCGAATAAGCGCGGCAGGCCTTACATTTTTGTCGGTATGATTTACCATTCTCCTGCACAACCTATAACCGGCAAGCCCTGCCAGCTAACGAGGAAGACGAGGTGGAGAAGATGCGTGGCGATGGATGGTTCAGATTGAAGAGAAAATCACCTAAACAAAAGAAAAAAACCTATGAACCTTCTGCCGATCCGAACTACCCAAGCTTCTCAGATAAGCTAAAGGACAATGAGAAGGCCATTCGCAAGCTTCTTGGTGACAGTACCGACTTCATCACTCGAGAGCTTATGATCTCTTGGGGGGAGGAGCGCAACCATCCAATCCTATTACTGTACCTGGACGGGATGGCGGACAGCCGGGCCATTCAGAACGATATTCTGCCCTCCCTCATGGACCGGCAGCCATCCTCAGATTGGCCCCGAGGAGATGTGCTTGGCGCGATACAGAGTATTCTAACAGTCAGTGACATGTGTAGAGTGGAGCTGTCCAAGGAGGCTGTCTCAGCTGTTCTTCAGGGTGGGCTGCTAATCTTGACGGAAGCCTCTACAGATGCGTTAAGCATTGCACTTCCGGGCTGGCAGGATCGCGGGGTAAGCGAGACGCAGACTCAGACAGTCGTGCGCGGACCGCAGGAGGCGTTCAATGAGAATCTCCGTACCAACACTACTCTAATTAGGCGTAAGATTCATGATCCAAGGCTGTGGATGGTAACCAGAACAGTCGGAAATGTGACCAAAACCAATGTAGCGATTATGTATATGAACGGAATTGCCACAGATGAGGACGTCAATCAGGTGCTTCAACGTATTGATCAAATCGATATTGACAGTGTGTTCGACGGGGAGTACATTGAGGAATTTCTTCAGACGAAGCAGAAGACGCTATTCCCAACCGTATACAATACAGAGCGTCCGGATACAGTCGCTTCCGGCCTGGTAGAAGGGCGGATTGCCATATTGGTTGAAGGAACCCCTTTCGTCCTGCTCGTACCGGCTCTGTTCATAGACTTCATTCAGTCAGCGGAGGACTATTATCAGTCATATATTTTCGGAACCCTAATTAGATCAGTCCGACTGTTGGCACTAGTAATTGCCTTGCTGGCACCATCCATCTATGTGGCGCTAACAACCTTCCATCAGGAGATGATTCCCACTCAGCTGTTGTTCAGCCTTGCCGCGCAGCGAGAAGGCATTCCCTTCCCTGCCTTCATAGAAGCTCTACTCATGGAAGTAACGTTCGAGATTCTGCGAGAAGCTGGCATCCGAATGCCTCGCTCTATCGGTCAGGCCGTCTCTATCGTAGGTACGATTGTGATCGGACAAGCAGCTGTTGAAGCTGGCATTGTATCCGCGGGAATGGTTATTATTGTAGCCATTACAGCTATATCCAGCTTCGTCATTCCATCTTACAATATGGCGATTGCCATCCGAATTATCCGGTTCGTTCTAATGATTCTAGCTGCAACATTCGGACTGTACGGCATTATGACGGGCTGTCTTGTATTGGTTATTCATCTTAGCGGACTGCGCTCCTTGGGCATCCCTTATATGAGTCCGCTAGGTCCCTATCAGGCTAATAAGCTATCAGATTCGGTGTTCCGGCTGCCTGAGAGGTTAATGAATAAGGGTGATCGCGTAGGAAGCAGGAGGGGCTTGAGATGAGGATATGGCGCAGGGGACTCATCAGTCTAGTCCTTCTGACAATGGTTAGCGGATGCTGGAGTGCCAAGGAGCTTAATACACTTGGCATCGTCGTTGCCATGGGAATCGACAAGGCTTCGAATGGCAGGTATCTCGTTACCTTTCAGGTGGTTGACCCGTCTCAGATGAGTGTGCAGAAGACGCAGAATCGGTCCCCGGTATTTCTATACAAGCAGGAGGCCCAGACGATCTTCGAAGCTGTGCGTAAGGTAACGACCAAGTCCTCCAGACGACTCTATGGGGCTCATATTCAAATTGTGGTTCTAGGGGAGTCGTTGGCGAGAGATGGAATATCGCAGCCAATGGATATCTTGTTCAGAGACTTCGAGGTGAGGCCGAATGTTTATATAGCCGTAGCGAAGCGTAAGAGGGCTGAGGATATCGTTGCGTTGGTGACCCCCTTCGAGATTATTCCAGCCATTGATATGGCTAAGTCGCTGGAGGTGTCGGAGAAGGCATGGGCACCATCGGTAGCGACAACAGTGCTTGAGCTCATGCAGATGCTCCAGAGCCATACCAGACAGCCAGTCATTACAGGGATTGCCTTGATAGGCAATATCCAAGGGGGTATGTCCATGAAAAACGTGGAAAACCCGTTGTCGGAGGCAGAATACCAGTACCAGGGACTAGCTGTATTTCGCAAAGACCGGCTCATAGGATGGCTGAATGAGACGGAGAGCAAGGCCTACAGTTACCTGACAAATAGGGTAAAGAATACGGTGGGAAAAGTAAGCTGTCCGAATGGAGGTCTGTTCGCAGTTAAGATTAACCAAGCAGCAGCGAGCTTGAAGCCTAGCCTAAGAAACGGTAAGCCGGTCATGGACGTCAGTATGGTGATTAAAGGTGATATTGGAGAAGTGCAATGTCAGGTTGACCTGACGAAGGAAAAAACCATTTTGGTAATGCAGAGATCGGCGGAGAAGCAGCTTCATAACATCGTGAATCAGGGCATTACAACGATGCAAAATAAATATAAAGTAGACAATCTAGGATTTGGAGAAGCTTTTCACCGAAAGTACCCCCTGTACTGGAATTCGCATAAGGATGAATGGGATGAATTGTTCAGCAAAATGGATGTGAATCTGGAGTTTAAAGTGAAACTGAGAACGTTAGGCAAGATTAACAATCCAATTAACTAGAGGGAGCGGCTATGCTGGCTTATATCATTGTGGGTATTACCGTTGCGTTCTACGTGTGGGAGATTCGTGAGAGTTACGATGCTTCTCGAAAAAAAGATCTCGTCATTGGATCGATAATCTTGCTAACAGCTATTGTGATCGGTGAGCTTGTTAATCAATCTATCGCCGTTCCTAACCCCTTGGATGGGATTACTTATGTATTCGGACCGGTATCGAAGATGCTGGATAACATGCTGAAGTAGAGGAGGCTCCTTCGTGAATCACTATATAAGCGAGAGACAAGCCGTCATCTGGTTCACGATGTATTATGTCGGCAGTTCTATCTTAATCATTCCCTCTACGCTGGCTTCAGTGGCTAAGCAGGATGCCAGTCTATCTGCCTTGCTTGCCCTTGGTCTGAATCTGGCCATACTGCCGATGCTGGTACTAATTGGGAAGCGAATGCAAGGCAAGAGTGTAGCCTTCTATATGGGTAAGCTGATCGGCAAGTGGCCCTCCAAGGTGCTGCTCCTGCTGTTCCTTGCAGGCTTTCCCTTTCTCATCTTCGCACTGACACTCAAAAATTTAGGGGATTTCCTTACCAGCTACATTATTCCGGATACCCCTATTGCCGCTGTTCATATCGTTTTTTTGGCTGCGGTTATCTATGGGGTCAGACAGGGAGTTGAAGGACTTGGCCGAGCTGCTGAGATTTTGATGCCATTCGCCGTCGTCATGTTCCTGTTTCTCATCTTATCGCTGATGCCTGAATTTCACCTATACAATCTAGAGCCTTTTTTAGAATTTGGAGTTAAGCCGATTATTAGGGCAGCCGTCCCTTTCTGGGCCTTCCCATTTATGGAGCCTATTCTGTTCTTATTTCTCATTCCGAGTCTAGCCCCATCCGCAAGCTTGAAGAATGTATTTGTGAAGAGCTCCCTCATTACAGGAATCACAATCTTTGTCGTGACCTTAATAACCATTGGCCTGATGGGGGCATCCCTGACGACTAACCTAACATACTCTACTTATTTCATATCCAAGACGATTGGTATTGTGGAGTTCTTCGAGAGAATTGAAGTGGTCATCGCTCTTGTATGGTTCATCACCATCTACTTCCGGCTGGCTCTGCTCTTCCATGTCTGCTGTCAAGGGATGGCGGATGTGCTGGGGCTGAAGGATTTCCGGCTGCTGCTCATTCCAATCGGAGCCTTATCTCTGCCGACAGCTAATATTCTACTGCCTAATGCAACCTACCTATATGAATTCATCGGGGTATGGCCTTCCTATGCGATGCTATTCGGTATTGTCGTGCCTCTAGGGATGCTTGCCGCCCATTATGTTCGCAGCCGGATGTCGGGCCAAGCTGGCGGATAGGAGCAACGCCCACTGGTCCTATGCTATGATGGGTGGATGAGGGTTCAATCTTAATCTACTGGGGGCCATAAGATGAAGTTCGGAATTATCGGTACGAATAAAATAACAGATCTGTTCATAGAAGCAGGCAGACAGCATGAGGAGTTCGAGCTGACGAGCGTCTACTCGAGGACAGAGGAACGAGCTAAGGATTATGCGGAGAAGCATGGCATTCCACATCGCTATACAGACTTAGGCGCGATGCTGGAGAGTGCGGATGTAGATGCTGTCTACATCGCCAGCCCGAACTTCCTGCATGCGGAGCAAGCCATTCGTTGTATGGAGCATGGCAAGCATGTGCTGTGCGAGAAGCCGCTCGCCTCGAATGCAGCCGAGGTTAGAAGAATGGTTGAAGCTTCGCGCGCGAATAAGGTCGTCCTCATGGAAGCGCTCAAGACGACTCTGCTGCCTAACTTCGCAGCAGTGCAGCAGAACTTGCATAAGCTTGGTCCGATTCGCCGATTGTTCGCAAGCTATTGTCAATATTCATCAAGATATGATGCCTATAAGGAAGGTACCGTGCTGAACGCATTCAATCCGGAGTACTCCAATGGATCTCTGATGGATATCGGGGTGTACTGTGTCTATCCAGCTGTCGTCCTGTTCGGTAAGCCGCAATCAGTGAAGGCAGCGGGGGTCATGCTGGAGTCAGGAGTAGACGGGGAGGGCAGCCTGCTGCTGCAATACGAGTCGATGGATGCGGTCCTCATGCATTCCAAGATTACGAATTCGAATCTGCCGTCAGAGATTCAAGGCGAGCATGGGAACATGATTATTCATCAGCTAAGTGTTGCCGCCAAGGTAGAGATTCAGTACCGGGATGGAAGAGTCGAAGATCTATCACAGCCGCAGCAAGAGAATACGATGGTGTACGAGGTTGAGGAGTTCATACGGGTCGCGAAGAGCGGAAGACTGGAGTCCGATGTGAACTCCCATGCCGATTCGCTTGCTGCTATGTCCATTATGGATGAAGCGCGCAGACAACTGGGGCTGGTGTATCCTGCGGATCAAGGTAGCCAGCCTTGAGAATTATAGGTTCAATCGCTTAATTGCACTCCGTATCATTCCGCTGGAGTAGAGGAATTGCTCCTGCTCACGCTCGCTGAGATTCAGCTCCACAATCTCTCGAATGCCGGAGCGGGTAATAATGCCTGGAACACCGAGACACAGATCCTGCTGCCCATATTCCCCATCCAGTATGGCAGATACAGCAATGATTCGATGATCATCATTAAGGATCGACCTGGTAATATGGGCCAGTGCATTGCCGATACCATAGTGGGTGTGCCCGATCCGGTTGTAGATCTCCCAGCCGGCATTCTTCGTCTGCAGCGCAATCTCATCCAGCTTCATATGGCCGAATCGGCCGGGATGCTGAGCGATAATGTCCAGGATCGGCTTGCCGCCAATCGTCACATGAGACCAAGCGGGGAACTGAGATTCGCCATGCTCTCCCAGAACGTAGCCTTGCACGCTGCGCGGATCAACAGGTAAGTATTCCGACAGCAGCGTCTTCAGTCTGGAGGAGTCGATAGACGTGCCTGTTCCGAGCACTTGACCTCGGGGCAGGCCGGACAGCTTCCACACCATATACGTGACCAGATCTACGGGATTGGCTGCAGCGAGGAACAGGCCGCTGAAGCCGCTGGCCATAATCTGGCTGATCATCGGCTTATGAATCTCAGCCGCACTGTCCGCCATATCGAGGCGATGCTGTCCAGGCTTCGGATGAGCTCCTGCGCATAGAATTACGATATCCGCATCGCGGCAATCGGTGTAGCTGCCTGGATAGATCTTCGTCCTGGAATGAACGAAGTCCATGCAATGGGACAAGTCCAGCGCTTCGGCATAGGCTCGGTCTGGTGTTCGGCTGATGAGCATAATCTCATCGCATATCGATTGATTGAGCAGGGAATACGCACAGCTAGCCCCTACATGACCAACTCCGACGATGGCAACCTTACGCGCTCTGCTCCCCATATAACCATCCCCTCATGCACTTGATATACTTCTAGTATATGGTGCTCCACATCAATCATGTGACGATGAGGGGAACTTCGTGTCAGTCTATGTGCGATGAATAGAGAGAGACAGCCTCTCGCGAGAGAGGCTGTTAGCGATGGGCTGAGCTCTTCGGCCGAGCTGCTGCCTTGCGCAGCAGCTGGTTCAGCACCTCCGATAGGACGAGTCCCGTCGCGATCGAGCCGGAGATGAGGAAGGCAGCTGCGGCGAGCTGAATGGCAGTGTTGTAGTCGTTCTCTACGAACTTCCTCATGGCATCATAGGCCAGCCCTCCTGGAACAAGGGGGAGGATGCCGGATACGCTGTAGATGATGACCGGGTTCTTGTTAATTCTCGCCAGCACCAGGGAGATGACGCCGACGAGGAAGGTGGCAGCGAGTGTGGACAAGACCATGTTGAAGCGCTGATCGAACAGAATATACATGAGCCACCCCATCATGCCGGCGAACCCGCATTGCAGGAGGGACTTCTTAGGCGCATTGAAGATAAGGCCGAACGCAGCGGTGGCGATGAAGCTAGTAACGAGCTGTTCAATTAACATAGGGAGCCCTCCTCAGAATAGGGTGAAAACAAGCGCAATACCCGTACCGATCGCGAACGCCGTCAGGAACGCATCCGCCCCGCGGGACAGTCCCGATACCAAGTGTCCCGCCATGAGGTCGCGGACAGCGTTCGTAATGAGCAAGCCGGGGACGAGCGGCATGACGGAGGCAATAATAATCTTGTCCACTTCCGCACCAAGCTGCAGGGAATGGAATAGGAAGGCGAGCATCCCGATGAGAAAAGCGGCAGAGAGCTCAGAGAAAAACTTGACCTCTACAAGCCTGTGGGAAAAGAGGAAGCTGGAGAAGCCCAGCCCGCCGCATACAAAAGCAGGCAGAGCGTCGTTCCAGCCTCCGCCGAACATAATAAGGAAGCTGCCGCTGGCAACCGCGGCAGCCACAATATGAAGCCAGACCGGGAAGGCATGCTTCGCAAGCTCAATCTCTTGCAGCTGCTGGCGTGCCTCACTCGGACTAATCTGCCCGCTCACCAAGCTGCGGGATATGCTATTGACGGATGTCACCTTCTGCAGGTCGGTCGTTCGCTCCTTGATGCGAATCAGCTTAGCCGGCTCTGCACCGTCTACCGAGAAGATAATGCCTGTAGGTGTCACATAGCTATGGGAGTTCGGCAGCCCAAGCGCGGCTGCCATCCGGCTCATCGTATCCTCCACGCGGTAAGTCTCCGCCCCGCTCTGCAGCATGACCTTACCTGCCAGCAGGCATAATTCAATGGATTCATACGCTCTAGGATCGTTCATCGTCATGCTGTCCTCTCATCTCTGTCATTGCTGCTCTGTCTCTATTATAATCGACTTCGCACGCGGCAAATAACCCCAGCTTGGGGTTATTATCCTTCGATCCAGCCGAATTAGCTGAAGTTAGCTAGTACAATCCCGAAGCAGGCCGCGTTCAGCAAGAAGGTCAGTCCAGCCGCCAGGAAGATGCCCTGCTGCATAGCTGGATCCTTGTGGAAGACGGCAGCCAGCGGCAGCACGTACACAATCTGGACGAGCCCTAGGAATAGGATAGGAATGAATTCGAACAGGATGGAGATGAGTAGAATGGCCATATGCCCAAGGGCAACGAGACCGATTCCCTTCCACAGCTGCACCGCTCTCCACGGCTTCTTCAAGTCTGTCATGCTAATCCTCCCATCTCCTCGCGAAGGCTGTTCAGCAGCTCTTCCTTACCTTCCCGGTAAAATAAATTATACGTGTCAAACGGGATAATCTTGCCATTCGGATGAACGATATGGACGCAGGACTTCTTCACCGACCGCACATCGAAGTTGTGCGGGTCGAGGAACTGCATGATGATTACGCGGAACACATTATCATAGCTTAAGGAATCGGGCACAGCGGCCATCGGCAGGCAGCACAGCAGGTTCTTCAGCGAGAGCGCAGAGGAGGCCGGCGAGTGAGCCGTTGAGAATAAGTCGAAGATGCGGGACTTCAGCGTCTGATCCTGCTCGAAGACGATCGTGTTCCGTCCGCCCTCTAGCAGAATCTGAGGATCCATCATCCCGGTGAGCGGAATCGTCTCTCCGCCCAGCTTGAGCGCATAGCCCATTGCGAGGCAGTCTGGGTGGCAGGGCACTGGAATGATGTCCTCCGGCTGGAATACACCGGACTGATCAATAATCATCTGACGAACTTCACTGAGCGTCAGCCGATCCTCGGCTGGATCGAAGTCCTCCAGACGGCCTGCTGCTTGTATCGGTTGGAAGGTAACGCCTCGAACGGCCCGCTGCTTCAGCCCGTATTGGATGATGTCGCCGACCTCGCTGTCGTTCAGCCCTTTTTTCAACGTGACGACTAGTGTGGTGGAGATATTGTAAGCATTGAGATTGTCGATGGCCTTGCGGCGAACTTCTCTGAGGTCAGCTCCGCGCAGCTCGCGAAGTGCTTCCTCCTGGAAGCTATCGAACTGCAGGTAGATCTCGAAGCCTGGCATGTAGGAGGCTAGCCGCTCGGCGAATGCCTTGTCCTGCGCAATGCGCAGCCCGTTGGTGTTGACCATAATGTGCTTAATCGGCTTCGACTTCGCTAGGTCCAGAATCTCGAAGAACTGCGGATGAATCGTCGGCTCGCCGCCGCTGATCTGAACGATGTCAGGCTCGCCTTCATTCCTCACAATGGCATCGAGCATGAATTCGATCTGCTCAAGCGAACGCCACGTGTTCCGGTGAGGGGAGGATTCCGCATAGCAGATCGGACATTCCAGATTGCAGCGATCGGTAACCTCGATGAGGGTGAGGCAGCTATGCTGCTCATGATCCGGGCAGAGACCGCAGTCATAGGGACAGCCGTACTGAATCGGGGTATTCCAATGCAGCGGCATCTCCGCCGGCTTCAGGAACTCCCGGCACCGCTTGTAATAGGCGGCATCGCTGGCGATGAGCACCTTCTCCCGACCATGCCTGCCGCAATACTTCTGCAGATACACCTTGTCATTCTCTATGATGACCTTCGCTTCGACCTTGCGCATACACTTCGAGCAGATACTATTCGTTAATTCGTAGAAGAGATAAGGCCTATTCTGAGCCATGGACAGCTTCCTCTCTGTGCGCAGCGACTGACACTTGCTTCCGCTGCTTGATGATTAATAGGACATAATAGGCAAGTCCCGCCAGACAAGCGAGCTGCACATTGTTCAGTCCCAGGTAAGGATGGGGAGTAGGCTTAATGAAGTCGACGGCGAACCGGAACGTGAGATAGCCGGTCATGAACAGCTGGAAGATGGCCCCGTCTGGCAGGAGCAGCTTCCCCCTTGCTCCCGCTCCCTTGAGCCTCCACAGCCCTAGGCCAAGGAAGGCAAGGAAGGCTATCTCGTAGAGTTGAGTGGGATGCCTCATGATGCCGTCGCCGAAGTCTACGCCGAGCGGGCTGCTCGTAGCTGTGCCATAGGTGTGATCGGATAGTCCCGTCAGGAAGCAGCCTATGCGCCCGATTGCCATACCGATGGCAAGGGGAATTGCCATGTCGTCTCCGGTTGAACGGCTGACTCCGACTCGCTTCTTCGCTAGCTCCACGCCGATAAGTCCTCCGAGCAGTCCTCCAACGATCGTCTTACCGCTCATGAGGTAGACGAGATCGGCCTCAGCGATGCTGTTCAGAGTGAGGAGAGGATCTTCCAGCCAGTACAGCAGCTTGGAGCCCGCAGCGGCGCCCAGGATGGCGCCGACAATGACCCATCCTCCCTGAGCAGCGGTCATGCTGCCCTTCATACGCTTGTACAAGTAGAGCCGGAAGCCAATCATATAGGCTAAGGACTCGAAGACGAAGTGGGGATGCAGAGCCAGCTTGCCGAGGTGGAGATAGACAGGGAATGTGAATGACATTAGCAGTGGAGATCCCTCCTTAACAAGCTTCATTAATAGGGCAGGTTAAGCCTATTCAGTATTCGACAATGAAGCTTGCATATCCTGTTCCTTACGCATGACAAATAAGGAGGGTCTGCACCCTCCTTCAATCGTCTCTTCCTTATGGATTCAGCACGGGCCTGGTCTGCAGATAGATATCGGAGTATGGGCTGCTGCCCGTCATAATCAGATCGCGAATCTCCCGGGCAAGGACCATGTTGTATACGGTGCCGTTGTCGCCATAACCGAATAGGTAATAACACCGAGGAAAGTCATCATATTGTCCGATGATGGGGAGTCCGTCATGGGTGCCTCCGTAGAAGGCTGCGATCTGGTATGCAATCTTGGCGGGTATCGCTGGGAACAGCTTCGCCAGCTCTTGAAGTAGGAGCTCGCTCTTGTGCTTCAGCTTGGCATCCCGCTGCTCAGCGTATGAGGTGCTCTCATCCAGACCGCCGATTATAATGCGCCGATCAGCCGTCGTCCTGGCATAGATGTACGGACGGGCGCTGTCCCACAGCAGAGTTCGTACGTGCCAGCCCGTGAACGCCTCTACCGGCTCCGTAACGATCGAATAGGAGCTCGTAATCACTGCATTCTTCTCACCTCGGAACTCAAGCCCCTCATAGCCCGACGCAATAATGACATGTGAAGCCTTAATCGTATAGCCATCCCCCGTGTAGAACAGGTTATAATCCTGCTCGAACTGATGCCCGTTAATCTCGGTATGCTCATAGATACGAACACCTCGCGACCGAGCATGCTCCAGCAGTCCAAGATTGTACGTATAGGGATTCATCTCCGCATCATTCTTGTAATAGATAGCCGCCTTCCTGCGCCAAGGATAGTGTGAAGCTATTCGCTCCTCCTCCCACCATTCCACATCGAATCCGTGCTTCGTTAATAAGGCGTACTCCGTCTGAAGCTGGGGCACATCCTCTTCGCAGAATGCGCTGTACAGCGTATCGCGGCGGACGAATTCCGCATCGAATGGAAGGCTGGCACAGCTCGCTTCAATCTCCTGGATAGCCTCTTCGCAGCGCTTCAGATGTCTGAGAGCGCAGCTCTCTCCGAAGCTGTTCACGAGGCCGGTGAACGTCTTGTCTCCTGCATATTGAATGAGCGCGGTATTCGTTGCCGTGCTGCCCATGCCTGCCTTGCGCTTGTCCACCATGATGATCTTCAGACCAGTCTCGGCTAAGTAATAAGCGCACTGAGCGCCGCTGCTTCCGCAGCCGACAATGAGGACATCACAGTCCGCATCTTCAGCGAGCGGAGGATAGGATGGAGTCTCTGCCTCATGCAACGTCGTAGGCCAATAGAAGCTTCCGCTCTGGAGATCCATCCTCAAGTCTCCTCGTTCATATAGTCTACTTCCTCATCATCGAACAATTGATCCTCGTAGATCTGTCCCTGATGGTCCATAATATTGGCGGTATGCATCCGTCCGGTTGGTGCTCCGCTAGGGAGCGTCGCCAAGGTTCTAAGCAACGGCAGGATCGACGAGGGTTCCTCTCCGAAGAAGGGATTCAGTTCAGTTAGGATTACACCTGGATTCAGAATGCTCGCTACAATATTATGGCCGCTGGACGATTCTTGCATAGCGGTCTCATAGGTAATCTTATGAATGGCTGACTGGGCAGCGGCGTATGCCGGGAATCCATTCTCACCGACGTGGATGACGCCCGGCAGCACCTGGATGATGCGGCCATAATTGCGTGCGCGCATGAGCGGAAGCACTTCGCTTGTCACATTCGCCACACTATCCAGCAAGTCCTCGAAGAACTGAGTGTAATATTCGAAGGACTGCTCCTTGCTTGCCCGCTTCACATGGTTGGTCAGGTTATTGACGAGGATGTCGATGCTGCCATGCTCCTCCCGAATCTGATTGACCATCTGTGCGACCTCAAGCGGAGATGTAACATCGGTGAAGTATACGGTCGCTTGACCGCCTTGATCATGAATGCTCTGAACAATGCTTGCGAGCATGTCTGACTCTTGGTCGCATAGAATGACATGGGCACCGTCCGCTGCGAACTGCAGAGCACTAACCTTGCCGACCTCGCAGCCTGCTCCGTTCAGCAGGACGACGACTGGTTCGTATTGTAACGTCATTGTTATTTTCACCCTCTCTTCATGAGCTATAGACGAAGTTAGCTTGTCCCGCATGGCGGAATTTATAAGGACAGCTGCCATCTTGACCCATGTTAATTCTGAGTACGAACGGTAGAAATGGGACTTTAGACCAAAGAAAGACTAGGGCTCATCGTATATTCTGTAGTAGTCAGTATGTCATCAGGCCCGGGGGATTCTATGAGACAACGAATCAGCTATATTAACGGTCGATTAGCGAGCCAGTATCGATTGAGACGCAATGACCTGCAAGATGAAGAATGGGGGTCACTTGCTCGGAAGCATCTGCTGCCGCTCCTCGAAGAATCGCTGACTGGCGTGTATCTCGTTCGAAAAAATAAAATTATATATGTAAATGCCAGAGTGGAAGAGATGTTCGGCTATAAACGGGAAGAATTGCTTCATATGGATCCGCTTGAGCTGGTTCATCCTGAAGATAGAGGCTTGCTGGGGAATGAGACAGATAATCGATTGAGAGGCCAAAAGGAGCGAGCCCCCTATTGGGTCCGAGGGCTTCGCAAGGATAGAAGTGTATTCTATTATGAGACACAAGGCTCACTTATCCATTACCGAGGCAGTCCTGCGCTGATCGGCACCTTGCTGGATGTGTCCAGTAAGGTTCGTGCTGATGAGCTGCTGAGAGAGAATGATCTGCGTTATCAGCGGCTAATCAAGTATCTCCCGGAGCCTATATTCGTGCATGATGGAGAAGAGATTATATATGTCAATAATGCTGCGCTGAAGCTGCTTGGAGCGAAGCATCCCGATCAGCTTAATCAGATGTGCTCATCCACTCTCATTCATCAAGATTATCAGCTCCTGGCCAGACAACGGGTCCGGCAGGTTCTGATGTCTGATGATCCGGTTGACTTCCAAGAGATGAAGATGATTAGGCTGGATGGACAGGTCATCGAAGTGGAAGCTTCAAGCATTCGTATCCATCAATTCCTAGGAAGGAAAATGGTCGTTCAAACGGTGTTCCGGGACATTACGCAGCGCAAGCGGTCAGAGGAGGCGCTCATCCGATCCGAGAAGCTGTCGATTGCGGGTCAGATGGCAGCCGGCATCGCCCATGAGATTCGAAATCCTCTGACTTCCCTTAAGGGATTCTCGCAATTCCTGAAGTCCAAGGTGCAGGGCTATGACCAGTACTTCGATATCATGCTGACTGAATTGGACCGGATTAACAATATTGTTCAGGAGTTCATGGCGCTCGCTAAGCCCCAAGTGAACCAATTCGAGCACGTAGATCTAATCGGTATTGTAGATAGTGTCGTTACGCTGGTCGAGCCGCAGGCCATCATTCAGAATGTACAGATTACAACCGAGACTGCTAGCAGAGCTATTCCGGTATGGTGTGACCGTAATCAGTTGAAGCAGGTGTTCATTAATCTGCTGCGCAATGCGGTAGAAGCTATGCCCGATGGTGGGAGTGTCACGATTAAGCTAGGTTATTCTGAACCAGACTATGTAATCGTTACGATAAGTGATGAAGGGATTGGCATTGAAGAGGAACAGCTGGAGAGACTGGGAGATCCGTTCTTCACCACGAAGGAAGGCGGAACGGGGCTGGGACTGATGATCTGCCACCGAATTGTTCAGGCCCATGAAGGGGCAATTCATTACGACAGCAAGCCGGGAGCGGGAACGACGGTAACGATGGAGCTACGAACAGGAGAGAAGTAACGGGGGGTTGATAAGAGAGAAGGAATCATGGCTGTCGTTCACCAGATTCCTTCGGTACTTGGTATGAAGCTGCTGCTTGCGCTGCTGCAGCGTAGGGGTTGTGCGAGTGACGGGATGTACGCCGTTCCACTGTCCGCGATGGGTGTCCGGGGTAAGCTTGCCTTGCCGGGCGAGCTTCTGCCTAGCCTTGCGGGTCTTGCTCTGTGACATAGTCATGTCCTCCCTTAATCGTTGCTTGTGAAGCTAGTGAGTCTTAATCTAGTGTACTCGATATCGCGGAGCTTGCTCAAGGGCAGGCTCTTTTTAATTTTTAATTGGATGGAATCAGGGGAAGTCTAAGGGAGTGCTAGTCTATACAAGGGAGTGCGAATCGTTGGACAATCTGACTCTACATACAGATAAGTATCAGATCAATATGATGTATGCCCATTGGGTTCATGGTTCTCTTCATGATAGAGCCGTATTCGAAGTATACTTCCGCAAGCTTCCCTTCGGGAATGGGTATGCGGTCGCCGCTGGGCTAGAGCGCATCATCGCTTATATAAGGGGGCTGAAGTTCGGTGAACCGGAGCTGGATTACCTCCGCAGCCAAGAGGAGCAGTATGCCGAGGGCTTCCTGGAGGAGCTGAAGAGCTTATCCTTCACCGGCAATCTGGATGCTGTGCCGGAGGGGACGCTCGTGTTCCCGAACGAGCCGTTCATCCGAGTTGAAGCCCGGGTGTTCGAAGCACAATTCATCGAGACAGCCTTGCTCAATATGGTGAACTATCAGACATTAATTGCGACTAAGGCGTCTCGTGTGAAGCAAGCAGCAGGAGAGGATCGGCTGCTGGAATTCGGCACAAGGCGAGCACAGGAAGCGGATGCAGCTATATGGGGGGCGCGGGCTGCTTACCTGGCTGGATTCGACGCCACCTCGAATATGAGGGCAGGCATGCGGTTCGGCATTCCGACACAGGGCACTCATGCTCATTCCTGGGTTCAGGGACATGATACGGAGGAGGAGGCATTCCGTCTGTATAGTGAGGCGTTGTCCGACCAGGTTACCCTGCTGGTGGACACGTATGATACGCTGCGAAGCGGGGTGCCGAATGCAATTCGAGTCGCGAAGCAGCTTCGTGAGCGGGGCAAGGAGCTGAAGGCGATACGGCTCGACAGCGGCGACTTGGCTTACTTATCCAAGCAAGCGCGCAAGCAGCTTGATGAAGCGGGCTTTCCGGATGTGTTGATCGTGGCATCCAATGATCTGGATGAAGCGATTATTTTCAACCTTAAGGCTCAAGGGGCTCGCATCGATTCATGGGGAGTGGGGACGAAGCTCATTACGGCGGCGGACCAGCCTTCGCTGGGCGGGGTGTATAAGCTCGTGGCTAGGGAGAAGGACGGGGAGCTGGTGCCGGTCATTAAGATATCTGGCAACCCCGAGAAGGTGACGACGCCGGGCTTCAAGGAGCTGTACCGGATCATAGACAAGAGAAGCGGAATGGCGGTGGGGGACTATATGACGCTTGGGCAGGAGGATAACGTCTTGAGTGGAGCCCCGCTAGAGCTGTTCGACCCGGTTCATCCCTACCTGCGCAGAACGGTGACTGACTATGAGGCGGTGCCGCTGCTGGGGCCTGTGTTCGTGAATGGGCATCAGCTGTATGAGCTGCCTTCACTGGATGAAGCTCGGGCTTACCATCGTTCGCAGCTGAGCCTGTTCTATCCCGAGCATCTGCGCAAGCTGAACCCTGAGAGCTATGGCGTACATCTTAGCGAGTCGCTGTGGAAGCTGAAGATGGATCTCATTGCGGAGCACAGCCTAATCACATAAAGTCACATAAGTCACTTGACGAGGGGAACGAAGAAGCCTATCATCTGTAATCAATGGATGATAGAGCGGGAGATTCTGCTCGTTCATGTGCCGTTGCTTATATGGGAACCGCATTCAAAATGGCATGGCTGGAGGTGCGAGGGTGGAGATAATCCGTTCAGTAACAAGAGATAGAGACGGTGCACAGGATATAAGTGCAGTAACAAGAGATCGAGACCGCGCGCTCGGTGACATCCTGCGTGGGATGGGCCGAGTGATGGTTGCCTTCTCAGGAGGCGTGGACAGCACGTTCGTCCTGAAGCGTGCGCAGCAGGAGCTGGGAGATCAGGTGCTGGCTGTCACTGCGGCATCCGAGACATTCCCTTCCCGCGAATTCGACGCAGCGGTAGCCCTTGCGGAAGAGATGGGGGTAGAGCTGCTTAAGACAGAGGTGAAGGAGCTTGATAATGCGAGCTTCGTCGCCAACAATCCTGACCGCTGCTACCATTGCAAGACAGGACTCTATTCTCACCTGAAGACGCTCGCTGCGCAGCAAGGTTATCCGTACATACTTGATGGATCGAATGTTGACGACCTAGGGGACTATAGACCGGGCTTGCAGGCGAAGAATGAGCAAGGGGTGCGCAGTACGCTGCAGGAAGCGGGACTGACGAAGGAAGAGATTCGTCAGCTGTCTCGCGAGCTTGGTCTGGCCACATGGAATAAGCCGTCCTTCGCCTGCTTGTCCTCTCGCATTCCCTACGGAACACAGATTGAGAAGTGGAAGATTGATCAGCTGGACGAAGGGGAGTACTTCCTTAGCAAGCTTGGCTTGTATCAAGTTCGTGTTCGGCATCACGAGAAGCTTGCCCGTATTGAAGTCATGCCAGAGGAGATTGCGAAGGTAGTGGAGCACAGGGACGCGATCTATGCGAAGTTCCAGCAGCTCGGCTTCACCTACGTGACATTAGACTTGCAAGGGTATCGGACAGGAAGTATGAATGAAGTGCTCTCCGATGAGACCAAGCGGAAAGTGATTGAATCCTCCACATGACGATAGATAGATCTAACCCTACAACAAGAGCTGCTGCAGAGAAACCGATGGAGCTAAGTAAGGAGCAAAGCATGGAGCAGATTCTGCTTCAGGTTCGTGATGGATTGATTGGGGTCGAGGAAGCCGGGCTGCTGCTGCAACAGCGCGAGAACGATGCAGGCAGAGAGAGCAGAGGCAGATCTGCGGCAGATCTTGGCTTTGCACAGCTGGATTTGGAGCGGGAGAAGCGGACGGGTTCTCCTGAGGTTATTTTTGGCGAGGGCAAGACGGCTGGGCAAGTGGTTGCGATCTTCAAGCGATTGATGGAGCACTCGGACCGGGTGCTGGCGACAAGAATCGATGGGGACAAGGCGCAGCTCCTGCTTGAAGCGGTGCCTGAGGCAGACTATAACGAGGCAGCTCGTACGGTGCTGTGGAGGCGCTTCGGGAATTCCGGCGCAGCTGCTGATCATGAGCAGCTCCGCCAGGTTGATGCGAATTATAGTGCGCCGACGGCAGGAGAGGTGCCGGAGCTGGATCGAGTAAGGGCAGCAGGAGAGGTGCCGGAGCTGGATCGAGTGAGGACAGCAGGAGAGGTGCCGGAGCTGGATGTAAGGGGAGCAGGTGCAGCAGCTATACAGGGCGGCTATATTGCCATCGTATGTGCGGGCACATCCGATCTGCCGGTTGCGGAGGAAGCAGCGGTTACAGCTGAATATATGGGATGCCGTGTCGAGCGAATATATGATGTTGGAGTTGCCGGCATTCATCGTTTATTCGCTAAGCTTGAGCTCATTCGCGGAGCAGATGCTATCGTAGTTGCAGCTGGTATGGAAGGAGCGCTTGCGAGCGTGATGGGGGGGCTCGTCTCACGTCCTATCGTTGCTGTGCCGACCAGTATCGGCTATGGAGCCAACTTTGCCGGGGTAGCCCCTCTGCTCTCGATGTTGAACGCCTGCTCTCCAGGCATAGCCGTTGTCAATATCGATAATGGGTTCGGAGCTGGTTATTATGCAAGCCTGATTAGCCGGGGCAGATAGAAGTAGTGTATATCGTACAGCAGAAGCCAGTATGTATATTGTCACAGCAAAGGAATTGTTGACTATGAGAATTGTATATCTAGATTGTTTCTCTGGGATAAGCGGGGATATGACGGTAGCCGCTCTAGTAGATGCGGGCGCGGATCGCGGATATATCGAGTCGGAGCTGGCACGAATTAAGCTGGAGCCCTACCAGCTGGAATGGTCGCGTGTTGTGAAGAAGGGAATCTCATCCTTGAAGTTCGATGTGATGCTGGACGAGTCGCAGCCGCCAGTCTATCATCGTCACTATTCAACCATAGTGAGAATCATTCATGAAGCCGGATTCAATGAGCGGGTCGCGCGGATGAGCTTGGCTGTGTTCGAACAGATTGGGAAGGCTGAAGCTCATATTCATGGAATCCCGCTGGAACGGGTGCATTTCCACGAGGTGGGGGCAATTGATTCCATTGTGGATGTCGTGGGAGCGGCACTTGCACTTGATTCACTGGGAGTTGATCGAATTGTCGCATCCCCGGTTCCGCTCGGTTCTGGGATGGTCAGAATGGCGCATGGGATGTATCCTATTCCTGCTCCAGCGACGCTTGAGATGATGAAGGGGCTGCCCACTGCCTCCAATCATTACCCTATGGAGATGACGACCCCGACTGGAGCCGGCTTCATTGCCGGACTAGTCGATGAGTTCTCGGCAAGTCTGCCGCCCATGACAATCGAGTCCATTGGCTATGGGGCCGGCACCCGCGAGCTGCCGCAGCAGCCGAATGTCCTGAGGGTTATTGTCGGCACCGCCGCTGAGGAGCAGGCGCATGCTGGGGCGAAGCGGCTGGGCGAACCCCGCCATGAAGGCCATGGTCATGCCGAGCATCGGCACGAGCACGGGCATGGGCATGGGCATGAGCATGAGCAGGGTGAGCATGGGCATGAGCGTGTGCGCGAGCAAGGTGACCATAGTCATGGTGGGCATGAGCATGGGAATGGGCATGGTGAGCATGGGAATGGGCATGGTGAGCATGGGCACGAGCATGAGCATGGGCATGGGCACGGGCACGAGCACGAGCACGAGCACGAGCACGAGCATGGGCATGGTGAGCATGGGCACGAGCAGGGTCAGCATGAGCATGGGCACGGGCACGGGCACGGGCACGGGCACGGGCACGGGCACGGGCACGGGCACGAGCACGAGCACGAGCACAAGAATCATGTACATTCCTGAGCTGAAGAGGCACGATCCGCCTCCAGCAATAGCATCATAGAATCTGATGTTAATGCTACAGGGGGCGGAGGGGCCTGAAACCTCTACAAGCGGCGGTAATGGTGAGTTGGGAGCATAAATAGAGGTAAAAACTACCTCTGATTGAGCAAAACAGCCTCGTAAAGCAGAAATAGAGGTAAAAACTACCTCTAATTGAGAAAAACAGCCTCGTAAAGCAGAAATAGAGGTAAAAACTACCTCTAATTGAGCAAAATAGGCTCGTAAAACAGAAATAGAGGTAAAAACTACCTCTAATGAAGCCAGGAAGGCTAGAGGAGCCGAAATAGAGGTCAAAATGACCTCTAAATACGGCAGATGGCGGGCTGGAGCAGAAATATGAACGCAGCTTCCCAGCCCAGCCCAGCCCCAGCCCAGGCCCAGCCTCAGCCCAGCCTCAGCCCTCTCTCCCCATCCCCTCCTGCTCCTGCATCTGAAGGAACTTCGAGCGAACCTCGTCGTACACGGCCTTAAGCGGCACCCCATGGCGCTTCGCGACTTCCTCGCACTCCCGGAATTCCGGTGCGTACTGCACCAGCTTCCCCTTATGGTAGCCGGCCTTCACGGTCAGCGTCCCCCAGCTCGTCTCAACCGGCACCATCTCTCGCCCAAGGCGGTGGCAGACCGCCGGCATGTAACGCACCCCGAGCGTCGTCGTCTCACGGAAGACGATCGTCTCCATGGTATTGAGCCTTGCTTCATCCGTCAGGATGTTCAGCATGAGGCCTGGGCGGCCTTTTTTCATAACAATTGGGATCCAGTACACATCATTCGCGCCTTCCTCCAGCAGCAAGTCGGTCACATACGACGTCCACTCCGGATTCATGTCATCCAGATTGGCCTGCATCAGCAGCATCCCCTCATCCAGATGCTCTTCCCGGTGATTGAAGCTCATGGGCGAATCCTCCCCGTACTCTTGTCATAAGATTGTCGCAGCTCCCGGCGATATTCATCGGGCGACCGGCCCGTATGCTTCTTGAACGTCTGGCTGAAGTGCGAGATATACTTGAAGCCGACCTCGTAGGCCGCCTCCGTAATCGTCAGATCAGGATTCATGGTGAACAGCACCTTCGCCTGATTCACCCGCCGCTGGTATAAATAATGGAACAGGGTAATGCCAGTCGTCTCCTTGAAAATCTTCACAATATAATGCTTGTTCAGATGCATATGCTGAGCAAGATCCTCCAGCGTCAGCTCCTCGCGATAATGCTCCTCAATGTACGAGATGAGTGCCTGCACATTCTGCTGCTTAACCCCAGGCTGTGCACCCGACGAGCTCTGCGGCTTATCCGCAATCTCATAGATCAGCATTAGCAGCTCGAGCAGCCCCGCTACGAGACGGTCATGGGAGAGTGCGTCATGGCGCGAATGCAGCAAGCACATCCGCTCCAGCAGCGGTTCAATCTGTGCCCGATCCTCCTCGCTTAATGACAGCCGTTGATTCATATGGGTCTCGAATGGCGCTAGCAGAGGCAGCTTGAACGGCGGTCCGAGCAGCCCTTCCACGAACGAAGGCTCGAAGTGGACGATCGTCCGGCAGTACTCTTCGCGTGTATCCACCCGAGGGCAGTGCAGCGTCATGCCGTTCATCAGAATCAAGTCGCCGGGCTTCAGCTCGAAGATGCGGTCCCCAATCAGATAATTACACTTCCCACTGTGAAAATAATATATCTCATACTGCAGATGAGAATGAAAGTCCGTCGGAATCTGCGAGGTATTATACATAGCCTCGATAGGCTTACGGGTTGGTTCCAGCTGACTATGGCTATGACTGTGGCTCTGGCTCATCTGACATTCCTCCGCTAGTAGACTTAAGCTGCCTCTATTGTATCATGTAGTACGCTTACATACACCAACCACATATAAATCACAACCTGGAACAGTCTCACGGGAAGACAGCAAGCGGAGCCGCCGGATGCTACGATAAGAGTAGTACTTGCGAAGGAGCCAGAGCGATGGATATATTGACACAGCTTCTGAAGGACATTCCGATTCCCCCTATGGTTAAGATAAGGCAGCAATTCGATGACACTCAGCTGGCGGACCCCGCCGGCGCACTGCGCGAGACCCTCGCTCAACCGAAGGCGGCCCAGGCTATCCGTCCAGGGCAACAGGTTGCGGTAGCGGTTGGCAGTCGAGGCGTGGCGAACATTGCCGAGTTGACCCGTGAGACAATCGTAGCAATTAAGGCAGCAGGCGGCCAGCCCTTCATCGTCCCGAGCATGGGCAGCCATGGCGGCGCATCCGCTGAAGGGCAAGCCGAGGTGCTCGCTCACCTAGGCATAACCGAAGAGACAGTCGGAGCACCGATCCGCTCTACGATGGAGGTAGTCGAGATCGGGAAGCTGGACAATGGACTACCTGTGTACGTTGACCGCTTCGCCTATGAAGCAGACGCGATCGTCGTCATCAATCGCATCAAGCCGCATACCGCATTCCGCGGTGCGATCGAGAGCGGCATTATGAAGATGCTGGCGATAGGCCTAGGCAAGCAGAAGGGCGCGGAGGCTTGTCACCAGCTTGGCTTCAAGTACATGGCGGTCAATGTCCCGCTCATGGCCAGGATGATGTTAGAGAAGCTGCCTGTCGCTTACGGGGTAGCGGTCGTAGAGAATGCCTATGACCAGACTCGGCACGTGGAGATTCTTACCCCTGACATTCTCGAGGAGCGCGAGATGGTGCTGCTGGAGATGGCGAAGGCGAATATGCCGAAGCTGCTGTTCGATCAGATTGATGTGCTGGTCATTGACTACATCGGCAAGAACATAAGCGGAGACGGCATGGATCCGAACGTTACCGGACGTTACCCGACTCCCTATGCAACGGGAGGACCGGATGTGAGCAAGATGGTCATCCTCGACCTGACGCCGGAGACGAAGGGCAATGCCAACGGGATTGGGACGGCTGATTTTACAACGCAGCGCCTGGTTGATGGGACGGATCTAGCGACGATGTATGCGAACGGGCTCACCTCTACGGTGTGTGCGCCGACGAAGATCGCGACCACGCTGGCGAATGACCGGCTGGCCATCCAGGCTGCGGTGAAGACTTGCAATATTCTTGACTATACGACCTGCAAGCTGGTGCGGATCAAGGACACGCTGCATCTAGGCGAGATTGAGATATCCGTGAATCTGCTGGAAGCGGCGAAGCTGCATACCGGGATTGAAGTGCTAAGCAGTGAGCCCTATGAGTGGACGTTCGATGCGCAGGGGAACTTGACCAAGTAGAGGAGGAAGCTAGGAAGATGAACTTATTCGACTTAAGCGGGAAGACAGCTGTCATCATTGGCGGCAACAGCACGCTCGGCGGCGAGATGGCCGTTGGACTTGCGGGGCATGGAGCTAAGGTGGCCATTGTGGGAAGGAATCAGGAGACTGCGGCAGCGGTGTGCTCTAGGATTGCCGAGGCAGCGCCTGGTGCAGAGAGCCGGTGCTTCGCTGCCGATGCGACGTCGGCGGATGATCTGAAGAGGGTCCTCGCAGAAGTGCTGGATTGGAGCGGAAGTGTTGATATTCTGATGAATTGTCCTGGCAAGAACAGTGCGACTCCATTCTTCGAGATTACGGAGGAGGAGTGGGACGGGATTATGGATGTCAACTTGAAAAGCGTCGTCCTTGCCTGCCAGATCTTCGGCAAGCAGATGACCGAGAGCGGCAGAGGCGGAAGCATCATTAATATCTCCTCGGTATCCTCGGATCCTCCGCTCTCCCGTGTGTTCACTTACTCAGCTTCCAAGGCTGCTGTGAACAATGTGACGCAGTTCCTCGCGAGGGAATTCGCACCAAGCGGCGTAAGAGTGAACGCGATTATTCCGGGCTTCTTCCCTGCAGAGCAGAATCGGAAGATTCTGTCGCCGGAGCGGACAGAGTCCATCTTGAACCACACCCCGATGCGCCGGTTCGGTGAGGCACGGGAGCTGCAGGGTGCAGCGATCTATCTAGCCTCGGACGCAGCCTCAGGCTTCGTTACGGGATCAATAATCCGCGTAGACGGCGGGTTCGGAGCGATGACGATATGACAAGTGCACAGGTGAATACTCGGACAGGTGCGGGCGGCGCGATTCAGACGAAGGCTGAGCTTCGCCGCATAACCGAAGAGCTGGCGATGTCGACCAAGGTAACCGATATGCATACGCATCTGTATGCGGCGGAGTTCGGGGAGCTCATGCTGTGGGGCATTGATGAATTACTTACCTATCACTACCTCATCTCAGAATCGTTCCGCTGGTCAGAGGGAACTTATGAGGAGTTCTGGGCGATGTCGAAGCGGGAGCAGGCCGATTGGATCTGGAATAAGCTGTTCATCGAACATTCTCCGGTAAGTGAAGCCGCCAGCGGGTTCATCACCATCCTTGAGAGACTGGGTCTGGACGTCTCTTCGCGCAATCTGGACGATTACCGTCAGGCGCTTGCGTCGCGGACGACGGAGCAGCAGATCGATGCCGTTATGCAGGTCTCGGGGGTGGAACACATCCTGATGACGAATGATCCTTTTGACAAGGTGGAACGTGAAGTATGGTTGTCAGGAGGAGGGAAGGGAGATGCTCGATTCTCCGCAGCACTCCGGGTAGATTCGCTCCTTAACGACTGGCCATTCGCTGTGCGTGAGATGAAGTCGCTTGGCTATGAGGTGGAAGAGGCTTGGACGGAGGGGACCGTGACGGAGGTTAAGCGGTTCCTGGGGGAATGGATTGGCCGCATGGATGCCTTGTATCTTGCGGTATCGATGCCAGGGGACTTCGTGTACCCCGCTCAGGATCACCGGACTCGCATGATTGATGATGCGATGATTCCGGTCTGTCAGGCGAGCGGCATTCCATTCGCCCTGATGATTGGCGTGCGCAGGCGGGTTAATCCTGAGCTTCGCCTGGCGGGGGATATGAGCATGCGCTCGGATGTCGCGTCCGTCGAAGCGTTGTGCCGCCGTTACCCCGAGCAGAAGTTCCTCCTTACGATGCTGGCCCGGGAGAATCAGCATGAGCTGGCCGTCCTAGCCCGCAAGTTCCGCAACTTGATGGTATTCGGCTGCTGGTGGTTCCTTCACATCGAGTCGATGGTGGAGGAGATGACCCGCTTCCGGATCGAGCTGCTGGGAACCTCGGTCATCCCGCAGCATTCAGACTGCCGCGTCTTCGAGCAGCTCATCTACAAGTGGGAGCATTCCCGCCGCATTATCGGCCGTGTGCTTGCTGACAAGTACGAACGCCTGTGGGACAGCGGCTGGAAGGTGACAGAAGAGGAGATTCAGCGTGATCTGGATGATCTGCTGAATCAGAACTTCTGGCGCTTCCTTGGCAGAGCGAGATAGGCATCATTATACAGATCCGCAAGGTCGTTCTGACCTTGCGGATCTTTGATTTATTAGAAGAAGATTAGAGTCTTCTCACAATGAGCTAATCTACATTTACCATTTGAAGAAAATAGAGTATCCTTCTCAAAGGGAATGCTCAATAGTTGGAATACATACATTAAATGGTAATTTATGTTATGCAGGTGATGCTTATTCATGCACAATTCGGAATGATTCAATTACTCTCTATTCTATTAATTATTTGCGTGTTTACGGATATTAGAAGCCGATTAATCTATGATGGAGCGAACCCTAATTCCGTTCATCACTGGGGTCAAGACGGACATCAGGTTACCCAGAATCAATACAATCAACTTCTTGAGAATCAGGAAAAGCTCACTAAAATGGAAAACCAGCAGAAAATCATTGAAAAGGTAACAGAGAAAGTGGTTGAAGAGCCAGTCAAAGACAAATTCGGATTAGGGAAGGGATAGAATGCTGAGAAAAATTCGTGCACTCGATGATAAACAGCTGCTTCGTGGAGTATGGTGGAATACCGGACTATTCGCAGTTGTCTTCCTTCTCCTTAGTTACTTGGCTGGTGATCATGATTACGTAAGCTACTCAACGGCCGTTATCATACTGATTGCGGTCTATATACCGGGTCTTATTCTGCTGCTGGCTATGTATCTGAAGGCTGATGCTGATACACGGAGAGCCTATAACCTGAGGATTGGCTTAGTTGCTGCTGCCGGCATCCTCATCGCAGCATGGAGGTATCTGAATTAGCTTCTGCTTACAAGAAGGGAGTGAATGAGTAATTGCACAGAAGAACCATTAACGTTGTACTAGCTCTCCTCATGTCGGTTATCCTGCTTGCCGGATGTACGGGTGAGAAGGACAAGGTGTCTAATGAAGAAGTGCCTGCTATGTCCCCTTCCGAATCTCCAGAGCCGTCTCAATCTCCTTCACCAGAGGTGCAAGAGCCAGAGCAGACAGCTGCTCCGTCGCCTGATCCGGTAGAAGCTGCGGATATTGCAGGCCATCCCTCGGAGACGTATATGAAGCAGCTAATCCAGAGTGGAAGTGTGGAGCTTGGTGCGGATCTTAGCTTCCGACCGAATGAAGCGGTCACAAGATCGGAATTCATCCGTTGGATGCACGGTTATGACAACAAAGGCATCAAGCCGTACAAACCAGCTAACCCCAGCTTCATTGATGTTCCTCCGGATCATGCCGATTACGAGCTGATTGAAGGCTTGCATCAAGCGGGCGTCATTACGGGCTTCCCAGACGGATCCATGAAACTGGATAAAGAGCTGACTCGGGAAGAGCTGTGCCTGTTGTGGGGCTGGTATCAGAGTGCCGACAGCGTCATTGATCCAATCATTCCGATCGCTTCGGCAGAGCTGAGCTTGAAGCCTTATAGTGATGGCGGCAAGGTAGGCGATCTGTTCATCCGTGCGGTGGATAAATATCTAACCGATGAGGATAAGTCCTATGTCTCTGTATTCGGCAAGACGCCGAAGCTGAGTCCGCAGGGTGCGGTTACGCGGGCAGAAGCAGCTCAGTGGATTGTGTCCTACAGCAAGCAGGAGGAATAGCAAGCAGGTGAAGACAGCATCCAATCGGCGAGATTTAGTCACGGTCATAAGGAATGAACGGGGCAGCATGTCGCTGCTGGCGATCGGCACCCTTGCGCTTGTCATCGTTTTGAGCGTGTATTTGTTTTATTTTTTTACCGTGTTCATTGAGAAGAGACAGGCTCAGAATATTGCGGATGCCGCCTCGTTGACAGCTGTGCAGAAGATCAAGGACGAGTATGAGGAAGCGATGCAGGATAAGGCAGAGGACGAGGTGCTTCAATTCCGATTGAAGTATATCGGTCTGCTAGAGCCTGCGATCCCCGGGATTCCACTGCTTCCTGTTAATCCTTCGATTAAGCTTGAGGATCTAATTGAAGATTCGGAGCTGCTTCAATTGATTAAGGATGATGAGTTCGATAAGAGAGAGCATTGGCAGCTCCTCACGAAGGAGCCATTCTTCGCGGACCAATTCACGCCGAGGAAGAATGGGGACCTGTTATATGATGTCATCCGACAGGAATCTCGCAAGATTGAAGCAGCTGCTAGAGAAGCGGTAGCAGCGAACAACGGCAAGGCTGGAGGAAGTCTGACCTTCCCAGTGGAAGGGGAGCCTAAGTTCTTGCTTCGAGCAACCCGCACGATGGAACTGCCCAGCATTAATCTACAGAAGGATATCGTAACAAGCGCAGCAGCAGGAATATCTTCTAAGTCGCTCCCTATCGACGTCAGCGGCAAAGCCCCCTTCACGATTTATTGGTGAGGGGCTTTTTTTTGGGTTGGGGTAATCATTCATGAGATCATACATCTCGCAGTCACCTCTGGCCTATATAGGTCAATATTAGCTAGATATAGAGCAATATTCTCAAGGTTATGAACTTGACTATAGTATACAATGACTCTCATGAGGAACAGAATAGTAGACCCGCGAGAGGATGAATGAAGAGGATGACAGAGAAGCGCAAGCTGAAGATTGGTCTCATTGGCCTCGGCAATATTGGCAGGCATCATATTCAGTACTTAAGCACGATGCCCGATGTCACGCTAGTTGGTGTATGCGATGCATTCAAGGAACAGGCGGAGAAGATTGCGTCTGAGCAGAAAACAACCGCTTATACGAATCATATTGACCTGCTGGAGCAATCGGGACTGGAAGCCGTCATCGTAGCGGTGCCGCATTATGCTCATCCTGCAATCTGCGAGGATGCCTTCAAGCGTGGCATTCATGTGCTGTGCGAGAAGCCGCTGGCGGTGCATGTGAATGAAGCTAATCATACGATTAACGCTTATGAGGAGAGCCGTAAGAAGTACCCAGGCTTGCAGTTCGGCCTCATGTTCCAAGAGAGAACGTATCCCCACTATCGCAAGCTGAAGGAGCTGCTGGACGCAGGCGAGCTCGGCCGATTGACTAGAGCGACCTGGATTCACACGGATTGGTTCCGGACGCAGACGTACTACGACGGGGGAGATTGGCGTGCAACCTGGGCAGGCGAGGGAGGCGGAATCCTGACGAATCAGTGTCCGCACACGCTTGATATGTATCAATGGCTGCTCGGAATGCCAGCGAACATACAAGGGCATGCTCAGCTTGGCAAGTACCATCATATTGAAGTGGAGGACGAAGTGACGGCTTACTTCGAGCATGATAACGGCATGATCGGCCATCTCATCGTAACGACAGGAGAGAGCCCGGGGACGAACCGTCTGGAGATCGTCGGAGAACATGGCAAGCTTGTCCTGGAGAATAACGAGATTACATTCTTCCGTAATCGCTCCTCCATGCTGACTTACTTGCAGGAATCCAAGGAAGCATTCGGACGAGTGGAGAATTGGCGCATCCCAATCGAATTCAACCAGAAGGCTGCTTCGGGCCATGTCGTTGTGACGGAAGCGTTCGTGAAGGCTATCCTCCAAGGGGGAGGAGAATTAATTGCACAAGGTGCAGAAGGAATAGGCAGTGTAGCGCTTGCTAACGGCATCATGCTGTCTTCCTTCAACCGCAAGATGATTACTCTGCCTCTGGATGCGGACGAGTATGAGAGCAAGCTGCAGCAGTTAATTGAATCTTCATCCTATCGGAAAGGGGTTGTCTCATAATCATCCGAGGAGTTGCTGCGGTTCATTGACTTCAGCTGGCGAAGTTGCTACTATAGAAGATAAGTTAATAACGTGACGGAGAATGAGGAGAATCACACAGGTTGCTTTCCATATGGAGGGTAATTTGGTCGTGATCTCCTTTTTTGTTGATGTTGATGTACAGGAAGAGGAGGCCTATAGATGAAGTCGACCTATATACTGGCAATTGACCAAGGCACGACCAGCTCACGCGCGATGATCTTCGATTCCGAAGGCTCGATCGTGACGGCAGCCCAGCATGAGATTCAGCAGCACTTCCCGAAGCCTGGCTGGGTCGAGCATAATGCGAACGAGATCTGGGTATCCGTGCTGGATGTGATGACATCCGCCCTGTCTGAGGCGAATATCGGAGCAGAACAGATTGCTGCCATCGGCATTACGAACCAGCGGGAGACGACAGTTGTCTGGGACAAGGTGACGGGCAGACCGGTCTACAATGCCATAGTGTGGCAGTCTAGACAGACAGCCGACATCTGCGAGGAGCTTAAGGCGGCAGGTCACTCCGATCTGTTCCGTGACCGAACAGGGCTATTGATTGATGCCTACTTCTCCGGTACGAAGCTGAAGTGGATACTAGATCATGTAGAGGGTGCTCGCGCACAAGCTGAACGCGGTGAGCTGCTATTCGGCACCATCGACAGCTGGCTCATCTGGAAGCTGACGGGAGGGGCCGTTCATGTGACGGATTACTCCAATGCTTCGCGTACCTTGATGTACAACATTCATGAGCTTCGCTGGGATGAGGAGCTGCTCGACATTCTAGGCGTACCAGCTTCGATGCTGCCCGAGGTGCGTCCTTCCTCAGAGGTATACGGCCATACGGTGAAGCATCACTTCTTCGACCACGAGGTTCCAATTGCCGGCGCAGCCGGTGATCAGCAAGCGGCACTGTTCGGCCAGACCTGCTTCGAGAAGGGCATGGTGAAGAACACTTACGGCACAGGCTGCTTCATGTTAATGAATACAGGAGATCAAGCGATTCGGTCGAAGAATGGGCTGCTCACGACCATAGCCTGGGGGATAGACGGCAAGGTAGAGTACGCTCTCGAAGGCAGCGTATTCGTCGCTGGTTCGGCCATTCAATGGCTGCGAGACGGACTGCGTATGATTAGAACAGCTCAGGAGAGCGAAGGATATGCAGAGAAGGTGTCCGGCTCTGAAGGGGTATACGTCGTTCCTGCCTTCGTAGGATTGGGTACGCCGTATTGGGACAGTGAGGTGAGAGGAGCCATATTCGGCCTCACACGCGGAACGAAGAAGGAGCATCTGATTAGGGCTACTCTGGATGCTCTGGCTTATCAGACGAAGGATGTGCTGGATGTGATGGAACAGGAATCCGGCCTTCCGCTGAAGACCCTTCGAGTCGATGGCGGTGTTGTGCGCAACAATCTGCTGATGCAGTTCCAGTCTGACTTGCTGGGCGTGAAGGTAGAGCGTCCGGTCATTAATGAGACGACTGCGCTTGGCGCGGCTTACTTAGCGGGTCTTGCAACCGGCTATTGGAAGGACAAGAACGAGATTGCTTCGAAGTGGCAAGCCGGACGTGCGTATGAGCCGGTTATGCCTGAGCAAGAGCGTGCTGGTCTGTATCAAGGCTGGCAGAGAGCTGTGCAGGCAGCTATGGTATTCAAGCCGTAGAAGCGGCAAGTTCCAGACACGCTCGGGAAGCATAGAATAGAGTAGATGCAATTCGGCGTAACCTAACAAGTTAATAGCACAGGTTGGAGATTCGGAGACACCGCAGCAGACCTGCCGCATAATGAGCGGCCAGGGATGTTTGTGGTGTTTTTCACCTGTATCCAGGTAATAATACGAACAACTATTGAAGGGGGAAGTTATCATGTCCATATCATTCTCAGGATTAAGAAGGAATGAGCTGCTGCACGCAATGAAGGAGGAGGTATTCGATGTCTTAGTTATTGGAGGAGGCATTACCGGGGCCGGTATCGCGCTTGATGCGCAGACTCGTGGAATGTCTACAGCTCTCATTGAGATGCAGGATTATGCCGCAGGCACATCCAGCCGTTCCACGAAGCTGGTGCACGGAGGCCTTCGCTACTTGAAGCAGTTCGAGGTGAAGATGGTCGCAGAGGTGGGCAAGGAACGCGCCGTTGTCTACGAGAATGCAGCGCATGTGACGACGCCGGAGTGGATGCTGCTTCCGTTCTACAAAGGAGGAACATTCGGGGCGTTCTCTACCTCGATTGGTCTGCGCGTCTACGACTTCCTTGCCGGTGTGAAGCGGGGAGAGCGCCGCAAGATGCTTACCCGTGAGGAGACGCTGCGCCGGGAGCCGCTGCTGAAGCAGGACAACTTGAAGGGCGGAGGCTACTACGTCGAGTATCGGACAGATGATGCACGCCTAACGATTGAAGTAATGAAGAAGGCTGTTGAAGCCGGTGTGAAGGCGGTCAACTACACGAAGGCGAACCAGTTCGTCTATGAGAACGGCAAGGCTGTCGGGGTAGAAGCTGTGGATACGATAACAGGTCAGACTTATACGATCCGTGCACGCCATATTGTGAATGCAACTGGTCCTTGGGTCGATACGCTTCGCGAGCTTGATAAGTCGAAGAATGGCAAGGCGCTGCGACTAACGAAGGGCGTGCATCTCGTATTCGATGGGGAGAGATTCCCGCTGCGCCAGGCCATCTACTTCGATACGCCAGACGGGCGTATGGTATTCGCTATCCCACGGGATGGCAAGACGTATATTGGAACGACTGATACCGACTACACGGCAGATATTGCATACCCTACGATGACGGCGGAAGATCGGGATTACGTCCTTCGCGCGGCCAATGACATCTTCCCGAGCCTTAAGCTGTCGGCTGATGATGTGGAATCAAGCTGGGCGGGTCTTCGCCCGCTCATCTATCAGGAAGGCAAGTCGCCGTCAGAGATATCCCGCAAGGATGAGATCTTCCACTCTCCGTCCGGTCTGCTGACGATTGCAGGAGGCAAGCTTACGGGCTATCGGAAGATGGGGGAGACGGTGACGAATCTGATTGCCGGCAAGCTGCAGCAGGAGACCGGGCGCTCATATCCGTCCAGCCGTACGAAGACGATGGCTCTGTCAGGAGGAGACTTCGGAGGTTCTGCAGCATTCCCTGAGTTCGTTACACAGATGACGGCAGAAGGTGTTAGACTAGGGTTAAGCACTGCAGTTGCCCAGCAGCTCACTACGAGATACGGTACGAATGTGAAGGCTGTCTATTCGAGGATACTACAATCGGAACAGGCTGCCTCTGCCTATGAACTGCCCTCCTATGTCTATGCATCCTTAATGTACGCAATTGAGGAAGAGATGGTTGTGAAGCCGGTAGACTTCTTCGTCCGCCGTACCGGGGCGTTATTCTTCGATATTGATTGGGTACATCGTTGGAAGGAAGCGGTGCTTCGGATCATGAAGGAGTTATTCCATTATAGTGAAGATCAGATGGCTGTCATGACAGCCGATCTGGATAAGCAGCTGCATGATGCTAAGCACGCTTAAGCAGAAGGGGTAGTGAAGCCTTGGCACCACTAATTACACAATCTATTATTCCGGCCATCCGCAATATGAGGGAATTCGAGCATCTGCTGCGGACGGACTATGAATATCTGGTCTTGCTTAATGTTCATGTGGCTGGAGTTCGGGCAGTCGTCCAGCGAGCCGCCCAAGACGGCAAGAAGATGATTCTGCATGCGGATCTCATTGAGGGGCTGAAGTCTGATGAGTACGCAGCGGAGTTCATTGCCCAAGAGGTGAGGCCCGCTGGTATTATCTCGACCAGGCACAATATGCTCCTGACAGCGAAGAAGAAGGGGCTTATAGCAATCCAACGACTCTTCCTGCTGGACACGATGGCACTGGACAACAGCTACGTACATCTGGAGAAGACCAAGCCGGATTATGTTGAGGTGCTGCCTGGCGTTATCCCACATATTATTCGTGAGTTCTATGAGAAGGCTAAGGTTCCAGTTATCGCTGGTGGACTCATTCGTTCGCAGGATGAAGTCCAGCAGGCGCTTCAAGCGGGAGCGGTTGCTGTGACGACCTCTCGCAAGGAGCTCTGGACAGCAAGATAGGATCATCAGTCGGAATTCAGACAATCAGCAAGGGCAGCACGAACAGGTGATGTTACTACCTGTTCGTGCTGCCCTTGCTATATTATGGACCTTCTAATCCTGCTGAGGATCGGGGATGAGGTTCTCCGCCTCTAGCTCTCGATTGGTCTTCATATGCTTCATCTCATCACCAAGCTTCTTCATTTCCTTCTCATTCTGAGCCATCGAGCTATTGTTGTTGTTCTCTAACACTTCATCTGGAATCTTAGGGGGCTTCGTACTCATCCCAGTGTCCTCCTCGCTGTTCGTCTCCGTTCAGTTGAACTTAGGCTGAATATTGTTCAGCTGACTCGGAGCCTCATGCTTCAGATGATCGGCTTGCCTGTTCGCCTCGCTCTGGAGATGGTTCGCCTGTTCTGTCGTCTCATGCTTCACTTCGCTGGCTTGATGGCGAACCTCATCAGCTACTTCGGTCTTCGCCGTGCGAAGCTTATCTGCAAGAACAGCCGTGCTCTCCTTCGCTTGTCCGAGCAGGTCAGAAGCGCTCTTAGTCACGCAGCTGGCGAGATCTGAACTCTTCGCCGTCACTGTGCTTGCAAGGTCGCCGGTCTTCTCACTTAGGGAGCGATAGCGCTCGGCAAGATCCTGGCGCATCTCCACACCGTTCTTGGGCGTGAACAACAGCGCTGATACAGCACCTACCGCAGCACCGATTACTACACCTAGCAGCAGACCTCCACCGGTCCTGCTTGTTGTCGTCATCGTATCGTTACTCATGTCTATCCTCTCCTTCGTTACCTGTAGTTTATTGATGTTGCTCCTAAGCTATATGTAACCTGTCAGGCTGCGGTTGAAACATCTTTCTTTGACACGGATATGATGCCTTGCTATGTTATATGGTATAACTGCAGTAGATTCTCGAGTTAAGGTTAGGAGACCACAAGCAATGACTATAGCTATTGTTGATGATAATGCAACCAATCTGTTAATCATTGAGAAAATATTGCATAAAGCGGGCTATGACGATCTATTCAAAGCCTCCTCCGCCATGGAGCTGTTCGAGGAACTGGACATGGATGCAGAGAGCTCCGCAGAAGTGCCTGTCGATCTTATACTGATGGATCTCATGATGCCTGAGATTGATGGCGTAGAGGCTTGCCGCCGAATTCAAGAGAAGGAACGATTCCGCGACATTCCGATTATCTTCGTTACGGCACTCGGGGATTCGAACAAGCTTGCCGAAGCGCTAGACGCGGGTGCTATCGACTACGTCATGAAGCCCATTAATAAGGTCGAGCTCCTCGCAAGGATACGATCAGCCCTCCGTCTCAAGTATGAGAAGGATTGGCATAACGAGAGGAATAAGCGCATCCGCTACGAGCTGGACTTGGCCAAGCAGGTGCAGCGCAGCGTCCTCTGCGCTCCAATAGCGAATGAGTCGGTCAAGATCGGTGCGCTCTATCTTCCTTCGACGGAGCTTGCAGGTGACTTCTATGCATGGTATCCGCTTGGCCACGGCCGGTATGGCATCATCCTGCTGGATATGATGGGGCATGGTATCTCTTCCTCCCTCGTCTGTATGTACATCTACTCCGCGCTTCAAGATACCATTAACCGAATGAGCGACCCTGTGCAAGTGATGAAGGAGCTCAATCTGCGAATGATGCAGCTTCATATGTCTGATCAGCTCATGAACTATTACTTCACAGCGATCTATATGGTGCTGGATACCAATGCTCGAACAATTGATTATGTGAACGCCGGCCACCCAGCGGGTATCGTCTACGCCGATGGGGAGACGGTGCTGCTCACAGAGGGCTGCTGCGCAATCGGCTTCTTCGAAGATATTGAGATTGTGAAGGGAAGCATCAGTTATGAGCAGAGCGCTAAGATTATGCTCTATACCGACGGCTTGCTGGAGATGATGGAAGGTAATGTGGAGGACGGCGTGCAGCAGCTGATCTCGGAGCTGAAGCATATGGAAGAGGCTGAGCTTGCTCAGCTGCCGCAAGCGATCCAAGAGGAGCTAAGCAATAACCGACAGCCGGACGATATTTGCTTGGTCATGATTCAGGCTTATTAATGTGAACCAACCAGTCCCTCTCACACGGGGCTGGTTCATTTTTTTTTTTTGACCATCGGTGTTTCAACTTCTGAGTATGAGTGTAACAATAAGGAGAAGGACAACTCTGAATCGAGGGGGCTTCAAGCCATGACTAGAATAACCTCGTTAGCCTCACTGTTATTCCTATGTTTATTCGTCATATACACGCCTGCTGCTGTGTCTGAAGGGGGATATCCTCCGCCACCACCCTCTTCTTCTTACATACCTGCTGCAGAGTCAGTAAGCGTACAGGAGATAGGGGACTTCCTGACAGTAGAAGGCGTTAGCTTATATGATCATGAAGAGACTGTTCAAGCTCTGCTCGGCAAGCCGGATGTGATAGAAGATGACCCCGTATTACCTGGCTGCACGACCTATCAATATGGCGGACTAATCGTGAACTTCTACGAGGGAATCGTCGAATATGTAGAAGTGCTTGCTACAGTTCCTGACCTACGAATTAATGAGACGACCATCAAAATGAATCTCGAGGATCTGGAGCAGCAGCTTGGCGAGCCGAGTTATGTGGCCGAGGACGGGCTGGTCTATACTGGCCGCCAAGGGTCCGGCGTCATTAAGCTTATGAAGGATGCCCAGACTGGAGAGTTAACTTCAGTCAGCTTCTTCACCAACATGGAGATCTAATGAAGATAGTAAATAATTGAAGGAGAGAGCTCCCGGAGAGTTCTCTTCGTTGCAGGTTGTGCAGGTAATCGGTTATTGATACTATAGTTGTAAACCGCCCATAGGAGGGAAGTATAATGACGATTAAGAAGTTCCTAATTGAAGTGCAACAGTCAGAAGCTGCTCACATTCTGCACATAGCCGGTGAGCTGGACCTTGCTGCTGCCCAGGAATTCCGAGCTGCCTTGGATTCCGTTGTTCATGATACGAGCAAGACTCTCATCTTGGATGTCCAGGAGCTTAGGTATATAGATAGTACAGGTATTGGCATCATTGTATCTGTCATTAAGATTCGTGATGAGATTAACGCCCCTCTAGCCGTACGCAACATTCCGACAGGCATCAGACGTCTATTCGATATGACCGGCATCTCCGGATTTATCAACGAAGGGTGAGACAGGCAGGATGAAGCGGATTAAGCTGCAGATACCCGCGGAAGCGGAGAATATGGAATTAGTAAGGCTGACCTTATATGGTATTGCTTCCAAGATGGGATTCTCGTATGAGGAGATTGAGGATATGAAGGTTGCGGTTGGAGAAGCCTGCAACAATGCGATTCTTCATGCCTATCCCGAGCAAGAGGCTGCTGGAGTGATTGATCTGGAGTTCCAGACCGATACCAATTATATGACCATCCTGGTGAAGGATCACGGTCCAAGCTTTGAACTTCAAGACAGCTATAAGGATGCTGCGATGCTTGGCGGTCAGAGTATTAGCGAATTGAAGGTTGGCGGCTTAGGCATCTATCTCATGCAAGCTCTAATGGATGAAGTAGAAGTTCAGACGGGTGCTGGTACGGAAGTTCGGATGACCAAGTATAGAGAAGCAAGAGAACCACAGGGCAACTAGCACCATTGCCCGTGTGGTTTCTTTTTTTATGCGAAGAGCAAGTGTGATGGGTAGCGAAAAAAAAGCCGATCGGCATGCAGCCTTCGGCACTTGTGTTGCGGGCGATAAGGTTACTTGCCTAGGAAGGAGGTAAGCATCCAAGCGTGCTTCTCAATTGAATTGCGGATAGAGATCAGCATATCAGCCGTTGGCTGGTCCTTGCTCTCTTCCGCGAGCTCGATGCCTTCTACCAGTTCTTCGGCAAGGAGCTCGAAGTCTGCGGCCAGCTGCTTGACCATATCGGATGCGCTCTCGCTGCCCTTGGCTTCCGATACGGAGGAGAGCTCCAGCTGCTCTTGCAGCGTAGCGGTGGGCTTGCCCTTCCGCGCCAGCAGTCGCTCAGCGATGACGTCTAGATGCAGAGCAGCTTCGGTATACAATTCCTCGAACTTGACATGAAGAGTGAAGAAGCTGTCTCCCTTGACGTACCAGTGATAATGATGAAGCTTCATATACAAGACTGACCAGTTGGCGACTTGCTTGTTCAATACTTCATTCAATGTTTTCGGTTTTGTCGTGGTTTTGGCCATAAGGCATTCCCTCCAATTATTCTCTAATGTACTCGACGTAATCGAGCTGTTCATGACCGTTCATTACCCTGGCTGAGGTGATTTGAAACCATACGAAGTAAGCTTCTTACATTTCCTTCATTGTCTATGTTTCAATAGCGGATAGACAGGGTAACTAGACTATAACTTCAACAAATGTGTGAGAATAGAGAGGAAGTGTAGCTTATGGTATGGGAAATCAGTGTCGCGATTATCGCACTGGCGTTCGTCGTACTTGTCTACTATCTGATTCAGACCTTGAAGTCACTGAAGCATTCATTGGATGAGGTCAGGTCTACCATGGTGGAGGTCAAGAACGAGATTGCTGATATAAGCGTAGAAGTGAAGGGTGTCGTACTCAAAACAAACCAGATGACTTCCGATGTGCAGACGAAGCTGAAGTCGCTTGACCCGCTATTCGGATCGGTTAGTGATATTGGTCAAGTCGTGCATGAGCTGACCTCGACCGTCAAGCAGTCGGCAGTCAGCTTGATTGGAGTCATTCGTGACCGCAGCAACACTCTGAAGAGCGCTTATAAGCGTGAGATCCAGCCTGGCATTGTCCCGATGAATACGAATCAGGTGAATGCAGATAAGCCGCAGATTAAGCTGGATTCCATCATTAACGGGATCGCTGTATCGATGAATATATGGGAGAAGCTGTCGAGCCGCAGAGCGAAGCAGCATGCTGCCGTACAGAAATAAGGAGTGAATGAGAAATTGAGAACAACAGAGAAATCGTTCAGAGTGGTAAAAAAGAGATATGAGGAAGAGAACATCGTATACTTGATTGGGGATCTTGATCTTGCGGCCGCCTCTGATCTTGAAGCAGAGCTCGAACCGTTAATTAATCAAGGGGATCGGACATTAACGCTTAATCTTGGGGAGCTTAAGTATATCGACAGCACCGGAATTGGGTTAATCGTATCCATCCTGAAGCGCAGAGCTGCGATGAAGGCAGAATTCGAGGTTCAGGATATTCCCTACTCCGTTCAGAGGCTGTTCGATCTAACGGGCATCTCTGGTTACCTTCGGAAGAAACCGGCTCAAGCAGGAGCAGAAAGGAAAGAACAATGGACATGAAATCTACCATTGGGCTAACGATACCAGCTGATGCAAGCTATCTGGATCTCGTAAGACTCACGCTATACGGTATCGCTACGAAGGCCGGCTTCTCCTATGAAGAGATTGAGGATATGAAGGTTGCAGTCGGCGAAGCTTGCAATAACGCTATTCTGCATGGCTATGGCAATGATGCGATTGGTGTAGTCGACATTCGCTTCGAGAGAGAAGCAGAGGGGCTAACCATTCGTATTAAGGATGAAGGAAGCAGCTTCCAATACGATCAAGCTTCTCACCGAGAAGCCTCCCTTCATGACAAAAAGCTGAGCGACGCAACCGTAGGCGGATTAGGGCTGTTCATGATGCAGGCTCTAATGGACGATGTCCAAGTTCACACAGACCGCGGTACGGAGGTTGTTCTCACGAAGATGCTTAGCAGAAAAGAGGAAATGGCATGAGTTCACAAACCTCCTCTCAGCTTGATGATCATCTTCTGCAAGCGATGAGCGACTACCAGGCAAGCAGTTGTAAAGAAGCGGCAACGACGCTATTGCTGCATTATGAACCGATCGTTAGGATGGCAGCCGGCAAGATGTCACGCAGCCGTCCTGATCTGTACGAGGATCTGTTCCAGGTTGGGCAGATGTCGATGCTGCGTCTCTTCAAGCAGTTCGATAACAGCGCGGGAATTCCCTTCGAGGCTTACGCCATGAAGAGCATTATTGGCCATCTGAAAAATTACTTGCGCGATAAGTCTTGGTATATTCAAGTTCCGAGAAGAGTAAAGGAGAAAGGCTCGATTGTACAAAAAGCGATCGATGAATTAACGATGAAGCTAGAGCGATCTCCGAAGATTGAAGAGATTGCTGACTTCCTTGAACTGACGGAAGAAGAGACGATTGAGATTCTCGCGGGGCGAGATTATTATCATTACACGTCGCTAGACACCCCGCTTAACAATGATGGGGATAGTGCGACGATTGGTGACTTCATCGCGGGTACGAGTGATGATTATCAATCGACGGATAGACGGCTTGATCTGGAGGAAGCGATTGGACAGCTTAAGGAAGAAGAGCAGATTGTCATTCGCCTCGTCTATCATGAAGGTCAGTCTCAACGGTATATTGCGGATCAATTAGGTGTCTCTCAGATGAGTGTCTCTCGTATTCAGAAGAGAGCGATTGAGAAGCTGAAGCAATGGCTATAAGTTGAATAAGAAGAACGGTAAGCCTCCCTGTGGTATAATGCTAGTATACAGATGGTATTTGGAACATATCTGTATACTGCTCACAAGGAGGCTTATATGTTATTCAGAACGATGAAGCTTGATATCCGCAGGAAGATTATTCTGGGCTATATTTTCATTCTAGTATGCCTGGGTGTATCTGTCCTCGTTGTAGTAGAACGAATTACCGCCCTTCAACAAGAGATAGATTATGTAGCGGAGCATGACATCCATGTCCATGATCTGCTGAATGAGATTGAGAAGAATATCATTAATATGGAGACGGGCCAGCGGGGATATGTCATCACCGGTGATGACCGTTATCTGAAGCCTTATGAAGAGTCTCTGGAGAAGTGGGAAGACAATTACAATCAAGTACGCAGCTTGCTGGCTGACAACGAGTCTCAGATTAGTAATCTCGAGGCGATTAAGCCTGTCATTGAACACTGGATATCAACGGCTGGTGAATATACGATTCAGCTGAGGAAGAATAATCAATCGCAGCAGCTTGCCGAGTTCTTCAAGCAGGATTCAGGCAAGCAGGATGTGGATCAGATCAGAGTGCAGATCTCTTCCTTGCATGACACGGAGAGACAGCTGACTAAGGCAAGAATAGAGCAGCTTAGGAATAGCAATAATAACTTGAAGATTACTCTATATGCCGTATTATTAGTCGTTATTATTATGGCCGTCTTCATCGCACTCTTCATCTCTCGCAACATTGTGAGAACGATCCGACAGGTAATTAACGCTGTGCAGAGTATGGATTCGCAGGAAGGCAGTATGGCTTCAAGAATTCATGTCAATACGAATGACGAAGTAAGAGAATTGGCAGACGCAACTAATCTCATGCTGGACAGCTTCGAGAGACAGTCATGGACGCAGACGAAGATTGCGGAAGTGGCCACTATGTATCAAGGCTGCAATAACAGTTCAGAGTTGACGAGTACTTTCGTTGAACATCTTGCTCCGATGATTGGATCCACCTACGCGGCTGTCTATTTGAAGACAGAGGAGTCTGGACAGGTTCGATATGTGAAGGCGGCTTCTTTTGCCGGGAAGGCGGGAGATATCGGGTATGAGGGGTTCAAGCTTGGTGAAGGGCTCATCGGGCAGTGTGCGGTTGATAAGCGAATGTATATGCTGCACGATCTTCCTGACAACTATGTGAAGATTAGCTCCGGCTTAGGTGAAGCGCCGCCGAGGCATCTGCTCGTTGCACCGATATTCTACGAAGAGGACGTCGTCGCTGTCGTTGAATTCGCTTCGCTGGGATCGTTCGAATCGCAGCATCTGGCTCTCGTTGACAACCTGCAAGGGAGTCTTGGCGTTGCTATTAATAGCGTGCTTGGGCGGATGGAGATTGAGAAGCTGCTGGGTGAATCCCAGATGCTCACAGAGGAGCTTCAAGCTCAATCCGAAGAGCTTCAAGCCCAATCCGAAGAGCTACAGATGCAGCAAGAGCAGCTTCGCTTAACGAATGACATCTTGGAGGAGCAGAAGGATATTGCAGAGCACAGAGCAGACGAGCTGGAGAGAGCGAAGAATGAGCTTGAATTGTTCGCAGAGAAGCTCAGGGAGAGCTCGCAGTACAAGACGGACTTCCTTGCCAATATGTCGCATGAGCTTCGTACTCCTCTCAACAGTATTCTAATTCTATCTCAGCTCTTGTATGAGAATGAGAATGGTACCCTAACGGATGAAGAGGAACATTATTCGAGAGTCATTAACGCTGCAGGTCAAGACTTGCTAACCTTAATTGATGACATACTTGATCTGTCCAAGATTGAGGCAGGCAAGCTGGAGATTGTCATTGACGAAGTGAATATGACGGAGCTGCCACATCTCATGCAGCCATTATTCAAGCCTATTGCAGAGAGGAGGAATATTGCCTTCCACACGAGCATTGACGATAGTGTCCCTAATGTCATGACGACAGACGGTCACAGGCTGCAGCACATACTGAAGAATCTGCTGTCGAATGCCTTCAAGTTCACGGAGAAGGGCAGCGTAACGATGGATATTCGCTCTGCTGCTCCAGAGCGGGTAAGTGAGCTGTTCGGTCAGGATTACCGGGGGACGGTAGCAGCGATCTCTGTGAAGGATACCGGGATAGGTATTCCTAGAGATAAGCAGGATATTATCTTCGAGGCGTTCCAGCAAGTTGACGGTACTACGAATCGTCAATTTGGAGGTACGGGGCTTGGATTGTCGATCTGCAGACAATTCACTAGACTGTTAGGAGGCAAGCTGCTCCTCGCAAGCGAAGTTGGAGTCGGCAGCACGTTCACCTTGTATCTGCCTAACTTGACGGAGGAAGACAAGGCGATCTTAGAAGAAGAGATTGCGGTTCAAGCTGTTGCTGCAGCCGGAATGACTGTCGCTGATAGGTCGGAGTCCGAGGTTCTAGACAACAATAGTAGAATTACGTCTCCTAACGATGCAATTGCTGCGGAGAACTTGTCTAAGGAGCTCATGTTCAAGGGGAAGCGAATCCTACTCGTTGATGATGATGCGAGGAATGTATTCGCCCTGGTCTCCGTCCTGGAGAGCAAGGGAATGAAGGTAGAGACAGCGAACCACGGCAAGGAATGCCTAGATATTCTCGAGAGGGATAGCTCCTTCGATCTTGTCCTTATGGATATTATGATGCCTATTATGGATGGTTATGAAGCGATGAGAGCGATGAGAGCTAATGAACATCTGAGAGAGCTGCCCATCATTGCTCTAACGGCCAAGGCGATGAAGAACGATCGTGAGAAGTGTCTGGAAGCAGGCGCTTCAGATTATATCAGTAAGCCACTCCACATGGAACAGCTCTTCTCATTGATGCGTGTCTGGCTTATCAAGTAGGTGAAGGAATGTCCGAAGGTCAACAGTACTATGATTGGGAGCATGAAGAGGCAGGAGTGAATGAGCGGGATGAAGTGGAGCTCACGCTATTCCTCGAAGGATTATATCTCCTTCATGGATTCGACTTCCGACACTATGTCCGCTCCTCGATTAGAAGAAGGATAACGAATCGAATGCGGCTGGAGAAGCTTCCGACGATGACTGCGCTGCTTGACCGCGTACTCCATAATGATGAGATGCTGGATAAGGTGTTAAGCGACTTCTCCATTAAGGTGACGGAGATGTTCCGTGATCCGAGCTTCTTCCGAGCGTTCAGAGATCAGGTCATTCCCCGTCTAGCGAATTACCCTGAGATAAGGATCTGGCATGCAGGCTGTGCGACAGGGGAAGAGGTCTACTCCATGTCGATTCTTATGCAGGAGGCAGGACTCTCACACAAGACGAAGCTCTATGCCACAGACATGAATGAGTCGGCTATCGAGTCTGCAAGGAGAGGGGCCTTCCCTCTTAAGCAGATGCAGCTGTTCACGAAGAATTACCTCGAAGCGGGTGGCGCGAAGGAATTCTCAGAGTATTACAGCGCCGATCATCAATATGCCTTCTTCCATCCTTCTCTGAAGGAGAACATTATGTTCGCACAGCATAATCTTGTCACCGATGGATCCTTCAACGAGTTCCACGTCATTCTATGCCGCAATGTTCTGATCTACTTCGACACGACGCTGCAGCACCAAGTGCACCAGCTGTTCTATAACAGTCTGGCCTTGGGAGGTATACTTGGTCTAGGGAGCAAGGAGTCAATCGTGCTATTGAACGATTCCATCAGCTATGAAGAGATTGTGCATGGTGAGCCGATCTACCGCAAGATGCGATGAATCATTATTAGTTGAGCTGTCCCGCCCAGGGGCAGCTTTTTTGTTTTTTTAGGTCGTTGTGGCACATATCACCAAGCTGATTCACCGCCCCTTGTTAGGGTTAATAGAAGACATAAGAAGTTGTTGCAAAAAAAAATAAGATAAAAGGGAAGGGTGATGGTCATGTTATATTGGGCAGTCGTATTTCTAGTAGTTGCCATCGTAGCAGCCATATTCGGATTCGGCGGCATCGTAGGAGCAGCGGTTGGGGTAGCCAAGGTATTATTCTTCGTATTCCTAATTCTATTCGTTATCTCTCTCCTTACCGGCAGACGAAGAAGTACCTAGCTTCACCACATAGAATTAGAGAAGAACTGAAGCTTATTGCTTTGGTTCTTTTTTTATTTAAGAGAATAGGTTAGAATTGGGAGTAATGATGACGAAGATTGTCGAATATCGGGTAGGTCTAAAGTCTTGTTTTTTTTATTACGAATATTGAGGTGCTCCTTACATGCTGAACATTCCTAAGGTGATAGCCATAGCTTGTCTTATTCTTATGCTCGTGTTATCCCTGTCTCCAGGTTCTGACGTGCAAGCCCAACAAGATACCTCGAAGCTTATTACGGAGTGGCAGATGGCTTGGGGGGAGCGGCCTGCAGCAGATCATGAATGGTTCAACGTCGATTCAATTAACGGAAGCACAGTGACTCCCCCAGATGGGGTTACTGATGCATGGATAAGAAGCATCATCCCTCCTCAGAATGGAGATCGCGGGTTACTTGTTGAGAAGCTCTATGCCCAAGAGGTGCGCATCTACCTGAATGATCGTCTAATCTATCACGCCAATAGAGATTATCGATACGATCAATATCGTATATTGCTTCCGCTTCCTGTAGAGGAGAGTGAACAGGAGATATTAATAGAACTGCATGGGAATACGGAGCGTCTAGGGTTGCAGAAGCCAATTAGGATGGACCAGTATTCCAATCTCCTTCAGCAGTTTGCCAGTAGAGATTTGCAGAGCTTTATTATCGGAGCCTCTTTGCTTATGATAGCAATCTTCCTTTTTTTGTGCCTTCTGATGATGAAGCGGATTAATCTTCTCCGTTGGAGTTCACTAGTAATTGTGATGTTTTCAATTGGTGTAATGATTATGACTTATTCTCCGTATTTGTACGCCATATACCCGCAATATGGTCAATGGTTTTACTTTTCATTTGACCTTGTATCTAATTTAGTACTGCCTGCACTCTACTTGTTCTTTGAACAAATTATAGGATGGAGTATTATTCGTCGTATGCGGCTAGGTCTTACCTTAGCATTTGGCATTTGTATGGTATCCATGTTTTTACATCTGTTTTGGGATGTCTCCTGGACGAGTAATCTTTATTATCAGTATGTTTCTCTGTTATTTGGAGTCTCCCTTATGATTGGAGGACTCTTATTACCGATTGTGCTGATTCTAGCTGTAAGTAAGGGCAACCGGGATTCATTATTTGCATCCATTGGGTTTACAATTTTTGCAGGGGTAACGGTTTACGAGTTGATTTGGTATTATGTGCAGGATCATCAATATGAACTCTATTTATGGAAGTGGGGGGTGCTATGTTTTGTCTTATCCCTGCTAGTTATCTTCGGGCGGCATATGCAGGCTAATTATGAGAAGGTAGTTAACTATTCCAAGCAATTAGAATCCTATAATGCACACATTCAGCGTTCTGAGAAGATGGAGATTATCAGTCAATTAGCTGCTTCAATTGCACATGAGGTTCGTAATCCTCTGCAAGTGACTAGGGGATTTCTCCAATTGCTAGGGGAGAAATCCAATTCAGACAAAGAGAGAAATTATATGCTGCTCGCAGTTAATGAGCTGGATCGAGCGGCTGGCATTATCACAGATTTTCTAACGTTTGCGAAGCCTCAGCAGGGACAAGTAAGTGTCATTAACATTTCAGAAGAACTGCGTCAGATTGAAGGGATTATTAAGCCGCTAAGTCAGATGGAGGGAGGAGAGATTAAGCTTAATATTCAAGCGAATCTCTTCATAAGCGGGAACTCCTCTAAGTTCAAACAAGCTTTTATTAACATGATTAAGAACAGTATTGAAGCCTTCGAGGAAGATGGATGTGTAGAGATCAGAGCGTATGAGGATATCAATGATGCTGTCATCCATATTCGAGATAATGGGATTGGAATGAATGAGAGTGAGCTGAAGCGACTAGGAGAGCCTTACTTTTCCAACAAGACGAAAGGCACTGGACTCGGATTAATGGTCACTTTTAAGATTATAGAGGTCATGCAAGGGAACATTCAATTTCACAGTATACAAGGGGAAGGAACGGAAGCTGTTATTCGCTTTCCACTTGTCAAATCTAACGCCGTGTAGCTAGCAGCTGCACGGCGTTAGTGTGAATTAATCCTCTTACCACATAGGGCCTTCCACATCTGGTGTCGAGGAGAGTTCTGCAGGGTTAGGTGGTATAATTAAGTAATAGCTGTTCTTCTTCTCTTCTAAAACTTGAATGGAGACTTCCTCGGGAATGTCAATGCCAAATGCTTCATTAATGGCTAGTTTAGGATTCTGAAGGAGCTGAGTCTTGAACTTCTCATCCTCCCAAGCCTTTTCAATAATACGTTCACGCAATGACGCTTGTGCTGACATTTAACTATCATCCTTTCGAACTAGCGAATGATCTTCCTTTACTAGTCTATCATGCGTGACTCGTATAATTCTACATAATTTTTCTATTTTCACCTCAGATAATAGTACTATAGAACTAATTCGTCAGCTGATTAGCATGATGATTCTCCTAAGTTGGATAAGAGCATATGTAAGCCTCCGTGCTTCAAGCGCTGAAGGTTGTTCTGAGTAGAGCGTGCATGGTCACTTAGATAGCGTACTAGATACTGATAATAGGAGAACAGCTCAATTAATCTAGTAGAAGAGGGGAATAAGAGGGCTTCCTCCCTTAAGACTGCGACATACCTGCCCAATATACCCTTCACATATATCGCATTCCTCACTAATTGTGCATCCACTTCTACCCCCGGATATTCAGCCCCAACCATGGCAATGAGACTATTGTAGCTCCCGTCCTGAAGATCCTCCTCCCAATCTGCCCAGTCATCGCACATCTGCAGAGCGAGCAGGACACAGTCAACAGCTTGGCTCAGCTCAGCAACTAGAGACTCTTGACCTCCGAGCAGCAGGGCTCCTGTGGATGACATCTTAAGAGGAGCGGACTTCTTAGCTACGCTAATCGGTGAGGTTATGAAGTAATTATGTGAGGACTCGTTAACGGTTCCCTCCGCCCACTCCGTCGTATAAGACTTCGCATAAGTCCAGAAGGGGGAGGTTGAGGGGAACAGCTCGCGATATCGCTCCAGCAGCTCCTCATACAGCAAGCTTCCCAGCGCAAGCTGCGTTCGAACTCCCTGCGATACAGACGGAGCATCTATCACATCATCTAATAGGAAGTAATGAAGCATGCCGAACACATTCGCAATTGACAGCTTGCGGCATTGCTCCAGCGGTATGCCAGATGTGTCCCGTATCCAATACGGCAGCAGATAGCATATGTAATTGTTCGTGCTGTCCGCTAACAGCGGATTGAACTTATTCATGTAAGCCAAGCCCGCACTCGCGAGCTGACCAGGGAATCGACTGACTGCGTCAGAGGCTTCTGCGAAGACGAGCTCCAACTCCTCGTAATAAGGATTCACCCACGCTTCTGTAATCATAGCCATGATAATCCTCCTACCCTACTTAATTGTAAATATTTGTTGTCACTTGCTGACCACGAGCGTAAGATGAATATATTGTAAAAAAACGTTCCTCCCACCTGCCCACTAGACTTAAGTCGTGGCGACATTTACTACCTGCGATGGTTCTGCTCAGCCACTCCTCTGCATTAAAGTTAATGATAGCTTAATGAATACTTAACGAATGTGGAGGAATGGGCAATGAGTACCGAGCATGAAGTGTATGTGCTGTTAACAGACACAGGTACGCTGCTAACGAGAACAATCAAGTGGTTCACGAAGGATCCGCTTAATCATGCCTCCATTGCCTTCGACAGCCAGTTGAATGAAGTGTACAGCTTCGGCAGGAAAAAACCGAATAACCCCTTCTTCGGGGGATTCGTCAAGGAGAATATGCGCGGCGAGCTGTTCGGGCAAGCGGCGTGTGCGGTCTATCGGTGCACAGTCAGCGGCAGCGCGTTAAGCGAGATTCGAAGGCAGATTGTTCATATGGAGCAGAATCACCACCAATATAAATACAACCTAATCGGAATGTTCGGACTGCTGCTTAATATCGAGATTGATCGGCAGTATGCGTACTTCTGTTCCCAGTTCGTCGCTTCTGTATTCGAGAACAGTGGCGTACATCTCGTGAATAAGTCGTCCCTGCTCGTGAAGCCTGCCGATCTCATCCAGAATCCGCGACTTAAGCTCGTCTATCAAGGCGATATGCTAACCTATATGCAGTCGGTTAGTGCTGAATGCGTAGATTCATCCCATCAAGCAGCGATTCGAACAGCGTAAGGAATGGGTAATACTAGATAGATAATTACAAGAAGGGAGCCAGTCGCATGAATTATGAATCTGGTCAACTCTACTCTGAAGCAACCTTCTGGAACAAGGTGAAGCGATTCGGCCGAACAGCAGGCAGTAAGGTGGTATATCACGCACTGCTGCTGTTCTACGCCTTGCAGAGTCCCAAGGTTCCAGCTTGGGCGAAGACCGTCATCATTGGTGCTCTAGCGTACTTCATCTCTCCGCTTGATGCCATTCCGGATATCGTCCCGGCGGCAGGTTACACGGATGATCTAGGTACGCTTGCAGCAGCGCTCGGTACAATTGCTGTCTACATTAACGACGATATTCGGAATAAGGCGGCAGACAAGCTTGCTTCATGGTTCAGCATGGAAGGCCCGAGTCTCTCCGCTGCAATCGGCCGTGAGCAGCAACCAAGCGGTGAACAGGAACAGACCTTCGTATAAGGGAAGAAGGATTAGCAGCCATCTAAGGGAGAGCGTCGCTCTCCCTTAGATGGCTGCTTGCTTTGATGGATGCCGGATCATACATGTACCGAGTAGATTTGTCGACAACAAGATAAGAATATATGAAGCAATCGTAACTCCATAATCTAATTAGAGCAACAACGTATACGTATGAACTTGTAAGGCGCAAGCAGCCCTGCGGTCAACTCGACCGCAGGGCTGCTTGCAGGTACACGGAATTAACCATTCACGACTTCCCCGCCGTTGACGTGGATGAATTGTCCGGTCACGTAGCTGGAGTCTTCGCAGGCGAGATAGACATAGGCCGGGGCAAGCTCGAACGGCTGTCCTGCTCGCTGCATCGGGGTATCCGACCCGAAGGTGGAGGTGGACTCCGCATCGAAGGTGGAAGGGATGAGCGGTGTCCAGATTGGCCCGGGTGCTACTCCATTGACTCGAATGCCTTGGGCCGCAAGGTTGCCGGCAAGGGCACGGGTGAAGGAGACAATCGCCCCCTTCGTCGAGGAGTAGTCAATTAGGGTCGGGTTGCCTCTGTAAGCCGTGATGGACGCCGTATTAATGATGGCAGAGCCCTGTCCGAGATGAGGCATGACGGCCAATGTGAGGTAGAACATGGCGAATACATTCGTTCGGAAGGTAGCTTCAAGCTGCTCCGCGGTAATGTCCTCGAACTTCTTCTGCACATGCTGTTCAGCTGCATTATTGACCAAGATATGGGGCTTCCCAAGCTCTCTAACGGTCTGCTCCACCGCTTGCTTGCAGAATGCTTCGTCGCCAATATCGCCAGCAATGAGCAGACATCTGCGCCCGGCGGCTTCGACCTTCTCCTTCGTCAGTTCCGCATCCCCATGCTCGTTCAGGTAGATGATCGCGACGTCACAGCCCTCCTTCGCATAGGCGATGGCAACAGCTCGTCCGATACCGCTGTCACCTCCAGTAATGATGGCTGTCTTACCGCTCAGCTTGCCCGCAGCCTTGTAGGTTGCTGATTCATAGATTGGAGGGGGAGTCATCTCCGTCTCCACTCCGGGCTGATGATTCTGGTGCTGCGGGGGGAACACTTCCTTCTTCTTTGTATCTGTATTGGACATGGAATGGATACCTCCTTATTAGGTGTTAGCACTGGTATATTACCCCTATGTAGGAAGGAATAATCGCAAGGAATCATATCCCTACAAGAAGTTATTGACAATGATTATCATTATCGAATATACTTCATTTTGGACAGATAGAGCCATAATCTCAATACGTATAGGGGTTGTCATATTTAATGAAGAGACAGATTGCTGCACTATTCCTTGCAAGTTCCGTTGTGTTCGCCGGCTGCGCTTCAACTAGTAACGAGAAGAACGATTCGAATGTGAATAACGCCTCTGTTAATAATGGTAGTGATGCAGGCGCCAGCCAGATTAACTGGGAACAGATCGTGGCTGATTATCGTGCGTTCGCTACTGAGCAAGCAGATACGGCTATTATTGAGACGGAGAAGTTCACGAATGCCGTTAAGTCGGGAGATATTGAGACGGCTAAGAAGCTCTACGCCCCGACTCGGATGTACTTCGAGCGTATTGAACCTATTGCCGAAGCGATGGGTGATCTGGATCCGAATATTGATGCGCGTGAGAACGATGTAGAAGAGAAGGACTGGCGTGGCTTCCACCGCATCGAACAAGCGCTCTGGGTGAACAATTCCACAGTCGGGCAAGAAGGCTATGCCGATCAGCTGCTCAAGGACGTGAAGCAGCTTCGCGCACTGATGGAGACGGTGGAGGTAGAGCCTAGCCTCATGGTGACAGGTGCAGTCGAGCTGTTGAACGAGGTATCCTCATCCAAGGTTACGGGGGAGGAAGAACGGTATTCCCATACCGATCTCTATGACTTCGTAGCTAACGTGGAGGGAGCTAAGAAGATCTATGTTCTGCTTCAGCCAGAGCTTGCGAAGAAGGATGCTGAGCTGGACAAGCAGATCGGAAGCAGCTTCACGAACTTGGAGAACGCCCTGGCTGCTTATAAGACAGGGGACGGGTACAAGTCTTACCTCGACTTGAAGGAAGAAGATACTAGGAAGCTGAGCCAGCTGCTGGACGCTCTAGCCGAGCCGTTGTCCCAGATGGGCACAACGCTGGGGGTGTAATCAGCTGTGACGGATAGAAGAACCTCAACTGAACCATCCGATGGATTGCTTCGCAAGCCGATGAGCCGCAGAGACATGCTGCGGCTGGCTGGAATCGGCGTTGGCGGCCTGCTCCTCGGCGCCGGCGGCGTTGGCGGCCTGCTTGCTGCTGAAGCGGAGGCTCCCTCCAAGGCAGGGGCAGTTAGCCGTGATGACCTGGTACCTTACTACGGGCAGCATCAAGCCGGTATTGCTACACCTCCGCAAGACTTCATCGTATTCGCGGCAATGGACTTGACTACAAGCTCACTAGCGGATGTACGTGAGCTATTTCAAGCTTGGACGGAAGCTGCTGCTGCAATGGCGGCAGGAGAGATGCTCGGGGAGAAGAATACGACGCTGAATGTTCCTCCCTCTGATACGGGAGAGGCGGCGGGGCTCACTCCTTCCAGAACGACGATTACCTTCGGCATAGGAGCTTCCTTCTTCGACTCACGCTTCGGCCTTGCCTCGAAGCGACCTCAGTCATTCCAGGACCTTCCCGCCTTCGGCGGTGATGAGCTGCGACCGGAATGGAGTGGAGGGGATATCGGCATTCAAGCCTGTGCCAATGATCTGCAGATTGCCTTCCACGCCATTCGCAATCTGGCCCGTATCGCTCGCGGGAAGGCTGTGCTTCGCTGGACACAGGAAGGCTTCCAGCGTACCGGCGGTGCGGATCCGACAGGGGCAACCCCTCGCAATCTGCTCGGCTTCAAGGACGGAACGGCTAATCCGAATACAAGCGATGCCGACCTGATGAAGGATGTCGTGTGGGCACAGCATGCAGACGGGGCCGAGTGGATGACAGATGGCAGCTATATGGTCGTTAGGCGTATTCGCATGCGCGTCGAAGTATGGGATCGTTCGACGCTTGGCGACCAAGAAGCCACATTCGGCAGACATCGTGACAGCGGAGCTCCGCTTGGGGGTAAGCGCGAGCATGACGAGGTTGACCTGAACAAGAAGGATGATAAGGGTAATCCGGTCATACCGATCGATTCCCATGTTGCTCTTGCTCGTGGAGACGGCTCGATCAAGATTCTTCGCCGCTCCTATTCCTATTCCAGCGGGATGGATACGAAGACGGGTCAGCTCGATGCAGGGCTGCTGTTCGTCTGCTACAATCGCAATCTCAGCAAGCAGTTCATTCCGATGCAACGGAGAATGGGTGAGAGCGACCGGCTGAATGAATATATCGTGCATACCGGCAGTGCGATCTTCGCCTGCTTCCCTGGTGTAAGCAAGGGCGGATATATCGGGCAGACGCTCTTCTAGGAAGGGGAAGTGCAAGGATGAGATTAAGACAACTACGATTACCATCACGGCTGCTGCACACGGTGTTCAACAGGATGGCCTTCATCGTATTGGCCTTAGGCATAGGGGCCAGCTGCTTCACCTATCCAGTTGCCGTATCTGCTGCAGCATCAGCTGACAAGGATCAGAACGAACAGCTCCAAGAGCTGCTCCCGCTGGTCGGCACTGCACTGGTCGAAGCAGGCCAGAGCGAATGGCAACAAGCGCTCAAGCAGATCCAACAGGCGGCTGCTCTATGGGGGCAGCTATCGCCTGAGAATACGGACTTAACAGCTAATGTCGATTCCGCGATCGCAGCCGCATTGAAGGCGCTGAAGACCCCTGAGGATGATACTCAGGCTGCCAAGCAGTCATTGTCACAGCTGGCTAGAGCGGTCAATGATTACTTGAAGGATCAAGAGGTCGAACAGGCCGGCTCGCTGACAGGCAAGGAAGCTGCGAAGAGTATGGTTCCTACTGTCCAAGCCCTGCTCCGTCATATTGAAGCTGGTGAATGGGTGAAGGCCAAGGCCGAGTACAACCGTATGAATAGCGGCTGGCCTAAGGTAGAGAGATCGGTGCGGAAGGACAACTTCACCGTGTATGGCATCATGGAGACCCATATGAGCATGATTCGGATCTCTCTGCAGGCTGAGCCCCCTAGAGCTGAGCAAGCTGTCAGTGAGACTGAAGGCTTGCTGGAGATTATAGACCGTTACGCTTCCGGAGAGATCAAGTCTCAGCCGGTAAGCGACAGCTTGACTGTGAAGGATCTGGTAGCTGTCTTGGATACGGCCCTTGCTGATCTGAAGGCAGGACATATCTCCGAAGCAGAGGGGCAGCTTCAAGCGTTCATTGCGAAGTGGCCAGCCGTAGAGGGGCAAGTATCCATCCGCTCCGCAGCTGCGTATACGAATATTGAGAGCCAGATGACGCAAGCAGTGAGCTACTTGCTCGAGAGTCCGCCGCGTGCAGCCAAGGCTGAGGAGACAGCGTCCTCTATGCGTGAGCAACTGCTCCCGCTCATGGAGGAGAAGCGGTACAACGCTGTGGATGCGGGCGTCATCTTGTTCCGCGAAGGTCTCGAAGCTATATTAGTGCTCGCGGCATTACTCTCTTACCTGAAGAGGACAGGTCATGGAGAGAAGCGCAGGTGGATCTGGTCCGGGGTATGGACGGGGCTGCTGCTTAGCGGAGTGATGGCCTATGTCTTAACTTACTTCATCGCACAAGCCGCTGCCGGAAGCGCGAGAGAGATGATTGAAGGGGCAGCAGGACTAGTCTCGGTGGGACTCATGCTAACCGTAGGTCACTGGCTGCACAGCAAGTCGAATCTAGCGGTATGGAATCGCTATATTGACCAGCAGATGGGCAAGGCCTTAGCGAGGGGGAGCTTGTGGTCGCTATTCGCCGTAGCAGCTCTTGCCATCATGCGCGAAGGGGCAGAGACAACGATCTTCTACGTGGGCATGGCACCTTCGATCGACATGTGGCAGCTGGTGCTAGGATTCTCAGTAACCTTCATTCTATTAATAGGACTCGGTTACTTCATCATACGGTTCAGCGCCAAGCTGCCCATACGGCCATTCTTCCTGACGGCTTCTGCCCTAATCTATTACCTGGTCATTCGATTCCTTGGAGAGAGCATTCACTCTCTGCAGGTTGCACGCATCCTACCAGCACATCCATCTGAGAGCTTGCCCCAGTGGACCTGGATAGGTGCATACCCGACATGGGAGACGACGCTGCCTCAGCTAGCCGTTCTCTCCTATGTGTTGTACAGGTTGATGAAGAGCCTGTTCACTCCATCTACCTCTACAGAAGCGAGGCTGCAGCGATAACATCGCTGCGGTCTCTCTTGTATAACAGCCCCTCATGGCTTGGACCGCTTCTGCTTCCGATAGTCGGACGGACTCATGCCCAGCCGCTTGTGGAATTGATTAATGAAGTGATTATAATTCGAGAATCCCGTATCATAGGCAATGTCTGCAGCGCTTCGATCCGTATGCTCCATGAGCAGAGCAGCCTGCCCGATCCGCATCTGATTCAGAGCGTCAATCATAGATTGCCCGGTACTCTCCTTGAACAGATGCGACAATCTCGAGGGCGACAGACCTACAGCTGCCGCAAGAGCTTCAATCCGAACAGGTTCACGAAGGCTCTGAGACAGCCGGTGCAGCGTCTCTTCCACGCGGCCATCGATTCGCTGCTGTCTGCTCTGCGCTAGCAGGATTAGCACCTCGTGCAGCGAGTGGATGCACAGCTCATGCCAATAATCCCCGCGCTCCGTAGAATCCGATAGAATTCTCTTGAATGCCCGGTAGATTCTCTTCCTCGCCGTCTCATTGCTCACATGCTGGTTATAGAGCTCCTCCTCGGGCAGCAGGCTCAGGTCCATCCGCCCCGTAGCGAAGTGAGCCCATACGAAGTGCCAGCTGCCTCCCGGAGCTGTCCCGTATTGATGAGGAGTCCCCGCCTTCAGCAGCGTTATCTCACCCGCCTTGCAGCGCAGCTCGCTCCCAGGAGTGCGGAAGCACCCTTCCCCGCTTAGCGTATAAGTAATCAGCCAATCGCCCATTCCCTGCGGACGTGAAGTGGCATAATGCTCCCCCTCGTGAAAATGTCCCGCCAGCACAATGCCATAGGAATCTCCGCTATATTCATCAGGAGAATTAATGGAACGTATTCGATTCATCTCTCTAGCCTCCAGCCATTATGAGCTAATTAGAGCATATAGGCAGCTGAATCATTCTGCAACCTAGCAGCAGGATTGTGTGACAAGATAGCATCATTGTTACTTCTCACGCAGTGCAGCATTCCTTATGATAAAGGTACAAGAACTAAGGTTGCACAAGGAGGCAGACATAGTGACTACATCACTAAGGGCACTAACACAAGAGCAGAAGGAGCACTTCGATAGAGAGGGTTATCTGATCGTCAAGGGCCTATTCAGCGGGGAGCAGCTGGAGGAGATTGGAGCGACATTCGAGGAGATTAGCCATCACACTGTTCCAGGGCACTTCGAGCCCAATATGGATGCGGATGCGAATGACCCGCTCAGGCGGTACCCGAGAGTCATGCATCCTCATCGCTTCAACGAGACGGCCAAGCGTTATATGCTGCACGAGCCTGTACTCGCCGTCCTCGAAGATCTATATGGGGAAGAAGCATATGCCGCGCAGAGCATGTTCTACTACAAGCCGCCAGGCTCTAGGGGGCAAGCGCTCCATCAGGATAACTTCTATCTTCAGGTGGAGCCGGGCAATTGCATAGCGGCATGGACGGCAGTGGATGCTGCAACCGAGGAGAACGGTGGGCTGCTCGTCGTCCCGAAGACCAATGATTACAACATCGTCTGTCCGGACATCGCGGATTCCGAGGAGTCATTCACGACACATTATGTGAAGCCTCCGAAGGAGGAGAAGGCCATTCCAGCGGTAATGGATCAAGGAGATGTCCTGTTCTTCAACGGCAATCTCATCCACGGCTCCTACCGCAACAAGACGAAGGATCAATTCCGGCGGGCCTTCATCTGCCACTATGCGAATTCATCCGCAACGAAGATCTCTCATTACTACAAGCCCTTGTATCGCGGAGATGGGTCCGAAGTGACGCACATCGAGGACAATCCAGACGGCGGGCCATGCGGTGTGGAATTCGATCGAGCTTACCCTCATTAATGCTACACCCTGCAAGAGCCGGACGCCCTAAGGCGTCTGGCTCTTGCTTTATTCATCCGTTCATCCGTTCCTTACTTTGACAGAAGTTCAATCATAGATTATGATTTGCTTCAGCTAGCTCAACTAACGTTAAGGGGAGATGAGTATGAGAGCACAAGGAGTATTGATTGCCGCTCTGCTGTTCGCCTTCATCACAGCGGGATTCGCTGTCATTAATGTGGATTCCGTGCAAGTGAACTTTCTGTTCGCGAAGACGCAGAGTCCCCTCATTCTCATTATACTGGCTTCGGTCCTGTTGGGCGGCTTGACAGTCGGGCTCTTCGGCGTCATCCGGCAGTATCGGCTGCAGCGGACTATTCGTGGGCTGGAGAAGCAGGTAGCCAAGCTTAAGGCAGAAGCAGATAGCAGGCTCGGTGCTGGCGCTGGAGTCCATGTGCCTGTGAAGACAGAGCCGAACGCTGCAGCAAGCGAAGCGACAGAATGAACAAGGCTGCTCCCTCGTACCACTCCTATCTCTATACCTTCGGCTGTCATGAGGATGAGGCGGAGCTGTGCAGGCTCGAGCTCAGAACGATGCTGGGCGTAGAGCCTAGAGCCGGCTATGTGCTGGCGGACATCCCTATTATTGCGAGCAGAAGCCCTTTCATCCGCGTGAAAATGACGGTACAATATGTAGGTGAGGATCTATCCTCTCTACAGCAGCAATTAAGGAAGATTGAACTGAATGGGCACACCTTCAAGGTCAGTTGCCTAGTCACCGATGAACCAATCAGCTATGATGAACAGCGGAGTCTGGAGCGTGCGGCCGGCGGAGCTATTGTCGGCAAGGCGCAGATGAAGGAGCCGGATCGGCTCTTCGGCTTGGCAAGAGTGGACGGGCAGTGGTTGTTCGGTGAGCTTGAGCTCGGAGATTCCGGATGGCTGAGCCGCAGCAGGAAGCCGCAGAACTACTCAACTGCTCTGCCTGCGCGAGCAGCAAGGGCGTTGGTGAACCTAGCGCTTGGCGGTACGATTACCGGCAAGAAGCTGATGGATCCATGCTGCGGGATGGGTACAGTATTAATAGAAGCTCTAACGATGGGCGCCGAGGCGGAAGGAATCGATCGGAATCCGTTAGCGGTTCGCGGGGCGAGAGTGAATCTTGCTCATTACGGGTATTCAACCGAGCTAGTCAAGCTTGGCGATATGCGGCTGCATTCGGGCCATTACGATGCTGTCATCGTAGATCTCCCATATAATCTCTGTTCCGTACTGTCCTCAGAGGAGCAGCTAGAGCTTCTAAGCAGCGCTTCACGTTATGCCGCAAGAGCGGTAGTGGTTGCAACGGAGAGGATTGACGAAGCACTCTCAGCAGCAGGATGGTTCATCTTGGATCAATGCGCGCTGCGGAAGGGCTCCTTCATTCGTTATATCTATATTCTAATAAGAGGTGAGAACACATGACAACCGAACCTACGAATCATGAAGATCAAGCTGAGCAGCAGCCCAAGAAGGTATCTCTGGCAGAAGCAGCGAAGCAGCGCTTGGCACAGAAGAAGCAGGCGCAAGGAGGCAACGCATTGCCAGGACAGAAGCATACAGCAGGCAATGGTCCGGCTATGAAGAGCCAGAATACGAAGAAGGTTAACAACCAGCGCAAGCGCATGGGCGTCTAATCTTCCGATCGTCCAATCATCCAGCACTGCCTAACGATTCAGCCGCCTAACGATCCAACCTCGAGCGAAGTGCTCGCAGGTTGGATTTTTTTTTTGTACCCAAGGGCAGGGAGAAGTAGAAGAAGCGGGTATAACGAATAGCAGGCTGTTAATGATGGATACTAGTGAGACCTGGTGTCTCCTATGCGTGCTCAACAGGAGGAATCATCGCTTGAAGGGATCCATCATTACACGAATAAGGCAGCGCTTCGTATTCCTTGCACTAGCTGTGTTCATCCTCGCTCTCCAGGCTGGAATTGCGGGCTATATCGGATATAACTCCTATCATGTCGTAGATACATCCGATTGGACCATTCATGCGGAGCTGAGTTCCTATACGCCGGCTAAGCTTGAACCGGAGCAAGGTGCCTACCTGGGTGCCTACGTTCTGCAGAATGCGGCGATTGGACACAGCATGTCGGAATACAACGAGCGGACGGGGAGAACCCATGCCAGCTTCTTCAAGTATGTCGGCTACGGTCAGCCCTTCCCAGCTGAATGGGTGGAGCAGGTGAAGGCGGAGGGGGCGTTCCCGCATATTGCCTGGGAGCCCAATGGCGGACTGCTGGCGGTTAAGGAGGATGAGTATCTGCGGGGCTTCGCCAAGGCGGCAGACGCGGCGGATGTGCCGATCTTCCTGCGCTTCGCCTCCGAGATGAACGGCAGCTGGACATCCTACAGCGGCAATCCCCAGCTGTACAAGGAGACTTGGAAGCTGGTGCATGACGTGTTCGAGGAGCTGGCCCCACAGGTAGCCATGGTCTGGACCGTACTGGCGATGCCTGAGCGTACGATCGAGCGCTACTATCCCGGAGACCGCTATGTCGACTGGGTCGGCGTGAATGTCTACAACGTCAAGTACCACAACAACAGCAAGAGCCATCGGGCCGACTTCGAGGATCCGCTAGACCTAATCAATACCGTGTACAACCGGTTCAGCCGCACGAAGCCCATCCAATTGTCCGAGTTCGGCGTGACGCATTATACCGTGACAGATGGGAAGAAGGACAATGACTTCGCTCGGGGTAAAATCTCAAGGCTATACCAGTCGCTTCCCAAGCTCTACCCGCGTGTGAAGGCGGTGTTCTACTTCGATGTGAACAACGTCGGAGAGCCTAATCCGAAGCGTCGTATCAATGACTATTCGGTAACGAGTGAGCAGGAAGTGCTGGAGGCTTACCGGCAATCTATAGCGGATGAGCATTACTTAAGCGGCCTTCCTGCCGAGCCGGCTTATGCCGGCACACTGCCGCTTCATACGCACAAGGAACACTTCACCTATCGGGGAAGAGTGTTCAAGGAGCGTGGGGTGTTGTATGCGGATGTCACCTTCTATGAACAATTATTGGGACTGAAGGTCGAGAAGCAAGGCAGACATGTGATCCTCACTCGCGGCGCAGGGAAGGCAGGACTCGCTGTGAAGACCACCAGCAAGCAGAGAAGAGCATGGGCAGGGTACCACTACATGAACTATGTACCGCTGTACCGTTCCCTTACTTCGCTGCCACTGGAAGATACCTTGCAACTGCTCGGATATGAGGTAGTTCTGAACGGAAATAACATCTGGATTGAGGAATGAATGAAGGCTATCCCCCGCATAATGAAGGTACACTTATTCTGTTCATTGATGAATCGGAGGGAAGGCGTTATGGCGGCTATTCAGCAGACTGGCATTCAGGTCAGCATCTACTTGCTGGCGGGTGTGGCTACGACATTAAGTGCGTTCAATGAATGCGGAAGGAAGCTCGACCGGATGTTCCGCGCGGACGGGCTGGAGCCAATCATCCATGTCATATTCCCATACGGGGATCATACCCGAAGTCTGATTCGTCAGCTGCTTGATGTCAGGACGGATCTGACAAGCTGGAAGACCGCCTCGCGAATAGGCGGACGCTATGCGCTTAACCAGATTAAGCGAACGTATGGAGGTCAACCGCTGCTGCTGATTGGTCACAGCGGAGGCGGGGTTGCCGCTTATCAAGCTGGCAGGATGCTCTATGAGGAAGGCATGACCAACAACTTCCGAATTGTGCAGGTTGGTTCCCCTCGAGTGCGAATAGCTCCGGAGCTTCAGAATAGGGTCTGTTACTTCCATTGCGTGGACAGCCGCGGGAAGGTGAAGGACCCTATCTCCCGAATTGGCAGCTGGGGAGGCTGGTCCTCTGAGCACGGGAAGATGCCCTACTGGAATCGTTATAAGTACGCGCCTGGCTATGTAAGCGGCATACCCGTTATCGGGGGGCATGCTGATTATTTTCGACATCTGAATCCTTATATTGACGGACAATCCATCTGCAACCTGGACAAGACGATTGACCGCGTACGCCGATGGTTGAAAGGCTCCGTGTGATTGCAGTACACTACAGAAGAGCAAGTCGGAAGCCTATAGGGCAGAGGAGGACTCTTCATGTTGGAGATAAGGAAGAACGAGACCCGTTACCACAAGCAGCTGGATTGGCTGGAGAGCTACCATAGTATGTCCTTCGGGGACTATTATGACCAGGACAACCGATTCTTCGGTCCCCTGTGTGTATTCAATGAAGATGTCATCGCGGGAGGCAGAGGCTTCGGCGCGCATCCCCATCGTGAGATGGAGATTATAACGATTGTGCTCAGCGGACAGCTGAAGCATGAGGATAGTACCGGACAGACAGCTGTGACGACCTTCGGCGGCGTACAGCGGATGAGTGCGGGAACAGGCATCATCCACTCCGAGGTGAATCCCACTGAGGATCCTGCCCATATCCTGCAGATCTGGATCACCCCTCAGACGAAGCGGCTGGAGCCTTCCTATGAGACTTCTTATTACGACACAGAGCGTCTCAGAGGGAACTGGCTGCCTGTCGTATCCGGTCAATCTCAAGGTGAGGGCATTGCCCATATTCATCAAGATACGACGTTATATATGAGCGAGCTTGGAGCAGGACAAGGGCTTATGTACGAATCTGCAGGCGGCAGGCTTCAATACTTGTTCGTTATTCATGGAGAAGCCAGTCTAACTATTGACGGAACCGAGCATCTGCTCGCTCGGGGTGATACGGTACGCTTGCGCGAGGAGAAGGCATTAGAGGTTCGTGGAATGAACTCAGGTGCCTTGATGCTTCTGATTGACCTTCCTAGAGAGGGAGGCGGAGCCTGATGAACAACGGGATTGAAGCTCCTGCATCGAAGCTGTTAATCAAGCTCGTCATTGGCCGGACACTTATTGATACAGAGGCACGCGGACTATCATTCCAGGTCAATCCCAACCCTTCAGGAGGCTGGTCCATTCGTGTGGAGGGGTTGACGGATGCCGATGTGCGTCTCCTGCAAGAGCAGCTGTCTTATCTCAACATCTTCTTGTTCGAGACGGACAGTACCCAGAGTGCGGGGATTCGCAAGTACTGGCTGTATGATAAGGAAGAGCCTAAGCTATCCTATGAAGAGCACTCTGGCACGACGATCATAGAGGTAGATTCGAAGGTAGCATACTCCAATGAAGGGGTGTAGCTTCGAGCTAAGCTGCAGGGGAACAAGGGAGCAGAGAGATGGCTAATACGCATACCTACTCGAAGCGCGAAGAAGTAGCGAATGCGATTACGCATGGCATAGGTGCAGGGCTCAGCATCGCTGCATTAGTTCTGCTCATTGTCTATTCTGCTCTGCAGGGTACGGCTCTTCATGTCGTCAGCTTCACCATCTACGGCACGACGATGCTGCTGTTATATTGCGCCTCTACTCTCGTCCACAGCTTCCCCGAGGGGAAGGCGAAGCGTGTATTCGAGGTGCTTGACCATTCCTGCATTTATGTATTTATCGCGGGTACTTATACCCCCATCTTGTTCCACATCGTCGGCGGAGCATTAGGATGGGTGCTGTTCGGCATCGTATGGGGCATTACGGTTGTTGGGGTCGCCTTCAAGGCGTTTTTTGCTTCCCGATATTTGTTCACCTCAACAATTGCTTATATTGCAATGGGGTGGATTATTGTATTTGCCTGGAAGCCGCTTACAGATCATCTCGCTCTCGGCGGACTCCAGCTTCTCATTGGCGGCGGAGTGCTCTACACGGTGGGCACGATCTTCTATATGTGGCGCAGCTTCCCTTATCATCATGCGGTATGGCATCTTTTTGTACTTGGAGGCTCGGTTCTCCATTTCTTCTGTATACTGCTATATATTTTATGATAATCTCCAGTGATTGAGTCTTCTTTTGCTCAATCACTTTTTTCATGTCGTATCACGAAGACTCCACACGTCACACCGGACACCAGCCAGGTGTCTCTGTACAAGCGGCTGCTGCAAAAGCAGGCTCTTCACGAGCAAGATCAGCGAAGTAATTAGGTAAAATGTGGTTGCCTGAGATAGAGCCCATCCGGAAGGAGCGCTTCACCTCGCCCTTCACATGCATATAATAATAGGTCTTCGTGGACTTCGGAGGCTGATAGATGAGAGTAGGCAGATGGGGGACAATGTCGAATTCATTCTGAAATCGCCAGTGGGCATCAATCTTGCGATTGTAAGTGCGTACATATCTGGGATCGCCGACCCGCGGGGCTCCGAACGTATATACAATAGGCGAAGAGAGGGACGAGTTCACGGCCAGATCCAGCGAAGCTAGTGTGGCGAGTGCTCCTCCCATGCTGTGACCGGTCAGGAACAGCGGCTTATTGTCCGGAAGCTTGGAGACAAGCGACAGGACGGCATCCCGAGTCGACATATAGATGTCCGTGAAGCCCTTGTGGGTAAGGCCTGCATCCTTCACCGGAGGATAGGACACCTGGTCTGCCATGAAGTCAGATACCCAATCGCTGGCGGAGCCGGATCCCCGGTAAGCAAGCACCGCAGCCCGCTCCGACTCCATGAGGAATCCGAACCACTCCTGGAGCTGATCATAGGCCGCCCCCTTGAACGTGCCGACAAGCGAATAGCCGCGCGGCATAATGAATAGTCCCTCTGTATTCAGGAATTGTACGTAAGTCTGACCGCATACGGCAGCGAGAAATAAGGCCGTACGAATATCTAACTGCTGCTTCCCCATCGCTTGCCCCTCCCAAGTTCAGTTCTGGCAGAGCATCGTGCCTCTTTGTTGTTGCATTATATGTCTGGGCGGGCAATTGGGAACTTGGCCTAGTCATTCATATAGGCGATAAGACATTCTTCCAGCCGTCTCTTGCTAGCGGTATAATGGTGTAAGGTACATACCTAGGCAAGACTCGGGAGGAGTAATATTATATGAAATTGCGAATTGGAATCGTTGGCACCGGCTGGTTCGGCCTTATGCATGCGGAGAAGCTTGCTGCCAGAGGAGATGTTGAAGTCCGTGCATTCTGCGGGACCAGTGAGGACAAGGCGGCAGCTGCGGCGCTGCCTTATAGGGATGCCAGAGGGTATTCATCCGTTCATCGCATGCTGGAGGAGCAGGAGCTTGACGCCGTCTATATCTGCGTCCCTCCGTTCGCTCATGGGGAGATTGAAGAGGCGTTAATTGAACGAGCCATCCCGTTCCTGGTTGAGAAGCCGATCGGCATGACTAGCGAATTGCCAGCGAAGCTGTTAAGCCGGATTCAGGAGCACGGACTCATCACTTCTGTCGGCTATCACTTCCGATACATGGACGGCACGCAGCGGGCCATGGAATTGCTGCAGGAGCGAACGCTGGCTATGGCTCTCGGCTATTGGATGGGTTCAATGCCGAAGATCGGCTGGTGGAGGAAGATGGAGGGGTCAGGCGGACAATTCGTTGAGCAGACTACACATATCGTCGATCTGCTTCGTTATGTTGCAGGTGAGATTACTGAGGTGTATGCGGCATTCGGGGAACGAGTGGTTGCGGGCTCGAACGAAGGGGTGACCGTTCCTGATGTCGGTACGGTAACGCTGAAGCTGGCAAGCGGTGCGGTAGCAACGATTAGCAACACTTGCGCGATTCCGGCCGGAGACCGTGCAGGACTTCATCTATATACGAATCGGGGAGTGCTTGAGCTCAGTCACAGCGGTCTAGTCTCTCTGGAACCAGGCGTTAAGACCGAGTATGCCAACCGAACGAATCCATATGAGACCGAGAATGAAGCCTTCCTTCATGCTGTTCGCACAGGCGATGCTTCTCTTATTCGTTCCAGCTATGAGGATGCCTATCGGACGCATCTCGTAACTCTGGCAGCCAACCAGTCGGCTCAGACTGGACTGCCCGTCAAGATTAATCAACCATAGGGTTACATAGCCAACTCCAGTAAGCTGCATTAAGCCAGCTTACTGGAGTTTTCTCATTCCGTCATTCCTTCTAGCTGTCTGCTTACTGCTTCCCCGGCTGCTGCGAGACAGCCCTTGTGCAGCAGCAGCTGGGCTGGTGCCGGCTTGTTCATCACTTGACGATCGAGCAGAGGGAGAGCCAGAGACTGTGGGTCGACGCTTCCGCTGCTTCTTATGCCCAATGAGCAAGTCTCCCGTCCAGCCCTTCTTCCATAACCAGGCGTAGATCCCTGATGTGAAGATGATGACAATTCCACACATGAAGGGGAATCCCCATGGCTCCTGAGCCCAAGGCAGCACCTTGTAGTTCATGCCCCACAAGGCTCCGACTACCGTGGCAGGGGTGAATAGGGCAGTGAATATCGTCAATGTCTTCATAATATCATTGCCTCTGAAGTTGGCTATCGCATCATCCATCGAGATTAATGTATCAATCTCCAGTGCATAATGCTTGAGCAGCTCTTCAATCCGCTCTAGCTTATGTGAGATTCGCTCGAAGCTCTCCGAGCCGGTTAAGCCTTCGAGGAAGGCTTCCTTCGCAGCTCCGTGCACTTCTCTGACAGGCAGGAAGAGATGACTCCAATGGAGCAGGTCGTACCGCCTCTCGAATATATCATCCATGAGTCCTGTCCGGTTGCGCACACGCATCGTGGTCTCCAGCTCGCCAAGCCTCGTCTCGAAGCCGTCCAAGCCTTGATGGAACACATCCAGCATCGCTCCGAGTATGATGAATAACGCTTCAGGCGCCGACCCGCATCTCTGAAGCTTGTCCGTGTGCTCGTCGTTCTGCAATTGAATTGTTAGACGGAGATCTTCATGCATCGTCACGAGTCTTGAAGGGGACAGCCAGAAGTGGAACGGCTGTATATCCGTCAATTGCTCAGAGCCTTGATACATCAGAGTTCCATACAGGACAGATTGACCTCCCTGCTGCTGGGCTACGGTAATCTGATTGGAGGTTCTGCCTTCACAAGCATCCATCCATAGTGCGCACTCAGGCAGCAGACGCTTCATGGCGAGTCGCTGTTCCTTGCGCTCAGCTTGCTGATCTTCCACTTGCTGTACTTGCTTCCGTACATGATCTTCGAATTCGCGAGCGGTGGCTTGTACCCGTCTCGGTAGTTCTGCTTGGGAACTCTGCTGCCTGTCCATCAGCAGGTGCCATTCCCAGCCTGCGGGGTAACGGAGCATTCGATGAACCATCGCTGTGCCTCCTGCTTGACCGAATTGCTAAATTTATACTTATCATACCCCGAAGAGCCCGCTCGCACAACTAGCAGGGGAGATTGATTTCCTTCCAATTCACCCTAAGCAATGTGATTTGCTTAGATGACATTGGGGTATAACAATGGTAATAAGAAGGAGGAGGATGACTATGACACGGAAGATTGGTATATTCTCAACCGAACAACAAGTGATTGACACAGTAACTGAATTGCAGCGTGAAGGATTCGCCAAGAGCGAGCTTCGTGTGTTCGCTAAGGATTATGAGCATTCCCGCAGAATTGAGACCGAGACCCATGTCCATGCGGATGAAGTGCTGGAGCTAATCAAGACTCGGAACGAGAGAGATCACAGTGGAGGTCCGGACATTCTGCTTGCTGCGGGAACGACTAGTGCGCCTTATATCGGAGGCAGTGCCGGGGTGTACGGCGGCGGCGGAGCAGGCTATAACGTAGCTCCAGGCATCGTAGCAGGCAATCTTGCAGGTGCTATGGAGGAGGTCGACTCTTACTCCCAGGCCCTTAGAACTCTGGGGCTCAGTAATTCAGAGGCATCAACTTGCGGAGAGGCGATTCACGACGGAAGGTATGTTGTTGTTGTAGAGACGGATAGCAGCGCTTCCTTAGTTGATCAGGACGGAGGGCCTGATCTATCTAGGCTGAGTACGGCCGAAGCCGTCTATCGGAGAACCGGAGCGACAACGATCGCTTAGAGCAAGGAATCGAGCGGAATTCGTATAACGATTACGCAGCATAAGGAAGCTCCAGCTCCAGCTCCCGTTCACGGGGGAGCTGGAGCTTTTTCTATCGGTTAGCGGTCCAGCCTGACAATGGATGCAAGAGGATGAGTCTTGCCTTGGATAGCATCTCTAATAATCTGCGAGCCCAGCATGCTGTACACCGTTCCGTTACCTCCATAGCCAAGGCAGTAATATACACCATCCCGCTCGGGATCCTTCCCGATGAAGGGCAGTCCATCCACAGACTCTCCGAATGTAGCGCTCCATTCATACGCCAGAGAGCTGTTCAGCTCCGGGAAGAGCGCATGGAGCCGATGCTCGAGCTTGTCCGTTCTCTTGTGACGGGATCGGTCGCCTTGGACAGGCTCGGGGTACTCCTCATCCAGTCCTCCAATGACGATACGGCCGTCCTCCGTTGTCCGCAAGTATAAGTAAGGCCTCGCCGACTCCCACAGCATCCACTTCTGATGCCAGCTGGAATTCAGGAGCTCGGAATCCTGTACTTCCGTGACCCCGGCGAACGAACGATTCATCTCCGCCTTGATTAAGTTGCCCCTGAGCTCTTCGGGCTCATAGCCGACCGCATAGATGACGTGCTCTGCTTCAATAACATGTCCGCTTGAAGTACGAAGCCTGTGCAGCCCTTCATGCTGATCATGAAGGTGCTCGATAATGTCGGTATGCTCATGAATGCCGAGTCCAGACCGGGTCGCATATTCGGCAAGCTGGGTAACGAACTTAGCCGGATTAACCTCCGCATCGCCGTGTGTGACGATGGCAGCTGGCTTGCTGAATGGGAAGTGCGCCTTGATCTGCTCCTCAGTCCATAACTCTACCGAGAGTCCAGCTTCTCTTAACGCTTCATATTCCTCAACCAGCATAGCAACATCACTCTCTGTGCTTGCATAATACAGACTGCTCCTAGGGTAGAAGGCGGCGCCGGTCAGCTTCGCCGCGGCTGCTCCTAAGTCCTGTACAGCCTGAAGGCAGCCTCGATAGAAGCTGACAGCCGATTGTTCACCAATCTGCTTGGTAAGCTGCGTTAATGTGATGTCATTGCAGAACTGCAGCAGCCCTGTGTTAGCTGATGTACTCCCTCCTGCGATCTCACCTCGTTCAATGACGAGTGCAGCAATGCCGCTCTCTGTCAATGTGTATCCGCACACGACACCGGACATCCCTCCTCCTACGATGGCCACCTTCGTCCGAAGATGATCATTCACCTGCGGATAGGAAGCAGTATGCTCGAGTGTAGTCGGCCAGTATAGGCTGCCGGTATGTAACCTTCTCATCATTGGAATCCCCCTAGCTTAGTATGTGCAGCTGAGCAATTAATACCCCTTAGATGGATGAAGGAAACAGGCGGAACGTCAGACAGCTCCAATGCTTAAGGTATGGCCTCATACGGCCTATTCCATCTTGCGGACAGACTCTCGATAGGCGGTGGGGGACTCTCCATAGAGCTTGCGGAACTGCTTGGAGAAGTAGAGCGCATCCTGCAGTCCCACGGAAGCGGCAATCTGTTCTATGGTCAATTCTTGACGCTGGCGAAGGAGCTGGCGAGCCTTATCTAGACGGAAGCGAAGAAGGAAGGTGACGGGCGACAGCTCTGTCCTCTGCTTGAACACCCTGGACAGGTAAGCACGGTTGTAGCCGAGGGAATCAGCCATCCTCTCCATCGAGACGGGTTCCGCATATTGAGTCGACAAGTAATGAACCATCTGCTTCACGAGCTGTTCATTGCTGCGGCCTCCCGCACTCGGGTCAAGGGTCGACCCCTTCCCTTGCGCAGCAGCATACTCGCCGAACAGGAGCTGGAGATAACCGGAGGCTCTAAGGTGAGCGGATGCTCCCCCTTCTCTGAACGTACGATAGATCAGATGGTACAGAGCGCTGACCCGTCGATTCTGCCCGGTGTCCAGTACAGCTTGTCCTGATCCACCTCCTGGTTCATCTCCTGGTCCACGTCCTAGTCCACCTACAGCTGTGCCTCCCGTTGCAGCAGCAAGCTGACTTGCGGCAAGCGAGCCGGAGAAGGCAATCCAGCGGTATCGCCAAGGATCCTCACGATCAGAGGAATAGCTGACGAGCTGCTCAGGCGCAATAATGAACGTATGTCCCTCTCGAAGCTCGTACTGCTCGTCCGCGCATTCGAAGATGCCTCTTCCCGATAATACGAAGTGCATGAGATACAGGTCGAATACCTTAGGACCTAGCCTGTGACCAGGCCGAGTCTGGCTTTCTCCTGCGAACAGCACATTCATATACTCATTGAGCACAATAGTCGGATTAGAAGCGATCGTATAGGTTTCGGGTTGAATGGTATCGCCATCTTTTTTAACCATATCTTCACACCTGCTTTGGAGGATGGAGTCGGATTATTATTTTGCGCATAGTTAGCATGATAACATGTATCCTCTTGAGTGATAAGTCACATATGTCCATGTGCACATCATTTTCAGCCATTTTGTTTTGAACCGGGGTAGACTATACTTAAGCTATGAATAACTAAGGACACTATCTTATACGAAGGAAAGTGATATCAGACATGGCCAATCTCCAAGAGCTGACGAAGCACTTCTTAGAGCTGTACGGCGAAGATTCAGAAGCCGTATCCGTATTCCACGCCCCAGGCAGGGTGAACCTCATTGGTGAGCATACCGATTACAATGGAGGATATGTATTCCCGGCCGCCTTAACCTTCGGCACAACGCTGCTCATCCGCAGGCGCGCGGATCAGAAGCTAGGTCTGGCAACGACGAACTTCGAGCTGACGAAGCAGTTCGATATTAACACAGTCGTATACGACGCAGTGGATGACTGGATGAATTACCCGAAGGGTATCGTATATGAGCTGCAGCAGGCGGGACTCAGCTACACGAGCGGCTATGATCTGCTCTATCATGGCGAGATCCCTAACGGTGCGGGCCTTAGCTCCTCCGCTTCGATCGAGGTCGTGACCGCGTATGCTCTACTGACGATGGAGAATCAGCCGATTGACAAGGTGAAGATCGCCTTGCTGGCACAGAAGTCCGAGAATGAATTCAACGGGGTACAATGCGGCATCATGGATCAATTCGCCGTAGCGAACGGGAAGAAGGATCACGCCATTCTGCTCATGTGCGACACGCTCGAGTATGACCTCGTGCCCTTCCAATCCGGCAGCTACAAGCTGGTTATCGGCAATACGAACAAGCGCCGCGGTCTCGTCGATTCCGCCTACAACGAACGTCGCAGCCAGTGCGAGCAAGCGGTCAAGGATCTTCAAGTCCAGTTCCCGGATATCACCCTGCTTGGCCAGATTAATCTGGAGCAATTCAACAGCGCTAAGCATCTGATTCAAGATGAAGTCGTTCGCCGCCGCGCCCAGCATGTCGTGGAGGAGATTGACCGTGTCCTGCAATCGATGGAGGCTCTGAAGGGGGATAATCTGGAGAGATTCGGTCAGCTCATGAACGCTTCTCATGATTCCCTTCGTGATCTATATGAAGTAACTGGTGCAGAGCTTGATGCTATGGTTACAGCTGCCCGCAAGGTTAAGGGCGTATTGGGATCCCGGATGACAGGGGCAGGGTTCGGCGGCTGCACGGTATCGCTCGTTCATGAAGACAGCATCGACCAGTTCATTAGTGAGGTCGGTCAGGAGTATACAGCAGCAACAGGGCTCACACCGGACTTCTACGTCTGCAGCATCGGTAACGGAGTAGAGAAGCTGGTCTAATTCGGAGAGGAGAGATAAGGATGGCGGTACTGGTAACAGGAGGAGCTGGATATATCGGTTCACATGCGGTAGCTGCGCTGCAAGAGCGCGGGGAAGAGATTGTGATTGTTGATAACCTGCAGCAAGGGCATCGCGAGGCGCTGCTGGGCGGCAAGCTGTATGTCGGAGATCTGAGAGATGCAGACTTCATGGATACGGTGTTCAAGGAGAACCAGATTGACGCGGTCATTCACTTCGCGGCGAATTCACTGGTCGGCGAGAGTATGCAGAATCCAGGTAAGTATTATCACAACAATGTGTATGGAACTCTATGCCTCCTTGACAAAATGAACGAATACGGCGTGCGCAGAATCGTATTCTCATCCACAGCTGCTACTTATGGAGAGCCAGAGAACGTGCCGATTGATGAATATGATCGCACGAAGCCTACGAACGCTTACGGCGAGACGAAGCTCGCGATGGAGAAGATGATGAGCTGGTTCGATTCCGCTCATGGCATCAAGTACATCTCTCTGCGCTACTTCAACGCAGCAGGCGCTCATGAGAGCGGTAAGATCGGTGAGGACCATCACCCTGAGACGCATCTCATCCCGATTGTCTTGCAAGCGGCACTTGGTCAGCGGCCTCATATCTCTGTGTTCGGTGAAGATTACAGCACGCCGGATGGCACGTGCATCCGCGATTACATCCATGTGAGCGATCTAGCTGATGCACATGTACTCGCTGTGGATCGACTTCGCGAAGGCAAGGAGAGTGCCGTCTACAACTTAGGTAACGGACAAGGCTTCTCCGTTAAGGAAGTAATCGAGATTGCCCGTCAGGTGACCGGACGTGAGATCAAGGCAGTCATGGAACCGCGCCGTGTCGGCGATCCGGCAACGCTCGTAGCTTCCTCCCAGCGCGCCCGTACAGAGCTCGGCTGGAACCCGACGAGGAACAAGCTGGAAGATATTATTCTAAGCGCGTGGAGATGGCATGAATCCCATCCCGCAGGCTACAACGATCAACGTTAGGTAAGAGGGCTGTGCACAGCACAGCGCGGAAGGAGCTGCCATACATCATGACAGAGCAATACGAAGCGCCAAGCGCTGAACTGACGCTGTTAACCATCGAGCGTCTAGTTCAGTTCGCTAGACAGAATGGCTTATTGAAGGATCTAGATCTGCATTATGCACGCAATGAACTGCTGGCGCTATTCGGCTTCAGCGAGCCTCTCGAAGGCAAGGTGCCGGACGAAGAGCTAGACAGTGCGGTTCCTCTGCTCGAGATCTTGCTGGACTACGGGTACTCAATCGGTCTGATTCCGGACAATATATTGACCTATCGAGACTTGCTGGATGCCCGAATTATGGGTCTGCTCATGCCGCGGCCTTCAGAGACCGAGGCGATGTTCCGCCGCAAGGCAGAGCTGGAAGGCCTGCCGAAGGCGACCGACCAATTCTATAAGCTGAACATCGATTCCAACTACATTCGGATGGATCGTATCGCGAAGAATAAGCGATGGCTGCAGGCTACAGACTATGGCAATCTGGAGATTACGATTAACCTGTCGAAGCCGGAGAAGGACCCTAAGGAGATTGCGCTGCTGAAGACACTGCCTCCTGCGCGCTATCCGAAGTGCTTGCTCTGCGCAGAGAACGTAGGCTATGCCGGACGAGCCGACCACCCAGCACGCCAGAATCTTCGGATTCTGCCCCTCACCCTACAGGGTGAGCAGTGGTACTTCCAATACTCGCCGTATGTGTACTATAACGAGCACAGCATCGTCTTCAAGGGCGCGCATGAACCGATGGTCATCTCTCATCAGTCCTTCGCGAGACTGCTGGACTTCGTAGAGCAATTCCCGCATTACTTCATCGGCTCCAATGCCGATCTCCCGATCGTCGGCGGTTCAATTCTAAGCCATGATCACTTCCAAGCGGGACGTCACATCTTCCCTATGGAGACAGCGCCTATCGAAGCCTTGTTCACCGATCCGCTGCAGCCTGGGGTGAAGGCAGGCATTGTGCGCTGGCCAATGTCCGTCGTGCGAGTGAATGGATCGTCCAAGGAAGCGGTACATGCGATGGCTTGCAAGATATTGGATGAATGGCGTCAATACGATGATCATGAGGCAGATATCCATAGCTTCAGCGAGCATACGGACGGCAGCCGCATTCCTCACAATACGATTACGCCGATCGCTCGACTTCGCGACAATGGAGAGTATGAAGTGGATCTCGTTCTACGCAACAATCGTACGAGCGAGGAGCATCCAGATGGAATCTTCCATCCTCATCAGCAGCTTCATCATATTAAGAAGGAGAACATCGGACTGATTGAAGTGATGGGTCTTGCTGTTCTTCCTGGCCGGCTCAAGACAGAGCTGGAGCAGATCGCTCGATTGTTGACGGAAGAGCATGAGGATATCGCGGGTATTGGAGCCGATTCGGCTCATTCTCTGCACAAGCATGCCGAATGGATTGCTTCCCTGCTGGAGCGTTACGGCAGCAGGCATACTGCTGAACAAGCAGCCCTTATTGTAGAACAAGAGACAGGCCGTAAGTTTGCTCAAGTGCTGGAGGACGCGGGCGTGTACAAGCGGACCGAGGCAGGTCTCCAGTCGTTCAGCCGATTCTTAACCAGCATAGGATTACACAGCCTGTAACTGGACCATACGCGGGCTCACATCTGAACGAGGTGAGCCCGCGTTTTTTTTTACCCTCAAGTACCACGCTTTATGCCATAATAAATTGCTTTTAAAAAGATTTATGAGTAAATTTTAAATTGTAAAGACAAAAATATTATGGTATTTTTTATATAAAAGTATTTTAAGTTATGTTACTTTTGCTAGGCGGAACGGCTTCATATTAGAACGGAGGGATTGTGACGATGTCAGTGCAAATTATGCCGCTTGATGACTTCCTCAAGCTTAACTCAGAAGAGCAAGTGGAGAATCTGAAGCGATGGAAGATGGATTATAACCTTAAGGATATTAGAGATGCTTGGGGCTTCAAGCATTCTGCGCAATACTATATGCTGCTTAAGAAGCTGCGCATCTATGAACGCGTTGTCAATAAGTCAGACAAGTTCTTCCCGGACCAGCTATTGAATCAATCAAGCGGGGGCAATGATCACAATTGGAGACCTCAAGCTCCTTATCTCGTACCGGAAGTGAAGCTTCCTTCAGATCAATTCAATTATCAGCTTAACACAACACTCTCCGGGCCAGAGCTCGCTGAGAAGCTAGACCGAGTTGCCCAGTTCCTCAGAGGAGAGAACAAGCAGATTGCGATTAAGCTTACGATTGAAGCGGCAGATGAGCAAGAGAGCGCGTCTGAGCAGCATCCAGACAATTAATTAAGAAGACCGAGGGATTCCCCTCGGTCTGATTTTTTTATAACTATGTCGATTAATGCAAGTTATTGTTACATATTGGGATAATATGGCGAACATCTAATTGCTAGTTACGTTGTCTCAGCTTGCCTAATTCCGATACGAGGGCTTCGACTTCACTGATGCTGAAGTTGTTCTTGGAAGCGACCACTTCGTATAGATCACGAATATCTTCGTATTGCTCCAGCTTGAAGTTGGAAGATTGCATAGCGGCACCGCTTGCCATCCTTAGCTTGGTCTTAATCGCTTCAATCATGAATGATATATTCTCTTCTGTTGCTGTATCCAGATTCATTCCTTAACCTCCTAGGGCGATCTTGTCTATGGGTCATTGTACCATGTATAGGGCGGATGCCGCTACAAATTGAAGGTGCCTGGTGAATTCGGGTACAATGAATGACACAGATGTTGTTCATTATGATTAACAAGGCTGGTGCCCCTTATGACCTTACTTAACTTGGAATATGTGCCGACAGATCAACAGGCGCTGCATGCATTCTTCCGCAGCGTCGCGAAGCTTCATCCCAAGCGGGACCAGATTCAATTCATCTGCATTGGAAGCGACCGCTCCAGCGGAGATTCCTTCGGCCCTCTCGTAGGGACGATGCTTCAGCAGCGCGGCTGGCGAGTGACGGGAACATTGAAGCAGCCCTGCGATGCACATGGGGTGGAGCCGGCCATAGCAGCTCTTGATCAGGATCGCATCATTATTGCCGTTGATGCTTGCCTGGGCAAGTCGGTAGGGCAGTATATCATGAAGGACAAGCCGCTCCAGCCAGGGCAAGCGATAGGCCGGAGGCTGCCGCCGGTAGGCCATTACTCGGTAGCGGGGGTCGTGAACGAAGCAGGCCCTAAGCCATACTGGAAGCTGCAGACGACTTCGCTGTACCTCGTCCTGCAGATGGCGAATAAGGTTGTTCATGCTGTAAGCGAGGCATGGCAGCCATTAGACAGCAGTCAGCTTAACCAACTTGAAGGAGTGATAATAGATGACGAATGCTAAGGCAGTTACGATAGCTAATGAGAGCATTCAGCTTGAACAGGGTGTACAGCTTGCCTATTATGATTCAGCTCCAGCCCTTGATGGAATCGGAGCTATATCCTCACAGGTTATCGTACTTCTTCATGGCTATTGCGGAAGCTCGGCCTACTGGGAGCAGATTGTTCCACTGCTTGAAGCGCATGCAAGAGTCATTGCCGTCGATCTTCGCGGACATGGTGCTTCCTTCGAAGCTTCGGAGGAAGTGTATACGATGGATCTCTTCGCACAGGATATTAAGCAGCTGATTGAGCGGCTTAACCTGCCGAAGGTATGTCTGCTCGGACATTCCTTGGGAGGGTACGTGACGCTTGCAGCAGCAGAAGCTTATCCGGAGCTGCTCGGCTCAATCGGACTTATTCATTCTACTTCCCTGCCTGACGGGGAGGAGGCGAAGGCGAATCGGGATAAGGCCGCTCTAGCTATTCAGACGAATGGGGTTCAAGAGTTCGTGAACGGACTTGTTCCGAAGCTGTTCTCCCCCGAGCATGTGACTGCCATGGCAGAAGCAGTCCAGCTGACGAAGGAGATTGGATATGGTACGAGCGCCCGCGGCGCCTCGGCGACAGCGCTCGGGATGAAGGGTCGGCCTGATCGCACGAGCGTCCTTCAGCAATCTCCCCTCCCTATTCTATTAGTGGCGGGAGCCAGGGATGGCGTCATTCCGCCTGAGAGGACCTTCATTGTCGATAAGCCTGCTGTTAAGAAGGTTACGCTCGAGCTCTCCGGACATATGAGCATGCTGGAGGAGTCAGAGCGGCTTGCAGCTGCCATTGTTGATTTTGCAGCCGGCAGGGCCTGAGCCATATGTTCCAACGGGATTACTTGATGAGAATGATTAGTCAGATGACTGAGGCTCTTGGTCAGGTGATGGGCCTCAGGCGAGAGCTTAAGCATGTCGAAGCGCTGCTCGTCATTGATGAGCTGCTGGACAAGAAGTTCCGGCTGAACGGGAGGCTCATCCGCTCCTTGTCCGAAGAGGACCTGATCTCGATGATGACGACCAGCGGCGTCATGGAGGAAGATAATCTGGGGGCCATCGCCCTGCTGATGAAGCAGGAGGCAGAGATCTACGAGGAGCTCGGCAAGGAGGAAGCCAGCTTCGCCCTCCATGTGAAGTGTCTGCAGCTGGTGATGAGATTGTCTCTTAGGGACGCACACCCGTCGCTCATGAATCCGGTGAAGGAGGCGTATGCACTGCTAGACGTTCTCTCACCTTATGAGCTGCCTGCAGCAACCAAGGAGCTGCTCATGGAATGGTACGAGTCCCAAGGGAGATTCGATCTGGCTGAGAATACGCTCTACGAACGGATTAGGCAGGGCGGATTGATGCTATCTGAGGCGGAAGCATTCTACCACCGCCTGCTGCTCCAACCCGATGAGCGACTTGTGGGTGGCGGCTTGCCGCGGGCAGAAGTGATTCAGGGACTTGCTGATCTTAAGGTTACACAGACGACTGACAGTGAATGACAGCGAATGAGAGGAACAATGGACAATGACGGAGCAATGGCAGCAAGATATACAGCAATGGATTCATGATGGGAAGCTGCAGCAAGCAACCTTGAGCGGGCTTCGCCGCAAGGATGCCGGCTATGCGCCGCGCACGGTCATTCGGCCGATCCAGCTGAAGGACGGACTGTATTATCAGTTCGAGTCTCATCACGCGAACAAGGCACTGCATACGAATGTGCCCGCCGAAGACGCGGCAAGCCGCTGCATCGAGCTCGTTCAGCAGGCGTATAAGCAAGTGCACATGAAGCTTGCCCAAGAGGATGTACAGATTCTATTCAGTAAGAGAGGCAAGGCAACGATCCTTCGGCGAGCAGCCGATAATGCCAAGGGAGCTGGTGAGCCAGCGCAGCATAACCGGCAGAAGCAGCGAATCATTCCGGAAGGCTCGCCAGCCCCCTTCCTCGTCGAGCTCGGGATTATGACACGAGACGGCAAGGTACACGCTCAGAAGCAGGATAAGTACCGTCAGATTAATCGATTCCTTGAGATGGTCAACGATGTTGTTCCTCACCTGCCGAAGGATCGCGAGCTGACGATCGTTGACTTCGGCTGCGGCAAGTCGTATCTGACCTTCGCGCTCTACCATCTGCTGCATGTCGTGGAGCAGCGGGAGGTGCGGATTATTGGACTTGATCTGAAGGCAGACGTCATCTCCTTCTGCAGCAAGCTGGCTGCGCAATTAGGCTATGACCGGCTGCAATTCCAAGTGGGGGATATCGCTGAATTCGACGAGCTTGTTCATGCTGATATGGTCGTTACGCTGCATGCATGCGATACGGCAACCGATGCCGCGCTCGCCAAGGCTGTAGGTTGGGGGGCTTCCGTTATCTTATCTGTTCCATGCTGTCAGCATGAAGTAATGGGGCAGGTGAAGAACGACGTGCTCTCACCAATTCTGTCACAAGGGCTGCTTAAGGAGAGATTCTCTGCTCTGGCTACTGATGCGGCAAGAGGAGCACTGCTGGAGACATTAGGCTACAAGGTTCAGATGCTGGAATTCATTGACCCTGAACATACGCCGAAGAATTTGCTTATTCGCGCATTTCGGGGAGAACAGAAGCTTTCCCTTGAGAAGTGGAAGCAATATACAGCCTTCAGGGATCATTTGCAGATTAATCCAGCATTGGAGCGATTGTTATCCGACCGATGGCCTATATGAGCCGCGTGTGAATTAAGCTTTAAGCACTAAATCTCTAATTGTCGCCCCGATTAACATTTGATACAATGGAAGAAGATGGCTTAATAAATGGATGGGTGAAGCGTATTGGATTGGATGATGTGGCTGGACTTCGGCTGTTCGATTGTTCTGCTCGGCTTATTTTTTTACGTGCTGGCCTTCAGCTCAATTACCGTTTTACATAAAATCTATGGTGTCGTTCATTTTATATTTTTACTTTGGCCGTTTTTTCAATTTCTAGCCCAGACGGCAGATGACGCTCGATTTGCGTTGCTCTTTTTATCAACGGCTTATGTCGCGTTGTCATTGCTTGGCGCTTGCTGGCTGGTCTTCACGATCTTCCTGACCGGCCAGTCTTATGTGCTGCGCAAGCTTCGATTATTTATGCTAATGACTCCGGCCATGATCTCAGCGGGCATTATTTTATTCAATCCTGCAGGGATGTTCATTGATATCCGTTTAACGGAAGGCTTAGACCCGCTCAGTCAACTGAATAACGGACCATTGTTCTGGATTATGTTCGCTGAGTTGATTTTATATTTTTCTATATCTTTTGCCATTATGCTGCATACACTGCGCAAGGATGCTTCAGCCCGCCACAAGCGGCTTGTGAAGACGGGCATGAACGGAATTATCATGCTGATTCTGTTCGGAATAGCCGATATGCTTCTCAATATCTTGTTCAAGCCATATTCCACCTACTACTTCCCGCTTATGTCGATAGGGTTCTCCTTATCCGGGATGTATCTGGTTCATGCTATAGCCCGCCACAAGGTATTCGACATCATTCAGCTCGTTCAGCGGGATGTTATGAATACGATGTCTACCGGCATTATCGTATTGGATGAGGATGATACGATATTGGAGGTTAATCGCGTACTAAGGCCCATGCTGCGGTTAAGAGTCGGCGATCCTCTCCATCCCAATATGATTACTAGTCAACTGAATGCGGCTTCGGCGTCTGAGTTCGAGCAATTCTTAATAGCGATGAGACGGCATCCGCTGGAGAGAATGGAGCTTGAGATGACCTTCCACCTGGACAAGTACCGGCACGTCATCATGCAATATGCTCCTATTATGAGCAACAAGAAGGCGCTGCTCGGCAGAGTATTGACCTTCCAGGATGTGACAGAATTCAGAATGCTGGTGGAAGAGACGAACATTCAGAATGAGATGCTTCAGGAACGGAACCAAGAGCTGATCGTGATGCAGGATGAGCTCCATGAAGCGAACCGCAAGCTGGAGCATATGGCGATTACGGACTCGTTGACGGGATGCTATAATCGGCGCTTCCTACTTCAGCAGCTGGAGCATGAAGTTATCATTAACTTGCAATATGGAGTTCCATTCTCCATCTTCCTATTCGATATTGATCTGTTCAAGGGCATCAATGATACATATGGACATCTCGTTGGCGACGAAGTGCTGTGCAGCACGGTTGAAGCAGTCAGAGGCACTCTCAGGTTAACCGATCTGCTAGCTCGCTACGGCGGAGAGGAGTTCACGGTCTATCTTCCCCATACGAGCAAGGACCAGGCCGAGCTAGTAGCCGAGCATGTGAAGGAAGCGGTGGAGCAGAATGTTGTCTCTACGGGTATAGGCAACCAGAAGGTGTCGGTCACCATCTCTATGGGGGTTCTCTGTATCGAGGAGCAGGACCGCCGGAGAATTGATAATCCGAAGGCGTATCTAAGAGAGTTGCTGGCCGAGGCAGACGCCGCCCTGTATGAGGCCAAGTTTCAAGGCAGGAATCGTATCGTCAAGCGCAAGCTCGCGTAGCTTGCGTTTTTTGGTATACTTCGGCAAGTGGCATATAGCAGATTAATTAGGCTCATAGTCAGGCTAGCTTGAATCTGATAGAATAGTGACGTTCCGGTAATTAGGTTCGTTACGAAGGCGGGTATTGGGTATGAGAAAAGTACAAATCGCATTAATTAAGCCTGGCGATAAGCTGGCTAAGCCGGTATTGCAAGAGAATGGTAACGTGCTGCTCGGAGCAGGCGTGGAACTAAACGAACGATTCATCGCCAGGCTTCGCAATCTCGGAATTGACACGTTGTTCATCGAAGACGAGTTGACAGAAGGTATCGAGCCGCAGGACACGTTGCGTGATGAGACTCGTAAGCATGCGGCTGAGACTATATACAAGACTATGAATACGTTCAGGGACCAAGTCGGAGTCAAGGGCAGGGCAATCGCTCCTGATATGGGACGCAACTTCCGCAAGATTTTCGGAGAAATCATGCAGGACTTAGCTACCCGAGAGACGATGCTAGTGAACCTGACCAGCATTCAAGTAACAGACGCCTACTTGTTCCAGCACTCCGTCAATGTAGCGGCTCTAGCCGGCATTATCGGGATCGCCAAGGGATTCAATCGCAATCAGCTGGAGGAACTAGGTATTGGTGCACTCTTGTTCGATATTGGCATGACGAAGGTTCCGAAGTCACTGCTGAATCATGGAGGTGCGCTTACTGATACAGACCGCAAGCTCATTCAGTCCCATACGTCTGAAGGGTTCGATATTCTGCGCAAATACCATGATATCTCACTCGTCTCTGCTCATTGTGCACTGCAGCATCATGAGAGATATGACGGCTCAGGCTATCCGCGAGGATTGAAGAAGGATGAGATTCACCTGTATGCTCAGATTGTCGGGCTTGCTGATGTCTATGATGCCTTAACCTCACCTCGTCCCTACCGTAAGCGGTACACGCCTACAGAGGCGATTGAATTCTTATTCGCTGCTGGCGGAACCTACTTCGACTTCGAATTGATTAAGCTGTTCTGCCGGCACATCTCCATCTATCCGGTTGCAACGACCGTGCTGTTAAGCTCAGGCCAGACTGGGGTCGTATCCGCTAACAATGAGCTTGCTCTGCATCGTCCTACGATTCGAATCATCCAGGAGCCAGACGGCAGCAAGCCTCGCGGACTCATTGAGATTGATCTGAAGAACGAGCTGTCGATCTCGATCGTCAAGGAGCTATAGCGGTCCCGTTCCCTAAAATAGTTCAACAACTAGGAGCTAGACCAGTCCTTCTCCTTCTATCATGCATACGATAGGAGAAGAAGGAGTGTGATATAGATGGCTAAACGATTAAAGCCACCTTATTACGGTATAAAAGGCAAAGGTAAAGTAATCTCGGCAACTAGGAAGGCATCGGCTCTTCAAGTAGGCCCTACCTTCAGCCGACTAACGGTCCTCTGGGTGGGCAGCAATGGCGTTCCCTTCGATACGAGCGGCTTCTTCGCTCGATTGTTCCGCGGCAATTCCATTGTTCAGACAGCGAGCTTCGATGGATTCGGCGTCGTTCGATTCAGCCGTGTCAGCACGTTAACTACAGTATCTTATACCATTCGACTATACAATGAGAATGGGGTGCAGTTCCGAGTGAGAACGATTCCTGCAGGCGTTCAGACGTATGCGGTTATCGGCTAAGGAACTGACTATAGTCAATATTACGTTGGAGGACTTTCCACCGAGGTCATTATGGACCGAGGAGGAAGTCCTCCTTTAATTTTGCGATAGTGCAGGATAACGAGAGATAAATTATAGATAATAGGCAATAAAATAAGATAATCTGGTCAAAACCTTGGAATTCCATCGAAAATGAGCTAAAATGAATATAAATCAACTTTGGATGAGAGAGGAGAGAGGATTATGGCAAAGCATCAGCATGTTAAACTATCTAATCTTGAATTGGCTAAGCGCATATTGTTCATTACAATCGGCGCAACGCTCATGGCCGTCGGTCTGGAGATCTTCCTTGTTCCTAACAATCTAATTGACGGCGGAATCGTTGGCATCTCAATCATCGTGGCGCATCTAACCGGACTGCCGCTTGGCGCCTTCTTATTCTTATTGAATCTTCCATTCCTTATCTTAGGCTACAAGCAGATTGGCAAGACCTTCGCTATGTCTACACTGTACGGAGTTACTGTCATGTCAATTGGCACCTTCCTGCTGCATCCTGTGGCTCCGTTGACCGAGGAATTGTTCCTCGCCGCGATCTTCGGCGGTGTCATCCTGGGTATTGGCGTCGGGATGGTCATCCGATTCGGGGGCTCCCTTGATGGAACTGAGATTATTGCCATCCTGGTTAACAAGAAGTCGCCATTCTCCGTCGGAGAGATCGTCATGTTCTTCAACTTCTTCATCCTGGCAAGCGCTGGGTTCATCTTCGGGTGGAACGAGGCGATGTACTCTCTCATTGCTTACTACATCGCGTTCAAGATGATCGATGTCACGATTGAAGGCTTCGATGAGTCCAAGTCGGTCTGGATCATTAGCGAGGATGCCAAGGAAGTAGGCGATGCGATCATGAGCCGTCTTGGCCGGGGCGTTACCTACCTTCATGGTGAGGGCGGGTTCACGGGAGGGACGAAGAAGGTCATCTTCTGCGTCATTACGAGGCTGGAGGAAGCGAAGATGAAGTCGATCGTACATGAGCTGGATCCTTCTGCCTTCCTGGCTGTCGGCAACATTCATGATGTGAAGGGCGGACGGTTCAAGAAGCGTGATATTCACTAACTGTTCCACGCCTCCTTAAGACTGCAAGCATGATTAAGCTACGAGCAGGCTGCTTCTTGCCCAAGAAGCAGCCTTCTCTGCGTGAATATAGGGACACCAGCTGTGCATGCTTGTTATATCGCTATAGGACGAGACCCATCGTTAACATGATGCGGAGGTTGCTTGCCTATGCTGGGAATACTATAATAGGGTCAATATCTTATACGGTCCGGAGGCGAGCAACGAAGATGGATGAATTTGCTCGCATTCGCCACTGGACGGCAGGGCGGCATAGCTCGGAATGGCTCGATCAGCGAGGCGTTATTGTCGGGATTGGCGATGATGCTGCTGTCATCGAGCCGCGGCTGGAGCTGGCCGGACTTAGCGGCCCGCTGCAGTGGCTGATGGCCGTCGACACGATGGTGGAGACGGTCCACTTCAATAGCATGACGATGGAGGATGGCGACATCGGCTACAAGGCATTAGCGGCGAATATTAGCGATATCGCCGCGATGGGCGGGGTTCCGCTGCACGCGCTCGTATCGGTGAGCGTGCCTGCGGCTTACGGGCCGGAGCGGATGCGCCGGCTGTACGATGGGCTGTACGCCTGCGCCGAGCAATATGGCGTGGCGATTATTGGCGGCGACACAACCTCGTCGCCGCTGCACTTGGTCGTCGCCGTGACCGTGACGGGTGCCGTCGAGGCGGGCAAGGCGCTGCGGCGCTCCGGTGCGAAGCCCGGAGACGCCGTGTTCTTGACAGGCCCGGTCGGCTTGTCCGCCGCCGGGCTGCACGTGCTCAGCGCGCCCGCCGGCGAGGCGGTCCGCGCGGAAGCGGGGGGGCTGGCGGCGCTGGTGCAAGCGCACCGCCGCCCTGCCCCGTCTGTGCGCGCCGGCCGGCTGCTGCAGGCGCGCGGCACTTGCACGTCGCTGAACGATGTCAGCGACGGCCTTGCTAGTGAGGCGGCGGAGATTGCCGCCGCCTCGCACGTGCGGCTCGCGCTCCACGAGGAGCTGCTGCCGCGCAGCGGTTCCATGGCTGCGTATGCCGGCCTCTGCGGCCTGTCCGCGCTGGATCTCATGCTCTACGGAGGAGAGGACTATGTCCTCCTCGGCACGATGGCTGCAGAGGACGCGGCTGCAGCGAAGGAAGCTTTTCACCAGGAGGGCCTGCCCTTCTTCCTCATCGGAGAGGTGGAGGCTGGTGAGCCGGGCGTGGAGCTCATTACACGCAAGCAGAACGGTAAGTCGCTTAGCCGAGCTAGGCTGGAAGCGCGAGGTTATAATCATTTTCAAGGATGAACGGGTGAGGCTAGTGGGTAAGGAGATAGGACAGGCCGTGTGGCTGGCGGAGAGTGAGCAGGATACGGTCAGATTGGCTGAGCGTCTGGCTGCTTGGGCTCAGGCGGGCGATATGCTGGCGCTTGATGGAGACTTGGGCGCGGGGAAGACGAGATTCTCTAGCGCTTATGCGAAGGCGTTAGGCGTGCCTGGTGTAGTGAATAGTCCGACCTTCACAATCATTAAGGAATATACGGGCAGCAAGCTGCCTCTGTACCATATGGATGTCTATCGATTGTCGTTGGACGAAGCAGATGAGCTCGGGCTGGATGAGTACTTCTATGGCGAGGGGGTCACGATTGTCGAGTGGGCCAGCCTCATCGAGGAGCTGCTGCCGGAGGAGCGGCTTCAGCTCTTCATTGAGCATCTGGGCGGAGATTCCCGCCGAATTAGGATGACCGGCATCGGACAGCGATATGCACAGTGGTGTCAGGCTCTGAGCCGTGACGATGGGAGCAGAGGAACGAATGAGTAACCTAATGGATGATTATAGTCAGATACAAGCTCATATAGAGGAAGGCCGCTCGGAAGCGGACGTCATCCTGGCGCTGGATACCTCTACTGCCGCTATGGCAGCAGCGATCGTGCGAGGAGCGGAGGTGCTTGGCGAGGTGCAGTCGCTTGCGGAGCGCAATCACTCCGTTCATGTGATAGAGCATGTATCGGACCTAATTGGGGGAAGCGGTCTGTCCCAAGATGAGATTAGTCTCATCGCTGTCGGCAGCGGACCAGGATCCTACACCGGGATGAGAATCGCAGCAAGCGCGGCGAAGACGCTCGCTTGGGTGTGGGGAATCCCGCTAGTGAGCGTGTCCAGTCTGGAGGGACTTGCTTACGGAGCATGGCGGACGGCGGCCCAGCCGCAATCGGCCGAGCCGCAATCAGCCATGCAGCAATCGACCATCTCGCAGTCGGCCAAGCCGCAGTCGGCCAAGCCGCACTCACCTACGCTATCAGCTCAAGCACAACTGAACCAGCCGCAGCAGGCTGATCCTGCTTCAATTACCGCTGCAACCCATTGGGTCGTGCCGATTATGGATGCTAGACGGGGACAGGTCTACACGTCTCTATTCCTGGCAGGAGCAGATGGGAGCTGGACCCGTGTAGAGCGGGATGGTGTTCGGCTCATGAGCGATTGGATTGCTGCTCTTGCGGAGAAGGCTGCAGCTCATAACGTCTCTTCCATCACGATTACAGGGGATATTGCCCTTCATGAAGAGCAAGCCTTGCGGCTGCATCAGCTGGTCGCTGCCGAGGTAAGGCTTCAGCCTTACATAATGGAGGGACGATGGCTGGCCGCACTTGGAGCCAGAGAGGCTGCAGAGGGCGGCGGCATCGATCCGCATGCGTTCGTTCCCAACTATACCCAGTTGACCGAAGCGGAGGTCAATCTGAAGGCTAGAGGAGCTGGCCATATATGACGACAGATGTGAATTCATTCGTCTACCGGTCGATGCAGCTGGAGGATATCCCGGCAATCGTAGCGATTGAGCAAGAGGCGTTCACCGGCCCGTGGACGGCTGAAGCGTTCACGAATGAGCTGACGCAGAATCACTTCGCCAAGTATATGGTGATGGAGGATGAGCAGCATATTATCGGTTATGGCGGCATGTGGGTCATTATAGATGAGGCACATGTGACGAACATAGCGATTCGCCGCGATTATCGCGGACAGGGTCTTGGGAAGAGGCTGTTGATGGAGCTTCAGCGGACCGCCGTGTTCTTCGGGGCTTCCCGAATGACGCTCGAAGTGCGTGTCTCCAACCAGATTGCCCAGCAGCTCTATGTGAAGCTAGGCTTCCAGCCATCCGGGGTTCGCCCCAAGTATTATTCAGACAACGGGGAGGACGCCCTCATCATGTGGGCGGAGCTGACTCCGGACAGAGCAGGTGAAGGGGCATCATGAACGATTCAATTGAACAATTAGGACAACACGCCTTGCAAAATACAGGAGTCATACTAGCCATAGAGACCTCATGTGATGAGACCTCTGTTGCTGTTATTCAAGACGGAAGGAAGATTCTATCCAATGTCATCTCCTCCCAGATCGAGACCCATCAGCTGTTCGGCGGAGTGGTTCCCGAGATCGCTTCCAGGAAGCATGTGGAAGTAATTACGATTATTATTGAGGGAGCACTGAATCAATCAGGGCTTGCCCTTAAGGATGTGTCCGCAGTCGCTGTAACTCAAGGACCGGGTCTAGTAGGGGCGCTGCTTGTCGGGATAGTAGCCGCTAAGAGCTTGTCTATGGCGCTGAATGTCCCGCTTATTGGAACTCATCATATTGCTGGTCATATCTATGCCAATCAACTGGTACATGAGCTCACCTATCCATGCTTGACTCTTGTAGTATCCGGCGGCCATACGGAGCTGGTTCTATTAGAGAGGGAAGGACACTTCAAGATTATTGGACGTACGAGAGATGATGCGGTTGGGGAAGCCTATGATAAGGTTGCCCGTGCCCTCAAGCTGCCTTATCCGGGAGGACCGCACATCGACCGTCTGGCTCATGAAGCGGAAGGAGCCATACCGCTTCCGCGCGCTTGGCTCGAGGCGGATTCCTATGACTTCAGCTTCAGCGGAATTAAGTCAGCAGTGCTCTCGTCCATTAATCAAGCAACCATGAAGGGTGAGGCTGTTCAGGCCGCTCAGCTTGCCCTTGGATTCCAAGAGTCTGTTATTGACGTATTGGTTACGAAGGCGGTCCGGGCCGTACGTGAATTCGGAGCAACGCAGCTTCTCTTGTGCGGCGGTGTTGCTGCGAATCGAGGGCTCCGAGCTGCACTTGCGGCTCGTTGTGAAGAGGAGCAGATTCCGCTGCTCATTCCACCTCTCACGTTATGCACCGACAATGCAGCGATGATAGGCGCAGCAGCCCATCTGAAGTGGCAGCGAAGAGAATACAGCTCCCTTGATCTGAAGGCAGATCCTTCTCTATCTCTTGAAGAATGGTCCGTCAGCCAGCCTGTCACCTTATAGTCTGTTTATTTTGAATTGACAGATTATTTCAACACAACTATAATAACAACCATCCTCACTTAATCACATATGGATGGAAACGCAATGAACAGGAACAGTAAGGCTAATCCGGGAAGGCTCTAACCGCTGGCAAGCGGCAGAGCATGAGAGAGCTGCGGGCGGTGCAACGCAGCCGAAGGACACCTGAAGCTCGCCTGGGAGCGGAACGGCGGAACACTTCGCGGCCATGGAAGCGGAGCCTATACGTCGTCACGGCTAACCCCCGTCATCGGGTACACATCTGTACAGCTTACGGGCTTGCATCTGTGTCTGAGGTGGGCATCTACTCTAGCGAGCATAAGGATGTCAACAAGGGTGGTACCGCGCAGGACTGATTACAGCCTGTCGTCTCTTGATTACGATCAAGGGGACGACAGGCTTTTTTTGCATGCCATATAGGACAATGACAATCAATTAATTAATCACTTACACGCAATGAACAGGAGCAGTAGATTGAGACTCAGCGGTACAGAGAGCTGCGGGATGGTGCGACGCAGCCTGCTGACAATCGAACTCGCCTGGGAGCGTCAAGATGGAGCAGGTGCATGTACATGTGCCCTTACATCCTGACGGCTGGCCGCCGTTATCGGGTCATCAAGCGGGCCGGTCCCGCAAGGAAGCATGAGCCAGGCATCCTTATTAAGCTGCCAGTATTCATTCATCCATGCTCCTGCTCCAGGACCGGTCAACAAGAGTGGTACCGCGGCAAGGCAAGAGCCTGTCGTCTCATCATTAGGAGACGACAGGCTCTTCGCTATTCACTGAACGATGAACCTAACTATATTGGAGGATGATGAGCATGAGACAGATTACGATAATGGATACTACCTTAAGAGATGGAGAGCAATCACCCGGAGCATCCTTGCCACCGGAGAAGAAGATAGTGATAGCAAGACAGCTGGAGCAGCTCGGCGTGGATGTCATTGAGCCAGGCTTCCCCATCTCAAGCCCAGGGGAATTCGCAGCCGTTCAGCAGATTGCCAGAGAGTTGCAGCAGACAGAGATTGTCGGGTTCGCGAGGGCGATGAAGGGGGATATTGACGCAGCTGTCCGAGCTACTCAAGATGCGGGAAGACGAAGGCTCCATCTGTTCATCTCGTCGTCCGAAATCCATCTTGATTATCAATTGAAGAAGTCTCGTGAGCAGGTTGTTGAGATTGCCCGGACTATGGTCGCTTACGGGAAGCAATTCGTGCAGGAGATCGAATTCTCCCCTATGGATTCCACCAGGTCAGGAAGGGAATTCGTCATAGAGCTGGTGGAAGCGGTCATTGCGGAAGGTGCAACCATCATTAACCTGCCCGATACATTAGGCTACGCCTTGCCGGAGGAGTTCGGTGAATTGTTCCGTGTCGTGCGGAAGCAGGCAAGGGGAGGCGAGACCGTCCGGTATAGCGCCCACTGCCATAATGACTTAGGTCTTGCCGTTGCCAACAGCTTGGCTGCCATCCAAGCAGGAGCTTCGCAGGTCGAGTGTACGATTAACGGGGTCGGGGAGAGGGCAGGGAACTGCTCGCTCGAGGAGCTGGTTATGGCCATTGAGACGAGGGCGGATAAGCTGCAGGCTCAGACGAACATCACGCCTTCCCAGATTTATGAGACCTCAAGGATGGTGAGCCAGGCCATGCGCTTCCCCATCTCATACAACAAGCCCATCGTAGGAAGGAACGCTTTTCAACATGAGTCGGGAATCCATCAGGATGGTCTGCTGAAGAATCGGAGCACATACGAGATTATGGATCCTGAAGCGATGGGCATCCCCCGCAGTATGATTATACTGGGCAAGCACTCGGGCAGGCACGCGCTGAAGCACAGGCTGGCTGAATATGGGGTTAATATCCGCCCTGACGAACTGGACGTGCTATACAACCGCTTCAAGGTGGAGGCGGATCAGCACCAAGTTATATCCGATGACCAGCTTATTCGAATGGCAGGGGAGATGACTGCGACTCAGACTAGTCCCTATGAGCTGCTTGATATGCAAGTGCTATCTGGCAGTCACCGCCTGCGGGTAGCAAGCGTCACGGTACGTGAGCAGGAGAGCGGGGAAGACAGGAGCTATACCGCCATGGGCGCAGGTCCGGTCGAAGCGGTCATTCGCTGCATCGGTCAAGCCATTCCAGCCGCAGTGCAATTCGAGGATCTTGAGCTGCACTCTATACGAGCTGGGGAAGATGCGCATGGGGAGGCTGTAGTTACCATCATTTATCAAGATGAGCGGTTCCGTGGAACCGCTGTTCATGAGGATATCATTTTTGCGGCTGCGCAGGCTTATATTGCGGCATGCAATCAGGCATTGTTGAAGCGAATCGGCACTCGGGCAGCTGCATCAACAGTACAAGAGGATGCGGGCTAGGCCTTGTGGGTAACCGGTTAATATTTTTTTCATAAAATGCTCCGCACATCTGTGGATAAAGTGGATAAATAAAGGATAGTGAAGGCCGCCCTAATCGATTAACGGGGTTAACCTTTACAATCCTTTATTTTTTATCGCCATATATCGACTGAATTAACTAACAATTTATCTAATGATGTGGATAAGTCTGTGGATAACGGGGATAGATTATGTGTTCACACCTGCCCCGCAATACAGATTACGTGGATTCGCAGAACGGTTTTCGTTTGCAACTCCATTCTATTGCGATATGGTAGTAAGCAGAGAAGCATGTATATTCCTGCCGCAAGGCCAGTTCAATCATGAATGGAGGGTATCACATTATGAAGCAGCAGACAGTCATTGAAGTTCGTGAAGTGAGCAAGAGCTATGGTTCGAATCAAGCGGTTGATGAGGTGTCTCTAGACGTACAACAGGGCGAGATTCTAGGCATTATTGGTACGAACGGAGCAGGCAAGAGTACTCTGCTCGAGATGATGATGGGTCTTCGGAAGCCGGACAGCGGGCATATTGATGTGCTAGGACTCACAGTGAGCGAGCAATCCGAGCAGCTCAAGGAGCATATAGGTATATATATGCAGAGCACGTCGTTGCTTGATCGGCTGACGGTCCTGGAAGCTCTTCAGTTGTTCCAATCCTTCTATACGCGCAAGCGTGATCTTGCATTGATTATAGAGCAATTCGGTCTTGAGCCTCATCTGAATCGGCTCGTTAGACGCTTGTCGGGAGGTTGGCAGCAGCGGGCAGCACTAGCGCTTGCAGTCGTGAATGATCCCGCCGTTCTATTCCTGGATGAGCCAACGACAGGGCTTGATTACCAGACAAGAGCAGAATTCTGGTCGCAGCTTGCTGAACTGAAGAGTCAGGGGAAGACTATTGTATTAGCCTCTCATGATATGGGTGAGGTACAGCGCAAGTGCGACCGAGTCATTGTGATGAGGAGAGGCAAGGTGGTTGCTTGTGATACACCTCCAGGACTGATCTCACAGCTTCCCGAGATGAGTCATACCATGGAGGCGGTATATGTCCACTTAGCCGTTGAACAAGGAGGGAGCTTCGTAAGTACTTACTAGAGGAAGATTGACATAGCACTTGCATGCATCCGCGTACCGTTTTAAGGAGGTCTCTGATCATGGATCAAGGCGAAGGCTTCACAAGTCCGTCAGTCGACCGCAAGGAGCTCATTGAGCAACGAATGCAGATGCTGGCTGCCCTGCTTAATCAGATGAATCAAGGTGGTGAATTAGAGTCGGAAGAGCTGGACCTGCCCCCTGCTCAATCACTTGACCGTAAGGTTTCAATATATGATGAACTTCCATTTCTTAAGAGAATAGTAGGTTGGTTGTATAGAATTCATCTCTCACAATCTTCGGTTGCTCGATTTTTCACCCATCGTGTAAAATAAAAATATGAAAAAAATGGTGAAATGCGAGGGCTGAACACATTGGAACAAGATATTCAAGCCATTCATTTAGAAATTGAACGCCTTATGACAACCTATTTTACCGCTGAGCCTTTAGCCCTATATGCGAGAAGTTTTCACGAGGAAAAAATGAAGGAGCCGATGAAGTTCGGCTTGCTAACGCTGCTTCATTACCGAATGTTCCATGGGTCGGATCCCTCCATATATCGGGCTGCTGCTTCTGTTGAACTGTTCATACTAGCCTCCGATATTCTCGATGATCTGGAAGATGGGGATGCGTCATCCAAGGTATGGATGCAATGCCCGTCTTCCATTGCGCTTCATGTAGCCTCAACCTTCCTCTCCCTCTCTCAGCATGCGCTTCTAAGCAGTGGCTTCAAGACAGAGTACTTGCTCCCAGTTATGGAGATGGCATCCCTTCAGCAGCTTCAGTCAGCCAACGGACAGATGCTTGATCTGCATAATCACATATCCGACGATGATAGCTATCTTGCTATGGTGAAGAGCAAGTCAGCTTCTTTGTTGATCTATGCTTGTATGACGGGTGTTATGCTGGCTGGGCGAACGTGGCATCCTATCGTTGCTGAATATGCGCAAGAGGTCGGAATCGCTGCTCAGATTAAGAATGACAAGCGAGATCTGCTGCGCTTTGATGAGAAGAATGACTTCCTGAACCGGAAGCGGACGCTGCTTACCATATTCTTGCTAGAGAGTGTGACACCCGAGCAGCAATGGATTGTCGATTATTATGAGCGGCGCATCCCGATTGAGGCCATTCAGGGACAATACCACCAGCTGGAGCCGATCTGTGAGGCTAATGGAACCCTGCTATATGCCTCAGTGATGATGCGAATGCACTATAACCGATTTGTAGAACTGCTGGATTCGTTGGACGAAGCGGGACCATTCCGGAATGAATTTCTGCAACTTCTGTCTCATGAAGGAGAATTACCGCAAATACCGCAATGAGGTTTGCGGGAATTACGAATCACTTTGGCGTTTTGCGTCGATAGAATCTCTGCTATAGTAGAATCAGTAAATGATTCTACTATAGCAGAGGAGGATGTAAGAATATGTTAAAAGATGCGATTCGTTCATTGGTTGGTAATTCCGACAAGATGTCTATGGTTATGGGTGGACAAATGCAGCTTGCTGGCGTTTCTGTTGTAGAACAAAAGGCTCTCCTGGGTGAGCTTAAGCAAAAAGGCGACAAAAAGGATAACTACCTATTCGTTTGGAACTAATGATGTAACTACAGCAGGAGGAGGTCGAGATGAGAATCAGATTACGCCAGTCACTTGCAGTGATTCTCTTCCTGTTCATTATTACTTTTTTCTTGCTCTACCTTACAGTGGTCATGTTTCGACAGCCATTCATCGGAGTCGAGATTAAGAGAGAGTTGGGCGGCCATTACATCGTGAAGTCTTTGGAGCCAGCCGGACAGGCTTTGGCCAAGGGGATGACGGTGGGCGATCGGATTATATCCGTAGATCATAAGCCAACAGGTCAGTTCGACAATGTACGCAAGTTTCTCTCTATAGAGAATGCATCTAGTATCGTTGTCTTACATAGCAATCAGGAAGAACAGACTATCCGGTTTGAAAAAGGTTGGAGCCGGGAACATTCGGGTTGGGAGCTGTTCATTCAGCTCGTCATTTCAGGAATTTCCCTATTCGTGTTTTGTGCCTTTTCTATCTTTTTATACTTGAAGAGAAAAGACGACGAAGCTGCTCTCATGCTCATTTTATTTTTCATTACAATCGGTCTCTCCTACTACAGCTCCGCAGCCTCTTACTTGCGAGATCCAGTAGGCATTTCATTCATTTATGTCGTACTGCCGTTTGTACCCATTTTATTTTTGCAGTTCATGAACATGTACTTGAAGAGGTATCACGTTACGTTTATAAGCGTATCGCTCCAGAGCTTCTTGTTCAGCTGCGTTACGTTTGTCGGACTTTTCAGTCTGTTGTACATTTGGACCGATTTATTTTCAAGCGAGATGTTCGAATACATCAGACTTGCTTACTACGGTATTCTCCTTTTAGGCAATTTTATTTGTGTATATATGCTCGTAAGGAAGTTTTTCAAGCATCGCTACACGAAGCTAAGCTCGTTGTTCAAGATTACCCTCTCGTCGCACTTGGTTGCATTTACACCGTTTGCTACGATGAACTTATTGCCTCTATTCGTAGGGGGAGAGCAGATTCTGCCTGCGGCGTTCACAGCGCTTTTCCTGTTTGTACTGCCGGTCGTTTATTTCTATCTTCTCACTTCTAACAAGCTCTTTGACATTGACTTCATCCTAACAAGGTTCAAATATTATACTTCTCTAGCCTTCGTTCCAGCGGCGCTCGTAGTAGGCTGTGTCGCAATCGTTGTGAACAATATGGAGGAGCAATCCTGGATCTCTTGGTTCCAGATATTCGTTGTTGTCTACATTGGCATGACCTTGTTCTTGTACGGGAAGGAACTGATCGATAATCGGTTCCGGCCGAAGCTGTTCAAGGCCATGTACAGCTATCAGGACAGCTTGGATCGATTCTCTCGGCAGATTGCCCGTGTGATGAAGAGAGCCGATCTCGAGACGGTGCTGAAGAGGGAGATTGGAGCACTGCTCCCAGTGGCTCGCATTGAATTCCTGCTCGTGGATCATATTGAACGGGAAGTTACTCCGTCAGGGGACACACATGACGAACAAGAGACAGCTGGTTACTTGCTCCAGATCTCGGACAAGCTCCAGGTCGGAGAAGTCATTAGCCTTCCTCATGGTCTCGGTCTCGTAATCGGCAGGCAGCGTACAAGGTTCCACTTAGTGTGGATCGGCTCGAAGACGAATCATACCAGGTTCAACTCGGACGAGCTCCGTTGGCTGAAGACGATGGCCAACTATGCCAGTATCGTATTCGAGAATCTGTATCTGATCGAAGGATTAATTGAGGATCTTGAATCTGAAGTGCGGAAGGAGCAGACAACCTCTCCATGGGTGCTGCGGCTGTTGTTCTGCCTCTCGGAGAATGAGCGGCGCAAGCTCGCTGCGGATCTTCATGACTCTGCACTTCAGGATCAGCTGATATGGTACCGCAAGCTGGAATCACTCATGATGGATTACGATATGCCTGATGCACTGGGGCAGGAGCTGGAGAGCATTAAGGAAGGTCTGCTTGATGTTATTCACCAGATTCGGGAGACTTGCAACGAGCTTCGCCCTCCGCTGCTCAAGGAGATGGGCATCGTTGAGGCAGTAGAATCCATCGTCGAGCACACGCAGATGAGAGTGAACTTTGCTGTCGAGTTCAGGGCTAAGCCCCTCCCAAGACCGCTTAACGAAGAGCAGATTACAGCGATCTATCGCATCGTGCAGGAGCTGCTTCGCAACGCTGACAAGCATGCTCAGGCTGATCGAATTACGCTTGAGATTGAGCAGAAGAATCACAATATATTTTTCCGCTACACGGATGACGGCATTGGGATGGACGTTAATCAGATGAATGCCTCATTCGAACATATGGGTCTCTCTGGAATCAAAGAACGAGTAACGAGCCTTGAAGGCGAGGTTACCTTCCGGTCACAACGCGGCAGCGGTCTTGAAGTGGTCATTCAATTACCAGAGACCATGACAACAAGCCGATCCGAGAGGGGTATAATGCGTGATTCGTATCTTATTAGTTGATGATCATCCTTCTGTAGGTGAAGGAACCAAGACGATGATCGAGCAAGATCCGGAGATGAATGTAACCGTCGTTCTATCCGCTATGGAAGCCATTGATGCGGTACAATCCCATTCGTATGATATTATTCTCTGCGATCTTAATATGCCTGGCATTAGCGGTCTCGAGTTAACGAAGAGACTCATTCAGCAGGATCCGGATCGCAGAGTGTTAATCTATACAGGTTACGAGATTAGCTCTCACTACAATCTATTAATTGAATCAGGAGTATGCGGATTCATATCGAAGACGGTATCCCGTGAACAGCTGCTGAATGCCATCCGTTGTACGATGAGGGGAGAGGCCGTTGTCCCTATTGCTCTACTGAAGCAGCTAAGACGCAACGAAGCCAAGTTCTCTCGGGGTGAGAAGGTTGTTGAGGAAGTGTCCATCAATGAACGCGAGCAATCGATTCTGCAGGAAGTGGCGAGCGGCAATAGCAACAAGGACATTGCCTGCAAGCTTCATATGAGTCAGCGGACGGTGGAGTACAATCTAACCCGAATATTCGAGAAGCTGGGTGTCAGGTCCAGATCCGAGGCTATTGTAGAGTCCAAGCGATTAGGACTCGTTAGGATGGAGCAATTTTAATGTGGTGTTTCTGTTACCGGCTTAGCCGGTAGCATTTAACATATGGTGTTTTTCGACGTAGTTTCCCCTCTTTGATGCTTAGCTGCTATAGCTAAGCATCCCTTTTTATTTTTCAGAGGTGAATAGGTACTACGCCATCAGCTCTTCCCATACAGAGTAAGCATCAGCGAGAGCTGCCTTCTTGGCGGAGATGAGCTCTTGAATCTCTTGGAGCCGAATATAGTCGTTGTATATGGCAGGATCGCTAAGTTGCTCCTCCAGCTGCTCCGTATCCGCCTCCAGCTTGGCGATGTCGAGCTCCAGTTGCTCCAGCTTACGCTGGCGCCCTCGCTCTTCACGCTTAGCTTGCTTCTCTGCTTCATAAGACTGAGCTACAGGGGATGAGACGGCAGAGGCTGCCTTACCTGAGCTGCTAGCCGCTTGCTTGGCTAAGGCTTCCTGCCTTGCTTCTTCAATCTCTTGCTTCTTCTCTAGCATATCATCATAATTGCCCAGGAAATGCTCGGCCCCGCCAGGAGATAATTCAATCATCCTCTCTGCCATCTTGTTGAGGAAGTATCGGTCATGAGAGATGAACAAGAGCGTTCCGTCATAGTCGAGCAATGCGGATTCCAGCACTTCCTTGCTGTATAGATCAAGATGGTTAGTAGGCTCATCTAGTATGAGGACATTCGCCTTGTTCAGCATAAGCTTGGCAAGCGACACCCTGGCCTTCTCTCCGCCGCTTAACGTTGAGATCTTCTTAAGCACATCCTCACCGCTGAAGAGGAAGCTGCCAAGCACAGTACGGATGCGAGCCTCTTCCATTCCAGGATAGGCGCCCCATACTTCCTCGAGGATCGTATGGTTCGGATTGAGCCCAGTCTGCTCTTGATCGTAATAGCCTATCTTGACATTGGCACCCCATCGAATCGTGCCTCCAGCAGGCTGATTCTGACCAACAAGGGCCTTAAGCAGAGTGGACTTGCCGATGCCATTAGGGCCAATCAGGGCGGCGGTCTCTCCGCGCTGCAGCTGGAAGGAGACGTTATGGAAGAGAGGCTTGTCTTGGCCAGTGAACTGCACGGATAAGTCCCGGACATCGAGCACATCCTTCCCTGTCATTCGTTCGATCTCGAAGGAGAAGTGAGCTTTCTTCAAGTCACCCAGAGGCTTGTCCATGACATCCATCTTGTCCAACAGCTTGCGGCGGCTCTGCGCTCTCTTCGTCGTGGAGGCACGTACTATATTCTTCTGGATGAATTGCTCGGTTCGGGCAATCTCATCCTGCTGCTTCTCATAGTGCTTCAGCTGCGTCTCGTACTCCGCTTCCTTGAGCTCCATGTAGCGGCTGTAATTGCCTGTATACCGCTTCGCAGAGTTGCGTTCAATCTCGATAATGGTGTTAGCGAGCGCGTCCAAGAAGTAGCGGTCATGAGAGACGACGAGGATAGCTCCGGCATAACCTCTCAGATAGCCTTCCAGCCAGGTTAACGTCTCAATGTCCAGATAGTTGGTTGGCTCGTCCAGCATCAAGAGATCGGGGGATTGCAGCAGAATGCGTGCTAAGGCAAGCCGGGTCTTCTGCCCGCCGCTAAGTGTATGGATAGGAGTGTCAAGGGCGAAGGTGCCGAAGCCCATGCCGTGAAGAACGCTGTTAATCTTCGTATTCATCTCATAACCGCCTTGCTCTCTGAACCAGTCGGAGCGGCGGGCATATCGCTCCAGCGTATCCTCGTATCGCTTAGCATCCTGATGCAGAGCAGGGTCTGCAATCTGATGCTCCAGTTCACGAAGCTCCTCTTCGGCCTCCAGCAGGTGGCTGAACACAGCTCGCATCTCGGCAAGGATGGTTCGGTCAGACTGAAGCCCGCTGTTCTGAGCAAGATAGCCGATCTTAGTATCTCTAGCTCTATGAATGGTGCCAGAGTCCATGGAGAGCTCTCCGGCAATAATCTTGAGCAGAGTGGACTTGCCCGCGCCATTGACGCCGACCAGACCAATTCGCTCACGTTCGAGCACCTGCATCGTAATATGTGAGATGACAGGGGTTACCCCATAGCTCTTCGTTACATCAGATACTTGCAGCAGCATAAGTATAGAACCTCCAACATCTCATGAATCGCATTCCTAGATTATTTTAACACATCTAAATATACTCTTACATTAAAGGAACAACCGAATAACACAAATACTCTTCATTGGCGAAACCATGTTAACAATGGTAAACTACATATAATTAACAGGCTATAGGGGATGCAAGGCCGATGGACAGCTATGGAGCCGCTAGAGCAAACGAAAAACAAATGCTGCGCAAAGAGATGGCGGCCATACGAAATGCCTTGTCTGAGAACTATCGTCAATATGCCTCAGATGAGGCCTGTCTGCATGCAGCTGCGTGGCTGCAAGAACAGCAGGTTCGCAGCTTCATGACATATGTACCATTGCGAACAGAGCTGAATGCTAGACCGCTGACCGAGTGGGCTTGGGCTGCTGGCATCCGTGTCATAGTTCCCAAGTGCCGGCCAAGCGACAGAGCCATGATTCTGTACGAGATCACAGAATGGGATCAATTGGTGCCGGGCGCATATGGAATTATGGAGCCGAATCCTAATCTTGCCATTAACAGGGGCACGGCTCCAGAGGTAATACTCGTACCGGGACTGGCCTTCGACAAGGAGGGCGGCAGACTTGGCTACGGGGGAGGGTATTATGATCGTTATTGGTCGTTAATAAGTGCCTCATCAGCTAAGCCCTATTGGTTAGGACTCGGTTATGACGCACAGCTCCTGCCGAAGGTGCGGCTTGAGCAGCACGATCTGAGATTGGATGGAGTAATAACGGAGAGCGGTATTAGCTTGGTCCAGAGGAATGGGGGAGAATGAGATGGAGCTGACACACTTCGGCGAGCAAGGACGCGCGCGTATGGTGGACGTGACCGACAAGGAAGTAACCTCGCGGACAGCAATCGCACAGACAACTGTAACGATGAGCCCGGATACACTAACCCGGATCAAGGCGGGAACCATCGGCAAGGGGGACGTGCTCGCTGTTGCGCAAGTAGCCGGTATTATGGCAGCGAAGAAGACATGGGATTGGATTCCGATGTGTCATCCGCTCCCGCTCACTGGCATTAATCTGACGTTCCGCGATAATGGTGTGAACGAGCTGTATATAGAGGGAGTCGTGAAGACAACGGGCAAGACAGGCGTAGAGATGGAGGCACTAACGGCCGTCTCAGCAGCTGCGCTGACGGTATACGATATGTGCAAGGCGCTTCAGAAGGATATGGTGATCGGCCCGACACAGCTTATGTCCAAGACCGGAGGCAAGAGCGGCGACTACCAGGCTTCAGTGAACCCACGAGTGGACTAGGGATTGGAGGAATTGGTATATGCGGTGGAAAGTAGCCATTCTTACGGCTAGCGACAAGGGATCGCGCGGAGAGAGAGAAGATACAAGCGCGCAGGTGATTCGTGAGCTTGTAGAAGAAGAGCTAGGCGGCGAGATCGTAGATTACCGCATCGTCCCGGATGAGCAGGATGAGATCATGGCTGCGCTCATTGAGATGACGGATTATTTTCAAGCGGATCTCGTATTGACGACGGGTGGAACGGGCCTCGCACCTAGGGATGTCACGCCCGAGGCCACACTTAGAGTCATTGATCGAATGGTGCCGGGCATTGCGGAGGCAATGAGAATGGGCGCGCTGCAGAAGACGAGGAGAGCGATGCTCTCACGAGGAATATGCGGCATTCGTGGACGTTCGCTGATCGTGAATCTGCCGGGAAGTCCGAAGGGCGTGCACGAGAGTCTGATGGCCTTCATGGATCAATTGCCGCATGCGCTGGGCATTCTATCCGGTGAGCTGGGAGAGCATACGGTATGAGCACCGAGAGCGAAGGCCGCCGGACGATCTTGAAGGAAGTCCCCGTTCATGAAGCAGTTGGCATGCGGCTGGCTCATGATCTGACCCAGATCGTTCCAGGCGTGTTCAAGGGCCGACTGTTCAAGAAGGGACATGTCATTCTAGAGAGCGACATACCGAAGCTGCTGGATATCGGGAAGGAGCATATCTACGTCATGGAGATTGGCTCTGACGAGCTGCATGAGGATGATGCTGCGGTGCGGATGGCCGAGGCTCTCTACGGGGATGGAACAGAACTCTCAGAGACACATGAAGGTAAGGTTAGCATTAAGGCTACGAGGCTTGGACTTGCTGTCGTGAATCGGACAATTGTAGAACAGATTAATGAATTAGGCGACATTGCACTGGCTACTGTCAAGACACATACCGTTGTAAAGCCCGGGCAGCCAATTGCTGCAACGCGTGCCATTCCACTTACCGTTCCTAAGAGCAAGGTTGAGAGAGTGGAGCAGCTTGGCGAAGCCTGCCGTGAGGCGAATGCAGGGGCATCAGCGCTGTCTGTGCGGCCGCTAAGGAAGGTTCGTGCGGGCCTGCTTACTACCGGCGGGGAAGTATTCAGCGGAAGAATTGCCGATAAGTTCGGGCCTGCAGTGCGGAGCAAGCTCGAAGCATTAGGCTCGGAGGTCGCTGAGCAACGATTCGCTCCCGATGACCGACAAACAATTGTCAAGGAAATACACTACTTGCAGCAGCAAGGGTATGATATGATACTTGTAACTGGCGGGATGTCCGTAGACCCTGACGATCGAACACCCGGAGCTATTAAGGCTTCAGGAGCAGAGATTATCAGCTATGGAACCCCAATGCTGCCAGGCTCCATGTTACTAATGGGATACTTAGAAGGTATACCGATTCTAGGCCTTCCAGGCTGTGTCATGCATGATCCCTATACCTCGTTCGATGTCCTGCTGCCTCGCATACTTGCAGGGGACAAGATCGTACGTGAGGATATCACGAGCATGGGCTATGGCGGGTTATATGGCTGCTAACAAGGCAGCATGTCAACATCAGGTCTAACTACAAGGAGGTTAATGATATGGGAGGCATAGGCACTACAGGTGTTATTCTGCTCGTCCTCGTTGCGTTGCTGCTGTTCGGACCGAACAAGCTGCCCGAGCTTGGCCGTGCATTCGGGCGTACTCTTCGCGAGTTCAAGTCTGGTGCGAAGGATATCATGGACGATCATGACAAGAAGGACAGCAGGCAGGATAAGGTTATTGAAGTAAGCCGGACGGAACAACCTGCACCGGATCATAAGCGGCTTCCGGACTGACCCCGGACCGCTTTTTTTTGTACAGCCAGGATAGTTAGATCTACATGTTAGAATGAGAGGATGCAGGCAATTGAGTACAAGAGACAGCGGCAGGGAAGGGTCGCAATTCAGTGGATTATTGAGCGAAGAGGGCTTGATGCCGCTGCTGGAGCATCTCGGCGAGCTGCGCAAGCGAATTATGTACATTCTCATTGTGCTCGTCCTGGGAATGGTCATCGGCCTGATCTTCGCGGAGCCGGTATATGACTACTTAATGGATCAAGAGCAAGCCAAGGGCTTAACCCTTCACGCCTTCTCCCTATGGGACGGAATTGGGATGTATATGAAGTTCGCTCTAGTTATCTCCCTAGTGGCTGCCTTGCCGTTCACCGTCTATCAGCTATGGGCGTTTGTAAGGCCGGCCCTGCGCGAGAATGAACAGCGGGCTGCGCTGAAGTATGTGCCATTTGCTCTCATCATGTTTTTGATTGGCCTCTCTTTTGCTTATTTCGTTGTCTTCCCGTTAGCTTTTCATTTTACGAGGACGGTTGCGGAGCAGCTTAGCCTGGAAGAGACGTATGGCATTACGCAGTACTTTGCATTCATGTTCAATATTCTCATTCCAATCTCGCTGCTGTTCGAGCTTCCGCTCGTGATTATGTTCCTCACCGCGATTCGAGTGCTGAACCCCATTCGTCTTCGCAAGATGAGGAGGCTGGCCTACTTCCTGATGATATTCATTGGCGTATTGGTAACCCCGCCTGACTTCATATCGGATGTGCTGGTGGCCATACCGCTTATTCTGTTATACGAAGTAAGTGTATTACTCTCAGCAACGATCTATCGGAAGCAGCTGGCGGCCGATGCCAGATGGGAAGAGGAGTATAGCTCGTAAGAGCTTGCTCCTCTTTGTTGTATATGGGCTTATAGCCGGAAGCAGGTTGGGCTATACTGGGTAAGGTGCTTACGGCCTTATGAAGGGCTTCCTGTGTAAATTTACAGCAAAAATAAGCAAAAGCACTTGAAATGCGAGTAAGAAAAATAGTATTATAAGGATGGTTGTTAGCACTTAGAAGTCTTGAGTGCTAATAAAACATCATGCGACAAATTTAGAAGGAGGCTATTTTCAATGATCAAACCTTTGGGTGAACGTGTATTGGTCGAACCTGTTGCAAAAGAGGAGACGACTGCAAGCGGCATCGTGCTGCCAGATACGGCAAAAGAAAAGCCGCAAGAAGGTAAAGTAGTGGCTGTAGGCAGCGGAGCGCTTAAGGATGGCGTGCGTGTTGCGCTTGAAGTGAAAGAGGGCGACCGTGTGCTGTTCTCCAAATATGCGGGAACAGAAATCAAATATGAAGGCAAAGAATATTTGATTATGAAGGAAAGCGACATTCACGCGATCTTTGAATAAGCCCTTTTGTGGGACACATACACGTATAACTTACATTCTAACAAGCAAGAAGACTACTTATTGCTTACCATTCTAAGGAGGTAACCGAACATGGCTAAAGAGATTAAATTCAGTGAAGATGCACGCCGTGCGATGCTGCGCGGGGTTGATGCTCTTGCGAATGCAGTGAAGGTAACCCTCGGTCCGAAGGGCCGTAACGTTGTATTGGAGAAGAAATTCGGATCTCCGCTTATCACGAACGATGGTGTATCCATTGCGAAGGAAATCGAGCTGGAGGATGCATTCGAGAACATGGGTGCTCAGCTCGTTAAGGAAGTAGCTACGAAGACGAATGACGTTGCCGGTGACGGTACAACGACAGCGACTGTCCTTGCTCAAGCGATGATTCGCGAAGGTCTGAAGAACGTAACTGCTGGCGCTAACCCAATGGTTATCCGCAAAGGGATCGAAAAAGCGGTTAAAGCTGCAGTTGAAGAACTGAAAGCAATCGCTAAGCCTATCGAAGGCAAGCAGTCCATTGCACAAGTAGCTTCCATCTCATCTGCGGATGAAGAAGTAGGCCAACTGATCGCTGAAGCGATGGAGAAGGTCGGCAACGACGGCGTCATTACCGTTGAAGAGTCCAAGGGCTTCGTAACGGAGCTGGAAGTGGTTGAAGGGATGCAATTCGACCGCGGCTATATCTCTCCTTATATGATTACAGATACAGACAAAATGGAAGCTGTACTGGACAACCCGTACATCTTGATCACAGACAAAAAAATCTCCAACATTCAAGAGATTCTTCCTGTGCTTGAGAAGGTTGTTCAATCCGGCAAGCAGCTGCTCATTATTGCAGAAGACGTAGAAGGCGAAGCGAATGCAACTCTAGTTGTGAACAAGCTTCGCGGCACATTCACTTGCGTAGCAGTTAAGGCTCCAGGCTTCGGCGATCGTCGTAAGGCAATGCTGCAGGATATTGCTGCTCTAACTGGCGGCCAAGTGATCACGGAAGAGCTGGGCCTTGAGCTGAAGTCAACAACCGTTGACCAACTCGGTTCTGCTCGTCAGATCCGCGTAACGAAGGAGAACACGATTATCGTTGACGGCAGCGGCAACAAAGCGGATATCGATGCTCGTGTGAACCAAATCCGTTCGCAGCTGGAAGAGACTACTTCCGACTTCGACCGTGAGAAGCTGCAAGAGCGTCTAGCTAAGCTTGCTGGCGGCGTAGCGGTTATCAAGGTTGGAGCGGCTACTGAGACTGAGCTGAAGGAGCGCAAGCTTCGCATCGAGGATGCACTGAACTCTACTCGCGCAGCAGTGGAAGAGGGTATCGTATCCGGTGGTGGTACAGCTCTAATCAACGTATACAACGCGGTTGCAGCTGTTCAAGCTGAGGGCGATGAGCAGACTGGTGTGAACATCGTTCTTCGCTCGCTGGAAGAGCCGATCCGTACAATCGCTGCTAACGCGGGCCAAGAAGGTTCCGTTATCGTTGAGCGTCTGAAGAAGGAAGCAGTAGGCGTAGGCTACAACGCAGCTACCGGACAATGGGTGAACATGTTCGAAGCGGGTATCGTTGACCCTGCGAAGGTTACTCGTTCCGCGCTTCAGAACGCTGCATCCGTTGCGGCTATGTTCCTGACAACCGAAGCGGTTGTTGCTGACAAGCCTGAGAAGGATAAGCCAGGCATGCCTGATATGGGCGGCATGGGTGGAATGGGCGGTATGGGCGGCATGATGTAATCATTTGGATATCTCTAGACTGCATAGTCAAGAGTTCCAGATGGATGACATGTATAGCCGAGCTTACAGCTCATAGAAGGATGTCCCTTGCAATTTCTTCTTCGGAAGTTGCAGGGGGCTCTTTTTTTGTACACAGGGAGGGGTTACATGATGCATCCTCGTATCTATCATCCGGAGCTTCAAGCGAAGGGATCATTCGACGATGGGAAGATTACGGAGCAGAAGCCGATTGGATTCTCCGGTGAAGGCTCGGTAGTGAAGCGGGTAGGTCCGCTCTTCTATTGGGCATGGGCGTTCTGTGCGGATGAAGGTTACATTCCGGAACACCCGCACTTCGGGTTCGAGATTATTACCTATGTCGTGCAAGGCCAGGTGCAGCATGGAGACTCGCTCGGGACACGAAGTGCCATCGGTGCTGGAGGCATTCAAGTGATGCAGACCGGCTCAGGGGTCTCTCATGAGGAGCGCTTCCTTGGTCCAGATATGGAAGCCTTCCAGATCTGGTTCGAGCCTAATATGGAGCAGTCAGTGAAGAGCGCGCCTACCTACTATCAATATGAGCATGAGCAGCTGTCTCTGGCGGTGGAATCTTATGGAACCATGAAGACGGTCATCGGAGAGGGATCGCCAGTTAGGCTGGAAGCAGATGTGCTCATGTGGGATGTAGAGATTAAGCCAGGTCATCGTTACTCCTATACCATTCCTCAAGGGAGAGACGCAGCTGCGCTTGCCATTCGAGGAGAGGGCTCATGGGCCCACGCAGATGACGAGGAGAAGCAGCATGCCTTCCATGCGAAGGACTTCACCCTCATCAGCGAGCTGCATGAGACAACCGTGCTCGTGGAAGCAACGGGGGTTGAACCGCTTAGAATGATAGTGATAGAGGTTCCAAGTAAGGTAGATTATCCACTGTATCCCAAGAGATAGAAGGTGACTGAAAATATGACCATACCTAGCGAGCATAAACGGATCGTTCCCGTTCACTTGCTGTCAGGATTCCTTGGCAGCGGCAAAACCACGCTGTTGACGCAGATCATTGATTATTGTACCGCCGAGGGTAAACGAGCGGCTGTTATCATGAATGAACTAGGAGATGTAAATCTGGATGGTCAGCTGGTAGATGAGCAAGTGCCTATGGCGGAGATGCTGAGCGGATGTATCTGCTGCACGATTCGCGGTGACCTCGCCTTAGAGCTTAAGACGCTGGTCGACATCCATCATCCTGATCTTATCATCATTGAATCTACCGGTGCCGCGAACCCGATGGAGATTATCGACGGGGTGACAGAAGCTGCGATGTACACGCGCATTGATCTCCGCTCGATTACAACGGTGGCGGACGGGCCGGAGCTGCTTCAGCGCAGGCGCACTGGCAAGGGGCGGACCTTCAAGCTGATGCAAGAGCAGATTCGGTGCGCATCTCGCATCCTGCTTAATAAGGTGGACCGGCTGGAGCCGGAGGAGCTTGTTGAAGCGCAGCAGCTGCTGAGGGAACTGAACGCACATGCACCTATTCAAGCGACAGTCAGATGCCGCCTCGATGATTGGAGCTGGCTCAGTGACAGCGAGACTGTTCTTCGTCATGCGGAGCGGACTGAATCATGCGAGCCAGGCTGCGAGCATGGCGGGCATAGCCATGGGGAGCATGGCGGCGATAGCCATGAGGAGCATAGCGGGCATAGCCATGGGGAGCATGGCGGGCATAGCGATGTGGAGCATGGCGGCGATAGCCATGAGGAGCATAGCGGGCATAGCCATGGGGAGCATGGCGGCGATAGCCATGAGGAGCATGGGCATAGTGATGGGAATTATGGCCACAGCCATGCGGTGCATGACCATAGCCATGACCATGTGATGGCACTCACTCATTACTGGGGCGGAGCCGTGAATAGTGAAGCCTTCGAGGCTCTGCTGAAGCAGCTGCCGCGGAGCATCTATCGTGCCAAGGGCATCGTCACGCTGCAGGAGACGGGCAGCCGATTCCTTTTCCAGTACGCCTACGGCGAGTCTGACTTCATACGGATCACACCTCAAGGTGAAGTGAATGACGTAGCCGTGTTCATTGGCGAGGGGATGGACAAGGGGAAGCTTCTCAGCGACTTGCAGAAGCTAGAGCAGTTAGGCTAGCTGGAGTAATGGATGCTGTGCTATGCAGCGAGGATGACAGTAGTTGGACATACCGCTGTGCCATGGGAGCACCATGGTCAGTCGCTGGGTCTATCTATGCTGTGCATGGGAGCACCATGGTCAGTCGCTCGGTCTATCTATGCTGTGCATGAGAGCACAGGTCTTTGCAAGGGGCATCTCACATGACGGCGCCGTCTAGCCGGTTGCTCTAACGGAACTCACAGCCCTTATTTGAATGATATCAGCCCATTTCAGATTCTAAACATTCCTGTATACGCTAATATTTCGGCTTAGACAAAAACAGGAGCGCCTCGTATGATGGGGGTGTACGGGGTCGATGCCCTAAGAAACCCATCA
>NZ_JBHSHW010000043.1:138184-138350 GCF_042653305.1 Paenibacillus sp. GCM10023252
GAATTACCATGCAGCATGCAGTGGTAGGGATTGACATTGCCAAGGATACTCACGCCGCACAGATGACAGATTTTCGCGGACGTGCACTCACTTCCCGGCCTGTCTATTCCAAACACGCTTGAGGGCTTTGAGAAGCTCTTACGCTGGGTCAAGGAAACGCAGGCGA
>NZ_JBHSHW010000044.1:0-21442 GCF_042653305.1 Paenibacillus sp. GCM10023252
ATGTAAGACTTTAAGATGACTTCAGCACTCATCGCTTTCGCATCCAGTTTTCAGGGTACAATACCCTTATAGGAACCTACCGCATTGTACGATTATGCGGTAGGTTTTTTTGTTATGACTCCAAGCAACCTCACAATCGGAAGATAGTGGTCATGCTCAAGTAAACAAGGTAATATGGGTAGAGAAAAAAATAGAACCGAGGTGAGGAGCTGTCCATACGGATAGCAATAAATGCTGCAGAATATGAAACAGAATTGGCTCGGTAACACCAAAGCTGAGGTGCTTGCAGGAATAACGGCTACCTTAGCTCTCATTCCCGACTCCTTAGCCTTCTCCTTCATCGCAGGAGTTAGTCCGATGGTTGGGTTGTACTCATCCATCTGTATCCTGCTGATTATAACCTTCTTCGGCGGACGTCCTGGAATGATCTCGGCCGCCGCTGGCTCTATGGCGGTTCTCATGACTCATCTCGTGGCTGATCATGGGATTCAGTATCTATTTGCCGCGACGGTGCTGACAGGTGTTCTGCAATACTTGATGGGCGTATTCAAGCTGGGGCGATGGATGAAGTATATCCCGCCTGCAGTCATCAAGGGCTTCATTAACGCCTTAGCCATTCTAATCTTGCTATCCCAATTAAGCAGCTTCCAAGGTGAATCGTGGGTCATGTATGTCCTTGTAGCAGGCACTCTGCTCGTGATCTATCTACTGCCGAGATTGACGACATCTATTCCATCACCGCTTGCAGCTGTCGTCCTAATGACGGTGGTTGTCGTTGCACTCAGTCTGAATACGAAGACGGTCGGCGATATTGCAGCCATTACACCGACACTGCCGTCCTTTCTACTGCCCGATGTTCCACTGAGCTGGGGTACTCTTGCCATCATTCTTCCATATGCCTTATCTCTTGCTATTGTTGGATTCACAGAGACACTGCTCACGCAGGACATCATAGATGAGATGACCAATGAGAGAACCGATAAGAACAAGGAGATGAAGGGGCAGGGCTTGGCCAACTTAGTTACAGGCTTCTTCGGAGGTATGGCTGGCTGTGCGCTTATTGCAGAATCGGCCATCAATGTTAAGCTCGGAGGAAGAGGCAGACTGTCTACGCTGACAGCGGCTTGTACCTTGTTCATTCTGGTGTTCAGTCTAGCTCCAATCATGTCCATGATTCCGACAGCAGCGCTTGTAGGGGTAATGATTATGGTCTGCCTGGAGATCTTCGACTGGTCCAGCCTCGTACGAATCCATCGACTTCCCGTCGCATCTTCCATCGTGATGATCTCTACCGTGGCTGTTGTCTTGTGGACGCATAACCTTGCTATTGGCGTGGTTGCAGGCATAGTCACTCACGGCCTGCTGCTCATCATCCTCAAGAACAAGCCTGTAATCGGTACCGCAGAATAGTGAGCCCATAACGAAGAGAACCCGGACCATGCTCCGGGTTCTCTTCGTATTGCAAGACCTCTTCCTGCTCCTTCGCGAGCTCCAACTTTATCCTGATGGTAACGCTCTCAAGAATGAATGGGAACATAGAGAATGGGCTTAATGGGGAACCTATCGGTGTGGATTATTGAAAAGAAGCTAGAAAGGATGCGAGGCATTGCGACATTACAGCAGATGGATAGGGGCAGCACTGTTGACAAGCCTGCTATGCGGCGGTCCTGCCGTTGCAGCCTATCCGGCTGCTCCGGCAGCTCAAGCAGCCACAGCGAATGCACAGCCCGGAGCCTATCACTTCGGCTTCAAAAAGAGTGTGAACGGCCAGCTGCCCTCTATTAATGAAGAGGGCTTCAAGCCAATCCTTACGAAGCACGGGGCATTGTTCCTGGGGGATACTACGAAGAAGGAACTGTTCTTAACCTTCGACAACGGGTATGAGAACGGCTATACGACGGCCATTCTTGACGTCCTGAAGCAGAAGACGGTTCCGGCGGCCTTCTTTGTCACTGGGCATTATGTGAAGGACCAGCCGGAGCTTCTGAAGAGGATGGCAGCAGAAGGGCATACCATTGGCAATCACTCATGGAGCCACCCGGATATGACGCAGCTGACGGAGTCTCAGATTCAGACGGAGCTAAGCAAGGTGAAGGACGAGGTTGCTTCCATTACTGGGCAGAAGGAGATGAGCTTCCTTCGTCCGCCTAGGGGGATTTTCAACGAGAAGGTCCTCGCTGCAAGCAAGCAATTCGGCTATACGAATGTGTTCTGGTCCGCTGCTTATAAGGATTGGGATGTGAATGCACAGCAGGGCAAGGCCTACGCTTATCATCAAGTGGTGAAGCAGCTGCACCCAGGTGCCATTCTCCTCCTGCATTCCGTCTCTAAGGACAATGCGGAAGCTCTTGGCAGTATTATTGATGAGGCACGGAGACAGGGCTACGAGTTCCGAAGTCTTAATCAGCTTCAGTCTCCGTCCCCCTAAGCCACCCAACATACCTAATACGACAACAAAACCTTAGCCCGTCTCTATGAGGGCTAAGGTTTTGTTGCTGCGGGGACAGCCGAGCTTGTATCCGACTGCTTGGGCTTGATAGCGAACAACGAGAGCAGACAGCAGACGATTGCGCTTCCGGCGAACAGATAGAACAATAGCTCCTCTCTGCTCAGCATGACGGAGGCGATTAATGGCCCCAAGGCGACTCCGATGAAGCGCATGGAGCTGTACAAGGAGGTAATGGTCCCTCGCTGCTTCTTCTCTATTCCCTCTGTGATAAGGGCATCCAGGCTCGGTAGGGCCATTCCGATCCCAGCTCCGCTTGCGAACATGAAGGTAAGCAGGATGAATAGACTCTTCGAATTAAGCAATCCGCAGGCCAGCATACAGGCAGCAAGGATGGTTACCCCTGCGAAGGTGAACCACTTCATTCTAAGCTTCTTCTCGCCTACAATCTTGCCTGTAATGAACGAGGCCAGGCAGATGGCGCTAAGCGGTATGGCCAGGAGCAGCCCCTTATAGATGCCATCAATCTTGTAATGATCCTCGAGCACGGAAGACAGGTAATACAAGAACCCGAACATCACGAACATGGCAATGCCGCCTATAGCAAATATCGCATATAACCACTTGCCCTTCTCGGCTAATATGCTCTTAAGGGAAGTCACAAAATCCTTCAACGATTGCTCGGTCTTCTTCTGCTTCGGCGCCTTCACCCAAAAAATTACAGCTGCGACGGATATGAGGCAAATGACTGGAATGACGGCTAGCGGCAGAAACCAAATGACGAGCGCGAGTGCGGAGCCGAGAATGGGACTTACGACCTTCCCGAACGTATTGGACGTCTCAATCATGCCAAGACCGCTGGATACCTCTTCCTCACTGTCAAACATGTCACCGACCAAGGGGAGAACGATGGGGAAGGCCCCAGCCGCGCCAATGCCTTGTATGAATCGCCCAACCATAATAACAGCATAGACGTGTTGATCTAACAGCCATGCAGCCAGACCGGATACGAGGCCGCCGACAGCTGCTAAGGAAAGACCAATAATAATAATAAGCTTACGGCCGAAGCGGTCCGAGAGATAACCTGCAATAGGAATACAGACGATGGACACTGCAGCATAGATGGTAATAATAAGGCTCGACTGGACGGAAGTAATGGATAATTCCTTCTTCATTAGGGGGAGGACAGGGATCAGCATAGAGTTCGCGAGTGTCATAATTAACGGAATCGATGCTAAGGCCGCCAGATCCAGCTTTTTTGAGTTACCCTTCAACGTAGACTCAACCTTTCTCGTTAGCAGTTGAACTGCACCTTAACGGAATATTAAGGTGCAGTTCATGACAAGATTATAGCTTGAGCTTCTTGAGCGGCCTCTCAGCCGGGCCTTCTACCACTTCGCCGGATACGGCGAACCTTGAACCATGGCAAGGGCAGTCCCACGTTCGGTCTCCGTTGTTCCACTCCACTTCACAGCCCATATGGGTGCAGGTTGTATCAACCAGATGCAGCTGTCCCTGCTTATCCTTATACGCCCCGGCTCTCTTGCCATGATGAGTGACGACACATCCCTCATCCGGAGCCAGATCTTCCGCTCGCTTATGAATCATCTCCAGCTTCCCTGCAATCAGATGCTTGGCAACATCGACATTCTCTACGATGAGCTCCTTCCAACCCGCTGCGGATATCCCTCGAGATGGGTTGTACAGCTCAGCATAAGGACTGTCCTTGTCCAATATGAGGTCACGGAGCAGGATAGCCGAGGCCGTACCGTTCGTCATTCCCCATTTGCGGTAGCCGGTTGCTACGAAGATATGAGGGGTAGAGGATCTGATTTGGCCGGTATACGGAATATTATCAATCGTTGTCAGGTCTTGTGCGGACCAACGGTACGCAATCTCTGCCTCTCCGAATGTAGCGGCGGTGAAGGATTGCAGCGCTTCATAGTGCTCGAAGGTGCATATGCCTTGTCCCGACTTATGATTCTGCCCCCCGATAATGAGGAGCTCCGATCCTTCTGGCAGCTTCGTAGACCGAATGGACCGCTTAGGATCCTCAGCACTGAGGTACATTCCTCCCGGATAAGGCTGCGCCGCCTTAACGCCTAACACATAGGATCTCTCGGCATGAAGCCTTGCAAAATACATACTGATCCCGTCATAGAAGGGGAAGTGTGTGCAAACCGCTACATGGCTGCTCGTGACGCGATGACCCTCTCGGGTGATAATGACCTGCCGGCTTCCATGATCAATATCGATAGCTGTCGTATGTTCAAATATCTGACCGCCGCCTTGCACGATTCGGTTGATGAGATGATTCAGATAGTGAAGCGGATGGAATTGGCCCTGATTCTTCATCACAATCGCTGCTCTAGCTGGGATGTTCAGAGGGATGCTAGCCACATAATCTCGCGGAATGCCAAGCTTCTCGTAGGCAGCGAGCTCACGCTCCAGCTTGTCTATGTAGGTCTCATCATTCGTATAGATGTAAGCATCCTGCTCGGAGAAGCCGCAGTCCAATCCATTCTGATGCACGATTGAGGAGATGAAGGCGAGCGCCTCATGATTCGCTTGATAGTACAGCTTAGCCTTCTCTTCACCGTTCTTGCTGATCAGCTCATCGTAGATGAGGTCGTGCTGTGCGGTAATTTTGGCTGTCGTGTGGCCGGTCGTGCCGTTCATCAGCTTCCCTGCTTCAAGCAGAGTAACCTTAAGGCCGGCTTCGGTCAGCAGATAGGCTGTTGTTATTCCTGAGATTCCTCCGCCAACAATGGCAACATCCGTTGTGATGTCTTCTTGCAAGGCTGGGAATTCCGGACTATTAGCCGTTGCCCTCCAGTAAGACTCCGGGAACTGAGGGAATGACAAGCTTTTGTCCATATGATCATTCCTCCTGTCAGTAAGCTCTGACGTTTAATTTATACCAACCCCATCGTTTTCATTCCACATGGACCCTTGCGGGAGCACCATGTCTCTTTTATTTATGTTATGACGGCAGATCATCTGACATCATTTTCCTTAATTTTAACACGGCGATAACAAATCTCTGCGTTACGCTTGATGCTCTAGTCCTATAGTAGCAGAAGGGAGAGTAACGAAAGGGTGACTGAGAGCAAATGAGCACGACAATACAGGATAGGAAGGCAAATCGAACCAGCGAGCAGCGACCAAGTAAAGGAGAGACACTTAGCAGGGTCAGCTTGATGGATTACATACGAGAGGCTCCACGGGCCTATGACGCACAGACAAGCCGTGAGACTATTGTCCTATTCAAGCAGCAGCCTGATTGTGAGTGTGTCGTTGTATGCAACAAGGAAGGGAAGCCAGTTGGGCTGCTCATGCGCAACCGATTCTTCATGAACCTCAGCCAGCGGTTCGGTGTAGAGCTCTACTATGAGAAGGCAGTGTCGAAGCTCATGGATCAATCCCCGTTGATTATAGACTGTGATTATTCGTCTCAACAGCTGATTGACAGTGCCTTAAGCCGTCCCGAAGCTACCCTGTATGACTGTGTAATTGTCACGGAGAGCGGCCGTCTGGCAGGGGTGCTCACCATATCCGATCTGCTCAAGCTGTCCAGAGCCCTTCAGCAAGAAGCGGTAGCGGCGCAGATGAGAATGATGGAGAGCGTGGATACCCGGGTGAAGCAGATTCATCAGGCGGTTGAATCGGTACGTGAATCCACCGTTCAAGGACAAGCCCTCTCTACAGAGATGGTCGATTACACGCTTGCTGGCAAGACAGAGCTCGACAAGGTTACCCATGCCTTCGAGCAAGTGGCAGCCAACTCATCCATGCAGCAATTGCAAATGAAGGATTTGCAAAGGGAGGCCGGTTCTATTAATCATGTATCTACCGTCATTAAGGACTTGGCGGAGCAATGTAATCTGCTTGCGATTAATGCCTCCATTGAAGCTGCAAGAGCTGGTGAGCATGGACGCGGCTTCGCCGTAGTTGCAGGGGAAGTCATGAAGCTGGCCGCACAGACGAAGCGCTCAGCCGAGGAGATTACGAAGCTGACAGGGACCATCGGAGCGGCCATTCAGAGCACAGCGACTCTCTCAGAGGAAGGGAAGGCGATTACAGCTGCTAGTGAGGTGTACGTGCGAACAGCGGGCACGGCCTTCGAACACTTATTCCGAGCAGCCGCGGCAAATCGAACGAGCGCGGAGCATGTCGCGCTGCTGTCGCAAAGTGCCGATGATCAGTCGATTCTTGTTGCAAGTGAGATCGAGAAGCTGATGAGATTATATTTTTAACATGAAGTTTACAAAAAGCGAGTACCGGATTTACAAACAACTAGTAGGATAGAAGACGTAAGGGACAGACCCAAACAGAAAAAACAAGGAGTGGTAGAGTTGTTAAAAGGCAAAGGTCGTAAAGGGTTCGTCATGTTGTTCATGGTGGCACTGTTGATGTTCACAGCAGCATGCGGAAGTAATGCTAATAACGGCACAACGAATGAAGGCACGACAAATAGCGAAACAAACGGCGCAGCTGGTGAAAATAATGCAGCAAACGGTGAGAAACTGTCCGGCGAAGTTAAAGTTGACGGTTCATCCACAGTATTCCCGCTAACTGAAGCAGCAGCAGAAGAGTTCAACGCTGAGCATCCAGATGTACGTGTACCTGTAGGTGTGTCCGGTACAGGCGGCGGCTTCAAGCAGTTCTGCGCAGGCGAGATTGCGATCGCTGACGCTTCCCGTCCAATTAAGGATGAAGAAGCAACGGTATGTAAGGATGCAGCCATCGAGTACACTGAGCTTAAGGTTGCATTCGACGGTCTGTCCGTAGTAGTAAGTAAGGACAACGACTTCATCGACAACCTGACTGTTGAAGAGCTGAACAAGATCTTCATCACAGGCAGCACAGTTAAGACTTGGAAGGATGTTCGTGCTGCATGGCCGGCTGAAGAAATCAAAATGTTCTCCCCAGGCGCAGATTCCGGGACTTATGACTACTTCAACGAAGCGATTCTTGATAAAAAAGGTATTCGTAACGATGCTGCCATCTCCTTCAGTGAAGATGACAACACGCTGGTACAAGGCGTATCTGGCAACAAAGGCGGCATTGGCTACTTCGGATTCGCATACTTCGAAGAGAACCAAGACAAGCTGAAGCTCGTTCCGATTGACGGCGGCAAGGGCGCAATCACTCCTTCCAACGATACGATTAAGGATGGTTCCTACGCTCCATTGTCCCGCCCGCTCTACATCTATGTGAGCAAAAAAGAATTGGAGCGCCCGGAAGTGAAGGCCTTCACTCAGTTCTACATCAAAAACATCGGCTCGATGGCTTCTGAAGTAGGATATGTTGCACTTCCTGATGATCAGTATGCTACAGAAGCTGCTAAGGTAGAATAACGGAGAAGCTAGCAGCAACTGAATGTAAATTCAGCTTGAAGTGAACAAATGTGGTGTCTCGTGGGACATCACATTTTTCACGCCGAGTATGTTAACGAATTGTAAAGGCAAGGAGAGGACGCCGTAATGAAGGCCGAAGCGATGCAAGCAAAGAACAAGGCGCACAAGGATAGCTCAGGAGTGAAGGGGCAAGGAGAAGGTCAACACTTAACCTTCAGAAACGAACGGGTAAGCATTATGAATAAGGTTATGCCAATCCTGCTCTTTCTCTGTGCGTCGATCTCTGTTCTTACAACGATAGGCATAGTGATTACTCTTGTTACAGAAACCTACCACTTCTTTGAAAAGATACCGGTTCTAGACTTCCTGTTCGGAACCAAATGGTCACCGCTGATTACACCTAAGAGCTTCGGCGTCATTCCACTGCTGTCCGGCACTTTGCTCATTACATTAATCGCTTGTCTAGTTGCTATTCCAATTGGGCTCGCGAGCGCGATCTACCTCTCTGAATATGCACCAACGCGTGTCCGTAAGATTGTTAAGCCGATTCTCGAAGTGCTGGCTGGTGTTCCTACGATCGTATATGGATATTTTGCACTAAGCTTCGTAACACCTATCATTCAGAACATCTTCCCGAGTGCAGGCGTGTTCAATGCCCTCGCAGCTGGTCTTGTCGTCGGGATTATGATTATTCCGATGGTGTGCTCGCTTAGTGAGGATGCAATGTCTGCAGTTCCTCGCAGCTTAAGGGACGGTGCCTACGCTCTTGGTGCAACACGCTTCGAAGTAGCGCTCAAGATTGTCGTACCCGCGGCCTTCTCCGGCATTGTAGCCTCATCGGTACTCGCCTTCTCAAGAGCAATTGGTGAGACGATGATCGTTACGGTAGCGGCTGGTGCAACACCTATCATGACACTGAATCCGCTAGACAGCATTCAGACGATGACCGCCTATATCGTCCAGGTAAGTCTTGGAGACACACCTCATGGCACGGTGGAGTACGGTACGATCTTCGCAGTAGGTATGACCTTGTTCGTCATCACCTTCCTGCTTAATATTCTTGCTCAATACGTAGCGAGAAGATTCCGGGAGGAGTATTAAGATGAATGTATTCCAAGACGCGAACCGCAAGCAGATTGCAGGCCGCAGAAGGATGGACTGGACCCTTCATATCTTGTTCGTTGTTGCTACGTCAATAGGGGTCATCGCGCTGTGCGCGCTTATGATTGACATTGTTATGGATGGCTTCGCAAGTCTGCAGCCTGAACTATTCACGAATTATCCTTCTCGCAAGGCTGAGATCGCTGGGATGAAGTCGGCCATCGTCGGAACAATCTACATGCTTCTGATTATGGCGCCATTGTCCTTCATTCTAGGGGTCGGTGCTGCCATCTATCTCGAGGAGTATGCGAAGAAGAGCCGCTTGACCCGCTTAATCCAGCTTAATATCTCAACACTTGCGGGTGTGCCATCTATTGTCTACGGTATTCTCGGACTCACGATCTTCGTTCGGCTCATGTCGCTGGACCGCAGCTTGCTTGCCGGAGCACTTACGATGACTTTGCTCGTTCTTCCTATTATTATCGTTTCCGCGCAGGAGGCCATTCGTGCGGTTCCGAAGGCTAGACGAGATGCCTCCTTTGCACTAGGGGCAACGAAGTGGCAGACAGTTGCGAAGTCTGTCCTTCCATCCTCCATGGCTGGAATATTGACAGGTGTTATTCTTGCGCTGTCACGGGCTATCGGAGAGACGGCACCGCTAGTTATGATTGGCGCTCTAACCTTCGTGGCGTTCTTGCCTAACGGTCTGCTCGATTCCTTCACCGTTATGCCGATTCAGATCTTCAACTGGATCTCAAGACCGCAGCCTGAGTTCAAGGAGCTTGCTGCAGCAGGTATTATTGTGCTTCTAGCGCTTCTGCTCTTGATGAATTTCTCAGCGATACTGCTGCGCAACAAGTATTCGAAGAACATCTAATCTAACCTAAGCTAGCGGAGGAGATATACGGATATGCAATCACTTATTCATATTAATCAATTGAATTTGTATTATGGTGCTTTTCACGCGCTGAAGAACGTATCCTTAACGATACCGGAGAAGGCTATTACGGCGTTCATCGGACCATCCGGCTGCGGGAAGTCGACGCTGCTTCGTACACTCAACCGCATGAATGATATGATTCCGGGAACGCGCATCGAGGGCGGCATCGCAATTGGCGGAACGGATATCTACTCGAATGAAGTAGACGTGGAGACGCTTCGCAAAAAAGTAGGAATGGTATTCCAGCAGCCGAATCCATTCCCTAAGTCGATCTATGACAACGTAGCCTATGGTCCTCGTCTGCATGGCGTTCGCAGCAAGCAGAAGCTGGATGAGCTCGTGGAGACCAGCCTTAAGGGGGCGGCGCTCTGGGATGAAGTGAAGGACTATCTGAAGCGTTCCGCATTCAGCTTGTCAGGCGGTCAGCAGCAGCGTCTCTGTATTGCCCGAGCACTTGCGGTGAATCCTGATATTCTGCTGATGGATGAAGCGACTTCGGCTCTAGATCCGATCTCTACGCTGAAGATTGAGGAGCTTGCTCAGGAGCTGAAGGACCGCTACACGATCGTTATGGTTACCCACAATATGCATCAAGCTGCGCGGGTATCGAATCAGACTGTATTCTTCCTGAACGGTGAAGTGATTGAGTATTCGGATACGGAGAAGCTATTCTCCAATCCAACCGATCAGCGTACTGAGGATTACATCAGCGGCCGGTTCGGTTAAGGGCCGGATAGGATTACACAACGCATAGAAAGCGGGGGAATCGTAAGTATGATGACGACACGCAAGGAGTTCGACTTAGGGCTTGGCCAGCTTCACAATCTGTTAGTTGAGATGGGAACCTTCGTAGAGAAGGCCTTGTTCCACTCGATGGATGCTCTCAAAAATGTAGATCTGCAAAAAGCAACGAACATTATTAAGGAAGATCCGCAGCTCAACCTTCTCGAGGAGAGAATTACCGAGCTGGGCTCTAAGCTGATTGCCACTCAGCAGCCTGTAGCTAAGGATCTGCGTAGAATACTTGCCGCCTTCAAGATTGCGAGTGATCTTGAGCGTATGGGCGACCTGGCTGTTGATATCGCTAAGGTTGTTCTTCGTCTTGAGGGCCAGGCTCTCATCAAGCCGCTGATCGATCTGCCTCGTATGGCTGAGATTGTACAGCTCATGACATATGAATCCATCCAATCCTTCGTGCAAGAGAATGTTGATCTTGCCTACAAGATGGCCAAGGATGACGATCAAGTGGACGCCCTCTACAGCCAGATTACACGGGAGCTCCTGCTTCTCATGATGGAGAATCCGCGAACCATTACTCAGGCTTCCCTTCTTAGCTTCGTTGGACGCTATATCGAACGGTTCGCGGACCATGCTACGAACATTGGGGAGAGTGTCGTCTATCTCGTTACAGGCAAGCGTCCAGATCTGAATGTGTAATCATCCATAACGTTATAGCATGATCTAATTAAGCTGAACCGAAGAGGTTTAGCTTAGTTTTTTTTTTTTGACCATTGGGAGGCAGGGGATGCGGGATATTCATATGGGTCTATAGTCTTATATGAAGGGGAGAGATTTACGATATCTTCATGAAATAATGCATCTCTCTTCACATTCCATTGCTACAGTAAGAGCAAATGACATGCAACTATCGAGGGGATTCTAGTGGATGAGATTGGCTATGGTCTATTGAATCGTGAGATGATCCGCAGAGTAACAGAGCTCTGGCATCAAGGCGGAGCAGCGATCCTCTATCTGCATCTGCAGAGTGGAAGCGGCGCAGTGGATGCTGCTCTGCAGGAGTGGGAAGGGGAACAGGCTCAATTGATCTGGAAGCAGAGGCTGGACAATGAGTACTTCTACCTCCTAATGAGAAGACGCGGAGATTCCAGGCTAGAGATGCTTACCGCTGCGGCGGCAGATGGACTGGGGAGAATACTGAATAAGGTGTTCGAGAAGCATGCTATCCCATCTTCCCCAGATGTAGAGGACGCTCCTGTTGGATTCAGAGTTGGCGTATCTGCTGCCCTGCCAAGCGGATCTGGCAGATCGACGGAGTCCGCGCTCTACCAAGCGATTAAGGAAGCTATATTAAGCGCGGAGCATTCCATATGGCACCACCCTGCGACAGTCGCTGAGCTAGCTGCTGCATCGACTGCGGACGCGTTGTCTGACACCCAAGGGAACTCCATGGCACTTCGGATAGGCGAGCTGGCGTCTCCAATCCCTACCTTCTTTTACCTGGCCAAGGTGTCCGAGCTAGCTTATATGTTCAATACGAACCCGAAGGCTCACGGGGCTGTTATTGTCAATGAAGAAGGGCTTCCAGTTGGATTGCTAATGAAGGAGAAGCTGCATCAGCTGCTTGCTGGACAGTTCGGCCTTCCGCTGTATTATAATCGGTCCGTTGAACGTATTATGAACAACCATCCGCTAATTGTTGATGCGGATCTGCCCGTTGAGACCGTATCACAGCTGGCTATGGCCAGAGACTTCTCTCAGCTCTATGATGTGGTTATTATAACAAGAGAAGACCGGATGATTGGCGCTGCGTCCATTCGTTCTATCCTTGAATGTATGACCACTCTGCGAACTGAAGCGGCTAGAACGGCGAATCCGCTCACAGGGCTGCCTGGCAATGAAGGAATTCAGCTGGAGCTGGAGCGCCGAATTCGAATGAAGACTCCATTCTCCGTCATCTATGCCGATCTTGACTACTTCAAGTGGTACAATGACTTCTTCGGCTTCAGCCTAGGGGATGATCTGATTAGGTACTTGTCTCATACACTGTGCGGCATTACGAAGGAGCTCGGAACCTCACGGGACTTCATCGGCCATATCGGAGGAGATGACTTCATTGTTCTAACCGAATGCCCGCTTCCTGAGATGCTCTGCCAGCGGATGATCGAATCCTTCGATGAGGGAGTGAAGCGATTCCATCAGGGTATGGAAGTCACTTGCGTGGAAGACCGGCACGGCAACTTAGTCAAGCAGGAAGGGGTCACGCTATCCCTCTCGCTCATGGTGTGGGACGGGACTGCACCGCTGTCATCGGAGGAAGTGTCGCGTACATCCGCAAGGTTGAAGAAGCAGGCTAAGCTGCGCAGAGGAAGCGTATATGTGGTGGAGCATATCGGATACCTTCATCATGGAGAGGAACGAACGTCATCATGAGAGATCTAAGAGCATTAGTACCTATTCACAATGAGCATATCGGATGGAGCAGCTTAATCGGGGTCATCTACTTAGGCTGGCATGGAGACCATTCCGGAGGAGAGTGGAAGGCCATTGATCAGGCAGGATGGAAGCGCTATGTCACAGCTGCGGCTGAGGAAGAGTTCGGCCGTTCGATGCTGTTCGCTGGTCTTAGATGGACCCATCATGACTTGTTCATCATGATTCGAATGCCTTGGGGACAAGGTACGCTGATGGAGGGGTGGCTGCTTCAGACAGCCAGGAGATGCAGAGAGAAGTGGGAGCAGGAGTATGCCGATCTGCAGGGTTCAACCGGTCCGCTCATGAAGCTTCATGCTGGAATTGCTCTATTGGAAGGCAATGATGTGGATGAAGACGGGCCAAGCTGGTATGAGGCGACGAAGCGTGCCATTGTGCACGGGCAGACTCCAGGTGCGATGGAGCATAGTCTGCGGCGCCGAGCGTTCGATCGGGTGCTCGCCAATCGTCTCATTAATCCTGTGTACCAGCCCATCCTATCTATTAAGAGCAATGAGGTATTCGGCTATGAGGCGTTGACCCGTTGTACAGACAGCCGCTGGTTCGACGGTCCGCTCCAGCTATTCTCCTACGCGGAGCAGGAGGGGATGGTGTATGCGCTAGATCGGCTCGCTAGGGAGAAGGCGATTGACGGCTGCATGGGCATCAAGCCTAATCAGAAGCTGTTCATCAACATTATGTCCCAGATTATGCAGGATCCCGGCTTCCTGCCTGGACAGACCCTATCGCTGCTTGAGAAGCAGGGACTCTCTCCTAGGAATGTCGTATTCGAGATTACGGAGAGAAGCTCGATCGAGGACTTCGGGGCAGTGAAGAAGGTACTGGAGCATTATCGGAGCCAAGGCTATCAGATTGCTATTGACGATGTAGGAGCAGGCTACTCCTCGCTTCAATCTATTGTGGAGCTCCGTCCTGACTACATTAAGGTCGACCGCTCGCTCATTCAGAATATTGACCATGATGAGATGAAGGAGCATATCTTGGGAACGTTGACGGAGCTCTCAGCGAAGATGGGCATATCGGTCATTGCAGAGGGGATCGAGAGACCGCAGGAGCTGGAGCAAGTCAGAGCAATGGGGGTTCATTACGCACAAGGCTATTTGCTGGGCCGGCCAGCTTCACTATGAGTGTGCAACATGAGTTGAGGGCATCTCGGAGTCCCCAGCACACACTGGGAGCTATGTGTATCCGAATATAGAATGGACATTGGAGCTGTTCCTTGAGTCGAGTGCTTGTGCTTGGCTCTGGGGAAGCTCCATTCATTTTGTGGTATGATAGGTCTAGATGTTACATAGGTGAGGTGTCTGATGATGATGGAAAAGTGGATGTTAATAGACGGCAACAGTATCGCATTCCGGGCGTTCTTCGCCATGCCTCCGCTGACGAATTCAGCGGGACTGCATACGAATGCGGTATACGGCTTCACGACTATGCTCCTTAAGCTGCTGGAGGAAGAGAAGCCGACCCATATCCTTGTCGCCTTCGATGCCGGTAAGATTGTCTTCCGCCATGAAGGCTACACGGAATACAAGGGCGGGAGGCAGAAGACCCCTTCGGAGCTGTCCGAGCAATTCCCTCTAATGAAGGAGCTGATTCGTGCATTCGGCATCGCTCAGTATGAGCTGAATGGCTATGAAGCAGATGATATTATCGGGACACTGACGAAGATGGCCGATGAACGCAAGGTTCCCATGCTTGTTGTAACCGGTGACAAGGACATGCTGCAGTTGGCCTCTGACCAGGTGACTATTGCGATTACACGCAAGGGGGTCAGCGAGGTCGAACGCTATTCGCCAGCAGGCATTATGGAGAGATACGGGCTTCAGCCTGAACAGATTATTGACCTTAAGGGGTTAATGGGAGATACATCGGACAATATTCCTGGAATTCCTGGCGTAGGGGAGAAGACCGCGCTGAAGATGCTTCATGAGTTCGGCACCGTAGAGGACGTGCTGGCGAATACGGACAAGCTGAAGGGCAAGATGAAGGAGAAGGTAGAGGAGCATAAGGAAGATGCTCTAATGAGCAAGAAGCTTGCGACCATCTTCCGAGAGGTGCCCATTGATCGCAGCTTGGAGGAGATCAGGTACGATGGGTATGATCAAGCTGAGCTGGCTGAAGCCCTGCGCAAGCTAGAGTTCAAGTCATTAATTGAACGGCTGGATCTCGGTGTAGCCGCTGCTGGGCCGGGGAGCTCTGAGCCTGCAGCCGAGCTTGATATTGTTATTATTGAGGCGGAAGAGCATGCGGAACGGATACTGAATCTCATTCAGGCGCTTAGCGATGCACCTGCCGAGCACGGTCTATACGTTGAGGCGATTGGCGACAATCCCCATCAAGCAGAAGTGGTTGGCATAGCGATTGCAGCGGGTGGTGTCGTCTATGTGCTGCCCATGTCTGCGTTGCGGGAGCCTTATTCCGCACCGCTGCGTGAGTGGCTTGCCGATGAGAGCAAGCCGAAGAACGGCTATGATTTACATAAGTCAGATCTTGCTCTTCACTGGAACGGTGTAGAGCTGAACGGGGCTTCCTTCGATGTCCACTTAGCTGCTTACCTGCTCGACCCTACAGAGACGAATCAGCTGCTGATCGGCATGAGTGAGCGCTACAGTCTGCCTGCCCTATCTTCAGATGAAGCCGTGTATGGCAAGGGAGCAAGATTCCGCCTGCCTGAGAAGGAGGAGCTGTACAATCATCTCGCTGTTAAGGCGGATACAGTCAGGCGTCTTGTGCCTCTGCAGCAAGCGGACTTGGAGAGCAAGGGAATGGGCAGCCTGTACTATGATCTGGAGCAGCCGCTGTCCGTTGTACTGGCAGGAATGGAGAAGCAGGGCATTCGCGTCAATGCGGGTGAGCTGGAGGCGCTTGGAGTAGAGCTTGAGCGTCAGCTTGCCATCATTATGGGTGAGATCTATAAGCAGGCTGGTACAGAATTCAATATCGGATCGCCAAGGCAGCTCGGTGACATTCTGTTCGAGAAGCTTGGTCTGCCCGCCGGGAAGAAGACGAAGACAGGGTATTCAACCGATGCAGAGGTGCTGGAGAAGCTCGCCCCTTATCATGAGATTATTCCTCACATTCTGAACTATCGTCAGCTGTCTAAGCTTCAATCCACCTATGTGGAGGGGCTGCTGAAGGAGATTAGACGGGATACAGGTAAGATTCATACCTATTATCGCCAGACGATAGCAGCGACAGGCCGCTTAAGCTCTCAATTCCCGAATCTGCAGAATATTCCAATCCGGCTTGAGGAAGGACGCAAGATTCGTAAGGCCTTCGTCCCATCCGAGCCTGGCTGGACCATATTGGCTGCGGATTACTCTCAGATTGAGCTTCGTGTGCTGGCGCATATTTCAGGCGATGAGAAGCTGAAGGAAGCTTTTGTACAAGATATGGATATTCATACCAAGACGGCTATGGACGTGTTCGGAGTACCGGAGGAACTGGTTGACAGCAACATGCGGCGTTCCGCGAAGGCCGTCAACTTCGGCATTGTGTATGGCATTAGTGATTATGGCTTATCGCAGAACTTGAAGATCACTCGTAACGATGCCAGCAAGTTCATTCAACAATACTTCGAGGTGTTCCAGGGTGTACGTCAGTATATGGATGATATCGTGACCGAGGCGAGGGATAACGGTTATGTGACTACGCTGCTAGAGCGCAGACGTTACCTTCCTGAGATTAAGGCATCGAACTTCAATCTGAGATCATTCGCAGAGCGTACCGCTATGAATACACCGATTCAAGGTTCCGCTGCAGACATTATTAAGCTGGCCATGGTGCGGATGGACGAGCAGCTCACTGAGCGTAAGCTGAAGAGCCGTATGCTTCTTCAAGTACATGATGAATTGGTGTTCGAGGTGCCAGAGGATGAACTAGAGCTGATGAAGAAGCTTGTACCTGAAGTAATGGCCGGAGCTATTCAGCTGGATGTTCCGCTCAAGGCGGACGTCTCTTACGGTGTGAATTGGTATGAGGCGAAGTAGTCCATAGTCGTTCATAATCAGGTATAATAGGGCTTGAGGTGAACAATAATCATGCCTGAATTACCAGAGGTAGAGACAGTCAGACGAACACTTAACGAATTAGTAACCGGCAAGACGATCAGCTCGGTTACGGTCAAGCTCCCGCGCATTATTCAGCGTCCAGCGGAGCCTGAGGTATTCGCACAGGCACTTGCCGGCCAGACGATTGAATCGGTGGAGCGGCGTGGCAAGTTCCTGCGCATTAGAATGAATGGATTAGTGATGGTCTCGCATCTGAGGATGGAAGGCAGATATGGCGTCTATCAGGCACATGAGCCTGTAGAGCTGCATACGCATGTCATCTTCCACTTCACAGACGGGACTGAGCTTCGATATAAGGATGTGCGTCAGTTCGGGACGATGCACTTGTTCCAGCCAGGCGAGGAGCTTGTTCAGAAGCCCCTCATGAAGCTCGGAATTGAACCGTTAAGCTCGGAATTCACGTTGAAGGCGATGACGGATAAGCTATCTCGCCGAACGACGAAGATCAAGCCGCTGCTGCTTAACCAAGAGTATATTGTCGGCCTGGGCAACATCTATGTGGATGAGGCGCTGCACAGCGCTGGCCTCCATCCTGAACGCACGGCAGATTCCCTTAAGCCGGCTGAATGGAAGAGGCTGCACGAAGCTATCCACGAGACGCTGGAGAGAGCGGTTGAGGCAGGCGGTTCCTCCATTAAGTCCTATGTGAACGGACAAGGCGAGATGGGGATGTTCCAGCATCAGCTGCTCGTCTACGGCCGGAAGAATGAGCCTTGTACCCGATGCGGAACCCCGATTGATAAGTTCGTTGTAGGCGGACGGGGCACTCACATCTGCTCAAGATGCCAGAGACTGCCGCGTGTGAAGAAGTCTTCAGGTGAAGTCTGACAGAGTGGAGTGTGTGAAGAATTCTGAAGGTGAAATCTGGCTTCGTGGAACAAGAGCTTGTCAGGCACAGCCTTCTTCCTCCTGCATATGATGATGTTGTTACATCAGTAGGCGGATACCTAGTCCAGAGTGGAGAGGTCCGTCGCAGGGGGAAGGAGATCGCTCATGTTCACACATCTCGCTGCATTGCTGCTATTAGCATTTGCGGTTAGTGTTGACGGCTTCGGAGTCGGTATCACCTATGGGCTCAGACGTATACGGATTCCGATTGTGTCCGTTATTATTATTGCTTGCTGTTCAGGCACTATTATCTGGCTGTCCATGCAAGCTGGTACGCTTCTCTCCACCTACTTGAACCCTAGCGCTGCAAGATGGGCGGGAGCCGTTATCTTAATTGCTCTAGGCACCTGGGGACTACTGCAGCAATATAGGCGCAGGAACAACACAGAACCAGCTGGAACTGCTGAGGAGCCAGCCGCAGCCACGCCTCATACGGAAGCCACAGCTGCTCAGCCTAATGCAACCATGGTCGTTATTGTAGAGCTGAAGAGACTGGGATTGGTTGTTCAGATACTTAAGACACCACAGGCGGCAGACGTTGACCGATCCGGTTCCATCTCAGCGTCAGAGGCGGTCATGCTCGGAGTGGCGCTCTCGCTGGATGCATTCGGCGCAGGACTCGGCGCTGCCATGGTTGGCTTGCCGCCACTCATTACGGCAATGTTGATTACTCTGTCAAGCGCAATATTTTTGCTGAGCGGCATGAGGTTCGGCTTTCGTTTTGCAGATTGGAGAGGAGTCAAGGCGGTGTCCTTGCTTCCGGGCATTTTATTAATCGTGATGGGTATAATGAAGCTGTTATAGATTAGAGGTGACTTAAGGCGTGAGAATTGGATTAACCGGGGGCATTGCTTCCGGGAAGAGCACCGTTGGAGCTATGCTTGCTGAGCTGGGAGCATTCGTCGTCGATGCGGATCAATCCGCTAGAGAGGTTGTCATGCCAGGCAGGCCTGCGCTTGCTGCGGTTGCCTCTCTGTTCGGACAAGCAGTGCTTGCCTCGGATGGGACACTCGACCGTAAGGCGCTTGGTGAGATTGTGTTCCATAATCCCAAACGACTGAAGCAGCTTGAGGAGATTCTGCATCCGGCTATACGCTCTCACATGCAGCGCCAGATGCTGGAGTACGAGGAGCAGCATCCAGAGGGATTGGTAGTCGCTGACATTCCTCTGTTATACGAGACTGGTCAGTATGTGAATTACGAAGGTGTACTCCTTGCCTACGTTCCAAGGGAGCTGCAAGTGAAGAGATTAATGGACCGTAACGCCATGCCTCTGGAGGAAGCCGAACGGAGAGTAGCCCTTCAGATGGATATAGAAGAGAAGAAGCTGCAGGCGGATTGGGTCATTGACAACAGCGGCACGTTGCAGGGGACTCGTGAACAAGTCGAAGCGTTCTACCGTGAGCGAGTGAGATGATGAGCAAGAGAATGAAGAGGAGATTGCTGGTTGTTCTACTGCTGTCGTTCCTTGCGGTCCTGTTCCTGAATTCAGACCGTGCTGCTCGGTGGATGTATCCGATTCATTATGAAGAGGACATTCGGGCGAGCGCTGCAAGCTATGATATGGACCCGCATCTCATCGCGGCGATTATTCGTACGGAGACGAACTACAAGACGGGACAAGTATCAACGAAGGGTGCGCTGGGACTCATGCAGGTGATGCCAGACACGGCAGGCTGGATTATCGAGCAGGCTGGATTCAAGGGCGTTACAGAGGATATGCTGCTGAAGCGGGCCGATGTAAGCATACAAGTGGGTACTTGGTATCTGAATGCACTGCATAACCAGTTCGACGGCAATTCTGTCGCAGCTATTGCAGCCTACAATGCTGGACCAGGCAACGTGAGGAAGTGGCTCGGGAGTGGCCAATGGGACGGCAGCTATGAGTCGGTAGATGCGATTCCATTCGGCGAGACCCGTCATTATGTACAGCGGGTCAATTATTATTATAATAAGTACAAGCAGCTGTACTCCAGTTCCTTGAACTAGATGATGATAGAAGAAGCCTTGGCGGACCCGCCCGAGGGCAGGACCGGCCAAAGCTTCAATTATACATAATAAATCATTATTTGGAAGTTCCGGCTAGAGACTGCTCGGCGATTTGTACCAGCTTGCGAGTGATGTAACCTCCAAGGGAGCCTGCGTCACGTGTTGCCATGTTTCCGTAGTAACCGTCTTGCGGGATCTGTACGCCCAGCTCTTGTGCTACCTCATATTTCATTTGGTCGAGGGCTGCGCTAGATTGTGGTACTACTAGTTGGTTTGTTCTGCTCATCGTATGTCACCTCCTTGCGGTTGGTAACTGTATTATGCTCGTTATTCCAGAGTTCATTACAACTTAGTATTGGAAATTGCTTGAAATTAATTAAGAATGGAGAGAAGAAGAGATGAAATGCCCATATTGCGACTTCTCAGGCACCAAAGTTCTAGATTCTAGACCGGCTAATGAGAACAAGTCGATTAGGCGCCGACGTGAGTGCGAGAAGTGCAGCCGCCGCTTCACAACCTTCGAGATGATTGAAGAGACACCTCTGATTGTAATTAAGAAAGATGGCAGCCGAGAAGAGTTCAGCCGGGACAAGATTCTGCGCGGCTTGATTCGAGCCTGCGAGAAGCGCCCTGTATCGGTTGAGCGATTAGAGGTCATTGTATCGGAGGTGGAGAAGGAGCTTCGCACGACCGCGCATGCCGAGGTAGAGAGCAGAGATATTGGCGAGATCGTGATGGGCCAGCTCTATCCGGTGGACGAAGTCGCCTACGTCCGCTTCGCATCCGTCTACAGGCAGTTCAAGGACATCGATATGTTCATGAAGGAGCTGAACAGCCTGCTGAACGGTCAGAACGGCAAGAGCCAGGGCTAAGAGCCGAGTGACGGTATCAAAAAAGAATTGACATGCCTAGTCAGCTCATGTTAATATCTTACTTGTCGTCAACTTGGGGCCTTAGCTCAGCTGGGAGAGCGCATCGCTGGCAGCGATGAGGTCAGGGGTTCGATCCCCCTAGGCTCCACCAAATAAGACATACAACTCCACGAGAAATCGTGGAGTTTTTTTACATGGTGGAAAGCCTAGGGAAGATGAATCCCTACGGGTTCGCCCGCGCGGACGGAGTGTATGAATAGGCTTCCTAGAGCAATGTCCACGGAGGAGCACGGCGTCGGAATATACCGCCCCTGTGAGTCCGCTTCGACAGCCTACAATCAACATTCGGACATCCCTGTCTAGACCGCAACGGAACTGAGAGACGTTAAATACTCAATTTGGTGTCAGTTGAACCTAAAATAAAGGGAATAAGGTCGCTGAGTTCCGTTAGTTTCACAATCGGCTCATTTTTTGGCGGATAACGTCGCTCAGTTCCGTCCCTCGTATTTAAGGGGCTTTCTCACGAATGCTCACTCATTCGCAGG
>NZ_JBHSHW010000045.1:0-7225 GCF_042653305.1 Paenibacillus sp. GCM10023252
GATTTGGTTTTGAAGTGGAAGCCGTCGCGCTTGATTCTGGTTATATGACGACACCAATCTGCAAAGGACAGCGGTCATGGATTGCATAATTTTAATTTGGCATATGAGGTGACAACACAGTGGCTGCAATAGAATTTCGTTCGTGGCCGTTCGCAGAAAATGAGGATGTAGAATTGATTTGGTTCGGTTCGCCATATACCGATTACAAAGGAAATTGGAGAATACGAATTGCCTTTAGAAGAGTATCGGGTGAAGTGAAAATCTTGTCCCGTGCTTGGGGAGCAATTCCACTATTGCGAATTGGCCAAATCTATACGAATGGTGTGCTTAATCATTTCCGCCCCATGAGCGGATCGGCGTATACATTTACCATTCCCTCGCTTAATAGCGGTAAAGTGGTGAATGGATTTCAGTTGCCTAAAAGTCTTATTAATTTCGGGAAAAATCCAGAGCTCGGAACACAAAAAATCGTTCAGTATGCGATTGGGGATATAACTCTATGTATTCCGGTGTTAGAGCTTATCAGAGCAATGTTTATTAATTCGAATCTGATGGCGAATATGATGTTACAGCCGCATGGCTTGGAGCAACTTATCGATCGCTGTGAGTATGAAAAGAATATTCTGCATTTTCATTTAGGGCCTCGTGTACCTAATACAATGGCTACGGAAAGTAATGCTCGTCATATGTCATGGATCTATCTGGATTTTAAAATAAAAGCGATGTGGGATTCTGTATATCAATCGCTATTCAGTCGGGCAATTGCCGAATATCCCACTAATCCAACTAAAGCATTGAGAAAAGGAATACCAATAGATGTGGAATTACCGCCTACAGGCCCCATAGAGCTGATTGTACGCGGCGATAAATTTATCAACATGGTTTTGGTTAAAGAAATCATAGGACTTGCAGGCTTCACCCATCCTGCCAATGAAATTGCATTCTTTCATCAATCTAAAAAACGACAGGAATCTGCATTCGGAGATAGACGCTTAAGAATATCAGCTCGCTCCAAGGATGATGGCATAATCATAAATGATGACAGCGAAAATGCCAAAGAGGACACTAATCAAGATGTTCTTGAAGCCCCTCCTACCTTCATGAAGTTCGTCAACTATCCAATAGTGAGAACGCGTAAGAAGGACGTACGTCGGACGAATGCAGGTAACGATGTAATTGTTAGTTCTGGTAGAGGCGGCAAAAATTCAGGGGAATCCAAAGAAGTCAGTGTTCAGGATTAAATCGTCGGTGGCGATACACCTCCCATTGATTTTAAAACACTGGAGATGGTTCCGATTTCTGAAGCTATAGGATTAGAAGACTTCTTCAAGATGATTAGTTTACTGAAGGAAATGGCTAAGTACTCCATTAAGATGTCTGTAGTCCGTATTCCACCTGGTAAACGCTTTTCGATTTGCCCAAATGGTGTTCGCCGGACTTGTGCTATTGTTCAAGTGACCAGCCCTTTGTTCACAAAATATATTCTAGAAATTGCAAGGCCGGATGATTGGTCAATATCTACACTTATTCTGGGACCATTGCAGGATGTGGAACTAAAGACAATAGAAAATGAGATTAAGCTGCTGCTTGAGGGATTGGTGCAAAACAGTGGTCATTGGGATAAAAATATTTTGGATCGATGTGATAAATTGGTTGCTGAAAAGATTAAACATTATCGTAATGATGAAGTAAGAGATTGGGCTATTCGAATTCGAGAAAAAATTTCTCTTTGATTTTACAATTTTCCTAGTAGCCCAGTAATATCTAATGTAAAATGAAGGAAGTATAGGATTTCCCTCCTGGTCAAATAGTCTTATGTATGATATCCTGGTTCAAAAACACAGAATAGGTGGAGCTAATGAGCGGTCAAATTTTTAATGTTCTAGATTTATTTTCAGGGGCGGGTGGAATGGCCGAGGGTTTTATGCAGGCTGGATTTAGAATACCTAATGCATGTGATTTTAGCGCCGAAGCAGCATTAACTTATAAAAATAGACATAGAGAATTAGGCTATAAAGATTTGAAATTCTATCAAGGTGATATTAGGAGAATAGCAAAACCCAAAAAGATTAAAGAGTTTCTCGATGGTAATGAAATATCTGTAGTTGTAGGTGGTCCACCGTGTCAAGGTTTTAGTTTAACTGGGAAGAGAAGTCAATCAGATCCAAGGAATTATCTTTTTATTGAATATTTAAAAATTGTAAAAATCGTGAAACCTAAATATTTCGTTATAGAAAATGTAGAAGGTATACTATCCTTTAAAGTAAATGGATTGAAAGCGATAAGTCAAACTATTTATGATAATGTAACTGTACCTGAAATTATTGTTAAAGAAGCTGAGAAAATTGGCTATAGCGTAAAATATAAATTGTTAAATGCGAAAAACTATGGTGTTCCTCAAAATCGTCCGAGAGTCATCTTTTTAGGACATCAGATCAAACGTGTAAAAGGTGAACTAATTGATATAGTCCCACCACCTGAATTTCCTGACATTCATAACAATACAGTAACTGTTTCTCAAGCAATTTCAGATTTACGATTTTTGAAAAATGGAGAAACAGCAGAATTATATGACAGTAAATATAAAACTTCTTTGTATCAGTCAGCATTAAAAAGTGGTTTAACACCGAGCATACACGGTGTTGGAATAAGCGCTGGAAGTTTAACTAATCATTCTGCTTCAAAACATACAGATAAAGTTACGAAAAGGTTCAAAAGATTAAAGCCTGATGAGAGTATCGCACAATTATTAAACCGAATAGACAAGCAGGAGTTTGAAGAATTTAATACAAAGAAGTATAGATGTACTAAGCTTCACAAAGACAAGGTCTCCCCTACTATTCTTACTTTACCTGATGATATTATTCATTATGATCCCAGTAATCCAAGAATACTATCAGTTAGAGAACTGGCAAGATTACAATCATTTGATGATTCTTTTGAGTTTTTGGGTAAAAGGACAACTGGTGGAGAGAGGAGAAAGCATGAAACTCCCCAGTACACTCAAGTTGGAAATGCAGTGCCTCCTTTATTTGCTAATGCTATTGCAAATGAAATTATGAAAGTACTAAAAAATAATGATAATGAGTGATGCGTAATGGCTGATAGGGATTTATTGAAGTTCAAAATTAGTACAGGTCTTAAAAATCTAATCGGTAAAGAATTAATTACTGATGAGCTAATAGCTATATTTGAGTTGGTTAAAAATTCATATGATGCACATGCAACTCACGTAAAGCTATATTTTAAGAATAATAAATCAAGTAATGCCCAAATTATTATAGTTGATAACGGTAAGGGAATGGACATTGAGGATATACAAGAAAAATGGTTATTTGTTGCGTATTCTGCCAAGAAAGATGGTTCTGAAGATGAACAGGAGAAAGAGGACTATCGATCAAAACTAAAGTCGCTAAGAGGTTTTGCGGGAGCTAAAGGTGTAGGTCGTTTTTCATGTGATCGTCTAGGAAATAAACTCAATCTTATTACTATTAAAGATAAGAACAACGCTCTTATAGAAAATATCAATGTTAAATGGGAAGAGTTTGAGAAGAACAACAAAGCTGAGTTTGCAGAAATAGGAGTTAAGCATAAAGTCTTAGAAAAAATAGAATACGATATTCCACATGGCACAATTTTAGAAATAACTGGTCTGAGGGATAAGTGGGAAAGAGATAAATTGATTAAGTTAAAAAACTCACTGGAGAAGTTAATAAACCCAAATCAGCAAACAGACAGTTTTAGCATTGAGCTAATTGCAGATGATGAAATTAATGATGACAAAAAAGCACCAGAGTATAGTAAAATAAATGGGTTTATTAAAAACTCTATATTTGAAGTGCTAAAAATTAAAACTACCAAGATCAATGTATTAGTTGAAAATAAGACAATCACTACAACTCTTGAAGATCGAGGGAAGATTATATATAAAACAATTGAGATCAATCCATATGTAATCGAAGATATAAGTTTTGAGCTTTTTTATCTGAATCATGCTGCCAAAACTAATTTTACAAAATTAATGGGAATACGCCCTAAATCATACGGGTCGATTTTTATGTATAAGAATGGTTTTAGAATCTACCCTTTTGGTGAAGAAGGCGAAGATCCATTAAAATTAGATATGCGAAAAAATCAAGGGCACAATAGATTTCTTGGCACACGTGAACTTATTGGAAGAATTGAGATAACAGATTTTCGGGATAATTTTATAGAAACAACAAGCCGTGATGGTGGTTTCATAAAAAACAACTTCTATGAAGATTTAACTAAATGCTTCTATGATAAAGGCCTGAAAAGATTAGAAAAGTATGTAGTGAGTATTATTAGATGGGGTGAGCCATACAAAATAAATTCAGAAGATAGCAACGAAAGGAATCGAGCCCTAGATCCTGAAGATGTAAAATCGGAGATAATCGAAACTATAAAAAAAATATCCTTATCAAAAGATATTATTAGTGTAGAGTATGATCCCGACTTTATCGAGATAATTGAAGAACGCCAACAAAATAGCGCATCAAGAGTTATTTCAAATTTAACTGTAAGAGCTTTAGAAAGTACAAATGATCCTGAGTTGCATAAAGACCTAAATAGAATCGGGAAGAAATTTAATGAGCTTTTAATAGAGAGAAACGAATTTGAGAAAGAAAGTGAATTGAGCAAAGAGCAATTGCAGCAAATGAGCGAGGATCTTAATAAGACTGAGAGCCAAAATCTTTTTCTAAAATCAGTTGCTTCTACAAATGTAAAAGAAATAGTTAGTTTGCAGCATCATATTGATCATGGAACTGTGAAAATCGGCAACAGTCTTAATGGCTTGAAAGACGCTATCAAAAATGATGCTTCAAAACTAACATTAATGAAATTTGTAGAAAAGATAAGCATAGAGAATGAAAAAATTTCGACTATTGCAAGATTCGTTACCAAAGCTAATTTTAATACTACGTCTAAGACTATAACACGGGATATTGTTCAATTTATAAATGAGTATATTGAAAATGTTTATTTGCATTACGAAGATTTAAACATTAATAACACATTACTGGGTATAGAAATTGATAACTCGAAAAATATAGTCTTTAGCTATAAGTTCAAACCATTAGAAGTTATTATTATTGTTGATAATTTACTTAGCAATTCTTATAAAGCTGGTGCGAAAAATGTGCAAATAGTGTGGGAGAAAGATACATTGGATACATTGAAAATGATATATAGAGATGATGGAAAGGGAATTGAAAGCAAGCTAGTTGATAAGATATTTCATTTTGGTTTTACAACTACTGATGGGTCAGGATTGGGACTATTCCATGTCAGACAGTTATTAGAGAATATGAATGGTAGAATTTCAGTCAATACAAATAAAGCGCATGGTGCAGAGTTTATTTTGGAGGTTCATAATGGGACTGGAATATAGGATACTGTGGTTTGAAGATGACGCTGATATTGTTGCCGAGAAAAGAGAAGTGCTAGATGAATTCCTAATGGATTATGGGTTTAAACTTAATATTCATCATCACGAAAATGGGAGAAATTTAGAAGAATTAATTAAAGATGATTACGACTTGATTTTGACTGATTTAAACTTAAGTGAGGAAGACACTGGAGACAAAATATTAGAGAATTTAAGAAGTCATAATATATTAACGGAAGTTTTGTTTTATTCAAGTAATGCAACTGGTATAAACGATATTATTACAAGACATAAATGGGTAGAACGTGTATCATTTTTGGTTGGTGCTAAAGAACTTTTAAGTAAGATTAAACAATTGATTTCACTTACTATTAAGAAATTGCAAGAGGTCAATACAATGAGAGGCTTAGTGATGTCTGAAACGAGTGAATTAGATGTTAAAATGACAGGAATTATTCTAGATCTTATCTCAACATGCGGAGATCAAGATAAAAAAAAGCAAGAGATAATTGATAAAGTAATTATAAATAGAGAAGAAAGATTAACTAAATACAAGTCAATAGCAACTATTGAAATTATCGAGCAATTGTGTGGAGAACTAGAAGCTAATGACAGACTAAGTGCTATTAATAGATTAATAAAACACAGACATTTAGAACTCGGGACAGCACTGTTTTCAGATAATAAAGATATTCTTCAAGCTTATAAAACTGAAATACTTGATGTTAGGAATGCATTAGCACACTCAGAAGTAATTATTGTAGATAATAAAAAAGTGATTAGAAGCCATGTGAATAAAAAGGAAGTAACCTTTGATGAAGATACTTGTAAAAAAATAAGAAGAGATTTAATAAAGCACACGGGGAATTTAAAGAACCTAAGTGAAAAAATTAAATCTACGTTATAGCCATCGTTGCTTTATGCTGATTTTGCAGCAAAAAGTACATTTTAACCAGTTTACCTTAAGATCTTGGAGCGTAATGGAAATTGGTATGTTAAAGCAGTTTTCAATTCCACATTCGGGACATTTATTTGCGATTGTTTTCAACGGCATAGTTTCACCCCATTCTTTATAAAATGTGCCCTTTATAAAATGTATTTAAACATTTGAAATATATGTACCCATTACTAATTAGAACGACTCTTATTTTTTAATTCAGTCTAACACTTTATTTTTCGAGTTTGAGGGATTGATTATGAAGTTGCAATTTATAGTCTAAAACTTATTTCTCAAAAGCTGACGTTTTTCCAACTCAAAAACCGCGCCAAATCAACTTTCAAAAAGGTGTTGTTGATTTGGCGTTGGGGACTCCCCAACGCTTTTTTTTGCGAAAAAGGATTTCATTGACTTACAACCAGTGTCAGTCACGCAAGAGATCGTAGAACTAAGAAAGAGGGCTCAGTGCGGCCTACTGCTTGGTCGCCTCTAGTCTCGAATGGGTTCATTCTTTAGGATTTACGAAGCTTGTCCGCCTTCTATGTAAGATTGTTTATTTTTAGGCATGTGGTAGCAAATGACCAGGACTTTTCGTGAAATAGCGATGTATGCTTTCTTTATTTCCGCGGCGCAAGTTTCCAAAACTTCGTTGATAATTCCGTGTTTTGTGAACGAGCGATTGCCCGGGGTAATGCCTGGCCATGAAGCCAAATGGTCAGCCTTGTTAATCTCCTCTTCACCGGCTATGAATAAAGGCCAACCCCAAATGAGTGGTTAACCTGATCAAACCAAAAAGCAGCCGACGGCTGCTTCAGGCTGTCGAGAAAGTATCGACAGCCTTCTTTATGTCCAAATAGTTTAACACGACACCGCGTTAA
>NZ_JBHSHW010000046.1:0-835 GCF_042653305.1 Paenibacillus sp. GCM10023252
TATAGTATAATAATAGTAATTAAACAAACGGATGGTGTTGCTCATGTTGCGCTCTAATCGAGATAAACAACAGAATTATGAACTGGTGTCCATTGAGGACCTCGTACCTGCTGACCACATGCTTCGTAAGATCGATAAGTATATCGACTTCTCTTTTATTGATGAAAAGGTCCGTCATCTCTACTGCCAAGATAATGGTCGTCCAGCCATTGATCCGCTGGTACTCTTTAAGATGATTTTCCTTGGTTATTTCTATGGCATTCGTTCTGAGCGCCAACTGGAACGCGAAGTACAAACAAATATTGCCTATCGTTGGTTTCTTGGTCTGGGATTGGCTGATCGGGTTCCCGATCACACGACGATTAGCTGGAACCGCAGAACACGATTCAAAGACACATCAGTGTTTCAAGATATCTTCGATGAGATTGTACTCCAAGCTGTGTCGCACCGAATGATTGGCGGACGTGTCCTTATCTCCGATTCAACTCACGTGAAAGCTAATGCGAATAAACACAAATTCACGAGAGAGCAAGTACAACATAACACGCGTGACTATGTGGATGAACTGAATGCAGCGGTAGAAGCAGATCGTAAATCGCAAGGAAAAAAGCTTTAAAACCACGGGAGGAGGTGAACGAAGAAAAAGAGGTAAAGGTCAGCACAACAGACCCGGACAGCGGTTATATGTTTCGTGAAGGCAAGCCGGAAGGCTTCTTTTACTTGGACCACCGTACCGTCGATGTGAAACACAACCTCATTACGGATGTTTTTGTAACGCCCGGTAATGTTCATGATTCTGTGCCCTACCTCTCTCGTTTGGACCGCCAACGTAAAC
>NZ_JBHSHW010000047.1:0-566 GCF_042653305.1 Paenibacillus sp. GCM10023252
TCACCGGGCTGTATCCGGCTCTGTAAGGCCACCCATAGGGTTTGGACGACGTGCTTAGCTTCGCATACCGCTCCTCTGTACTGCTTAACGACAACACGGTCAAACACATCAATAATGCTGAGTACGTAAAAGAAACGCTCTTGTCCGATGACATAGCCGTACTTTATGTCCATTTGCCAGAGTTGGTTTCTCCCTGTAATAAGGTGGTTCTTAGGCAGTCGACGGGGATGCGATGGGTTACGTTGACGCGGCTTTTGCAGAATGCCGAGTTCCTTACACAAGCGATAGGACTTCTTTTTGTTCAACTTGACCTTGTACCGATCGCTTATGCATTTAGCTAGCAACTTGTAGCCATAGACACACTCTTCCCCTTCGAGCAGCTCAGATAGCCATTCCTTTATTTGTTCATCACTTACTTTTTCTCCTGTATGGGTGTAAGAATACCCTGGCACAGGGCGGCCCTTATGGCTGCCAGTGGCTTCCGTCGCTTTAGGGTTGCCTGCTCGCTTTTTACGGTCGTAGTAGGTGGACTCAGCTATTCCTAGGGTGCGCAGAACCACGGCTAC
>NZ_JBHSHW010000048.1:0-577 GCF_042653305.1 Paenibacillus sp. GCM10023252
ACACTTTTGTTTGGGGCAAAGCGGTTGTGAAACAGAAGGCAAAGCTGCAAGAGAAGGTGCAGACGCTGTTTGAAACCATTGCACAAGCCGAAAAGCAAGAAGATGGTGAGCAAGCGGGACAAGACCTTACCGAGCTCGGCGAGGCGTCTGCTTTAACCAGCAAAAAGCTTGAGGCTGCTGTACAGCAATTGGAAGAGAAACTGCAAGCTCAACCGAAGGACAAGCCTTTGAAGAAAGCGGTTCGCGAGCTTCGTAAAGACTTGCTTCCACGTTTGCAAAAGTATGAGTCCCAGCAAGAGATTCTCGGGGATCGGAACAGCTTCAGCAAGACGGACCATGACGCTACCTTTATGCGAATGAAAGAAGATCACATGGGCAATGGTCAACTTAAGCCAGGATACAACGTGCAGATCGGAACGGAAAACCAGTTCATTATCGGCTACAGCCTACATCAACGCCCAACAGACACGCGTTGCTTAAAACCACATTTGGAAAAGGTCAAAGGCGCTCTCGGAAAACTACCCGGGACAATTATTGCGGATGCGGGCTACGGCGGAGAAGAAAACTATGCTTACTT
>NZ_JBHSHW010000049.1:0-521 GCF_042653305.1 Paenibacillus sp. GCM10023252
TAAACATCTTTACTTGGATTGGAATCCTGATTACGTATACGTATATGCAATTAGTTATTCTTTCTATTTCTGATTACACGGAGACAGACTTAGTTAAATATAATCAAAAAAATTACTTAATTGAGATCACAATTAGCTTAGTACTTTTCAGTATGTTCACTTTACTGGCTATTCATAACCTAAGTAAGAACCGTAGAAACCTGCAGATTATAGTAACGTTGCTTGTAATCTCTTTTTTATTTTTTATTCTAACAACAAGACTTTTATATGGTTCTTTTAACTATCAATATGCTGGAACAGTATCTTGGATGGGAATAGTTGGACATGTAATTCTTGTATTTTATGGACTAACGAAATTACGAAATAAGAGAAATGAGAAAACGAGATTGTAATTCAAAGAAGTCTATAACTTCACATAACACCTTATTCACGCTGCGTCGCTGTCGCTCCTTGGTCCGGCAGAAGTAGAAGAAGCGGATTCGATTGGAGTATTTCAGTTGCAGGGAAGCAGAATCAGCCGG
>NZ_JBHSHW010000050.1:0-588 GCF_042653305.1 Paenibacillus sp. GCM10023252
GATTTGGTTTTGAAGTGGAAGCCGTCGCGCTTGATTCTGGTTATATGACGACACCAATCTGCAAAGGGCTTGAGGAACGCAATATCTATGGTGTGATTGCGCATAGGCGATTCCATCCGACGCAAGGGTTACTTCCCAAATGGAAATTCACTTATGATGCAGAGCGTAATTTATATATGTGTCCACAGCAACAAGAGTTGGTTTACCGCACAACGGATCGAAACGGTTACCGGCACTATGCCTCAGATCCTAAACAATGTGCTCAGTGTCCCATGCTAGAGAAGTGCACAAGGTCTGCTAACAAGCGAAAGATTGTCACGAGGCACATCTGGGAGGACAGTAAAGAACAAGTGCGGTTAAACCGCCTGAGCAAGTCAGGTAAGAGATTGTACCGTAAACGAAAAGAAACGATTGAGCGAAGCTTCGCGGATGCTAAACAGCTCCATGGGTTTCGCTATTGCCGTTTGCGGGGGTTAAACAACGTGATGGAACAGGCGTTGATGACCGCAGCTGTACAGAACATGAAAAAGATTGCCCTCCACCTGGAACGGAGGGCATGACGATTAAAACAGCCCTTTCATCCTTTAC